>JAYQPD010000007.1:6426-31483 GCA_038145135.1 bacterium | reverse complement strand
ATTATTTTTTCATTTTTTTCTTTTTTGCTCTTATATTTTTATATGAGTCTGTCTTTTTGCGGTTGCCGATCAAAAAGCCCACTGTGTGGTGTAGGCGCCCGCAACCAGTCCACATAACTAACGCCACACGGCAACTAGTCCAAGAATGGAGTTCCCTATATCATCGATCGCGCTCATGATCTGATCAATGAGTGTGACAGCTTCTTCCGGCGCAATGGAAGCTCCTGCGACCGTGCCGCTACCACAAAGTTCGGTGCGCATGTCGTTCAACGTAGCGATCTGTCCAGAAACGGTGCCTGCGTTGTGTCCGTTACGCGCAATGGGAAGGATGTTAGGGTGGAGCCATTTACCATACCCTCCTGAGATGAAGATCATACGGTCGGTACACACCCCAACTGAATAACCGTGTGCGATCATGGCGGTATTCAATTCGCGAATGTATTGCTTTATGCGTCCAATCTGAGCCTTATCCGCCGCATCCTGATCGCCTATGATCTCCTCTTCGGTGATATACGGTGGCATAAGGACTGTTACCAGTTTATCTCCACTCGTGTTTTTAAGGAACCACACCATTCCTTCAGCAAAGTTATCTATTTCGGTCTGACCGCTCCCAAGCTTCTCGCCAATGCGAGACGTCCCTCCCTCAAAGTTTGCAGCGCCAAAATACTTTGAATTAACCGCAACTTGCATGTCGGATGGTGAACTCGAAGTCCATCGCCGTACATTCACCTTTAAAAGGGGACTCTTCATACCAACTGCTTTGAAGGCATCTCCGACGAGGTTGAGAATGCGACCATTTTTGGGAAGTACCTCATACCCACTACCGCCTGGCACAAGCGGGATCTTGAGGAGAGATCCATTTGGCTCTTGCCTGCTTGGTTCTTGGTATGAGAGCACTGAGGTTGGGGTAGCACCATGTGAACGGAGGTAACCATAACTATCAGGGAGTACGAACTCACCTGTTGGATCTTTTACGATGCTGAGGGTGTCGTTCGACGACGAGTACTCAAAATTTCGTGTTCCTAAGATCATCTCAGACTGAACATCCTTCCCTGCCACGATCTCATCTGCAAGCCCAAGGTTCTTTACCACGCGCTCCCATGCTTGACGTGCAATAAATGGTTGTGCTTGACGGCCGTTATATTGCTTACCCACCTGCTTGTATCCAGCCGAAGCTGCGTACACCTTATTGTCTTCATACATCTGTGTGGTGCAGCGTGCGATGATATCGTCTACGAGTTCAGTAACGGTCGTGGTGGTACCATCGATCGTCTTTTTGTAGGTGAGTGTGAGGTTAGGATCTACCTGTGTTTTGTCGTTCACTCCACATTCGTACGGACGTTTTGGCCAGTATGAGAGACGCCCACCTGTGTTCACGTTGATAAAGTACCCGTCAACGATACTTTTTAGTTTTGCGACATCACGTGCCTCAGGAGAGTCAGGTTGCATGTCCGCGATCTGTTCATACTTTGTATTGAAGCCCCAGTAGATCTTAAATGGCACCTTCGCAGCGTATGAGGGAAGTGTGAGCTCTTGCGTGCCATTTACAATAGCGTAGCGTTTCCCATCCGTATCGATCGCTGTGATTTTCCAGGTATTCGTACTGCCGTAGTATTTGGCAGGGATAGTATAAGAATATCGGTGATTGCCAGTGACGCCAGTTCTTTCATTAAGTTCTGGACCTTGATCTGCGGGTATGGTGGCTACAACTTGATCATCTCGTTCGATCTGGGCTTGGAGTATTTTTGAACTGTCCCGCTTATCTGCGATCCAACCCGCCAATTTGAGTGACGAATCTTCAGCACTCCCTCTTGGCTTACCAAACACCCCTGCAACCGTCCTTGACGGTTTTGGAATATCCACTTCTAGTGGTGTGTCGCCAATTTGAACGCTGTCGCCATTTAGTGCAAACGCCTTGAGACTCCATTTATATGTGGTGCCGTAATACTTTTTAGGTATTTCCCAGGTGAAACGGTGGTTCCCAATATTTTTCTCATCGAGAGACTGAGTAGGACCATCTGCGATCACCGTGTCGATGATATGAGTCCCGCGACGTATCTCAACTCTAAGCGCAGTTGAAGGATCGCTGGTATCATACGCCCACCCCGTAAAGGCGAGCGTCCCATCCTCGGGAGAGCCTGTCATACCCCCAAAACTACTCATGATCTTAGGTGTGCTAGCAAACACCACAGGCACAGACATCAGTATGGTCGATACGAGGACAGTGAGGGTTAGTATGTATTTCATATAGTTCTATGATACCTATTTACTTGGATCAGTTTTGTTGCAGTGTGTATAACCGCACGTTCTCACTTGTGGCAAAGGAAAACCACCGCTTTTGTATACCTACCATCCCTACCCTCTATCGATTCCGGAGTGAATCTCGGATCTCACGCAAAAGTACGATGTCTTCTGCTGGAGCTGACGGCTTTGCCTCTTCCTTTTTCTTCATAGTATTCATCGCCTTCACCACCAGGAAGAGTGCGAACGCTACAATAATGAATACAAATGTCGCTTGGATGAATTTGCCGTACGCGATCGTAGAATCTCCGATCGAATATGCAAGACCCGAGAAATCAACACCACCGGTCGCCATGCCGATGATCGGCATGATAATGTCGCCGACCAGAGATGACACGATGGTACCAAACGCACCGCCAATAACGACACCGATCGCGAGATCAACGACGTTGCCGCGCATCGCGAACGCTTTAAACTCCTGTGCGAATCCCTTCATATTAAATGGGTTAGTTTGTTAAAACTACCGGTACTATATACCCAAACCTGACCACTGTCAGTGGGAATGGTGATGATGAGAACCAGCGTCGTGCATGTGCGAAACGCCGAACTTTTGTGCCCACACTACTGCGATCAAAGTGGTGACCGGTACAGTGAGCATCAGCCCAAGCGAACCGACAAGTGTTCGTACAAGCTCAGCGGCAACAACCTCCTGATTGACGATATCTAAAAAGGTGGAGTCTGTGCGCGCAAAAAGGAGGATGAGCGGGAGCGAGACGCCCGCATATGCCAACGCAAGCGTATTCACCAGAGAGCCGATGTGGTCGCGCCCGACTCTGATCGCGCGATCATAGAGGTCGTAACCCTTGAGTGCCTTGTTCGCATGTGCGAGCTCAGCTACAACAGACGCCTGGGTGATAGCAACATCATCAAGTACACCTATCACCCCAATGAGTATGCCGCCGAGAAGAAGGCCACTAAAATCGAGTGCACCCTGTGTCGAAAAATTGAGATAAATAGCTGCGTCTGAAGAAAAGCCAGTGAGCTTTGTGCCGCTTACGGCGATCGTGGCGAGAATACCGGTCGCGACAATAGAGAGCGATGTTCCGATAAATGCGATGCGCGCAGTCGAACCAAAGCCATGCGTCGCAAAAATAGCGACTGCGAGCATGAGACTTGAGATGCCAACAGAAACCCATACTGGATCGTACCCCAACAGAAGGAGCGGGACGAGTCCGTATACAATAACGCCGATCGAGATCACGAGTGATATGAGTGCGCGTACTCCCTTCATACCTGAAACGAGCAGGAGCACCCCAACAAACACCACACTGAGGATAATCAACTGGTGTAAACGCTTAAAGTCTTTGAACGCATAGTACTCAGTACCATCGATCGCGACGAGGCGCTGAAGCTTTATCTGATCTCCCACCCTCACGTACGCAACATCATTCTCAAACGTTACTGTCTTTTCCCGCATGATGCCACTCAAGATCCGGGCTCGGACCTCCTGCACGGTCGCCTTCGCGTCGGTGCCCATGATGTCCCGCTCGTACTCGTTTTCGATCTCAACCACCACAGCATCGACAACCTCGACAAGATCCTGATGGATCTCTTGCGCAGACAAAAAGGCCGCCGGCGTACCAGCCATCACACCGATTACCGATAAAACATAGAGGAACCGCTTCATACCTAGCATTATAAACTCACTTCGCCGCACACGTTCCACACACTCCGCGGTAAAGCGCTTCATGAGAGGTGATCGTCCACCCAGCGCGCGTAAGCGTGCGGGGTGCCTTCATTGCTTCACAGGGGATATGCTCGATCTTGCCACACACCTCACAGATCGCATGGTCATGGTGGTCGTGGACGATCTCGAAGTACGCAACTCCCTTACTCTGAAACTCCTCAATAACGCCAAGCTTCTTGAGTTCTTCGAGGGTGCGATATACCGTCGAAGCGTCCTTGATCTTGGTTCGCCCTCCTATTTGCTTCGCGGTCTTAGGCGAAGCTGCGGTGGCAAGCGCTTCTATTATTGAACGACGCGGCGCAGTCACGCGGTACCCCTCTTCACGCAACAACTGAAGGATCTCATCCTCTTCACCATGGTGCGTATGGTGTGCCGTATGATGTGAATGGTTTGTTTCCTTTTGTTTTATTTTCTGTGCACACATATCTATTGCTTGCGTATTTCGGGCAGTATAGTATTATCGCAAATCATTTGCAATAATAACGTATATGGAAGCCCTCATTGCCGCACTCTGTGTCTCACTCCTCTCTTTGAGCGGCATTTTACTGTTTCGTTCGAAACACATTCATGAACGAGAACATTCCCCTTTCCTGCCACTCTCTATTGGCGCCTTCTTGGGCGTTACCTTCTTTGAACTCCTCCCTGAAGCATTTCACGAGACAGACAATGCTCCTTGGGCACTTGCACTTGGTTTTTTAGGATTCTTTTTCCTCTCTCGGGTACTCCGCGAATACCATCATCACCACCACGTAGGAACTGACTGCGACCATGGTCACTCGCACACGCGATCACGTGGCGCACTAGTCCTCCTCGGAGATAGTGTTCATAATGTAGCTGACGGTATCGTGATCGCAACAGCGTTTTCTGTCTCAACCGAACTCGGTATTGCAACCACACTCGGCATTGCACTCCATGAGGTACCTCAGGAAGTTGCAGAGCTCTACATCTTGGTGCGCGCCGGGTACACCAAAGCACAAGCACTTTTCTACAACTTCCTCTCTGCGCTCACTATCATTGTCGGTGTTGTCATCACAAACACTGTGATAGCGGTTCACGAGGCGAGTATTGGATTTTTGATCGCGATCGCAGCGGGCAATTTACTCTATATTGCGGCATCCGACCTCCTCCCAACCTTAAGCGGACACGGTATCACCCGCCGTGTTTTTGTCACCCAATCGATCTATGTTCTTGTGGGACTCTGTGCGATCGCACTCCTCCTTCAATTTGCACTTGGGGCGCACTAGATACACTTAAAACCCTGCGAAGCCTCGTATATAAAAACCAAGCCCGAGCCCGATCACGAACAGTGTGGCGGTGGCCATCCAGAATTCTGTAGTTCCCATATTTAAAATAAATGTATATTTTAAAGTGTCTTTTGAGATGGGTCTAATACCCATAGGACGCGAGTATACCTCTAGCGATTATGTTTCGTCCAGACGCCCTCCCACCACGACGAGGGCTCTTCTTTATATATTGCTTTCGCCAACTTTTTCCCGGAAACCGTTTTCATATCCTTTACTTTCGCAAAGGGTGTGCGCCCCTTGTCGTGGAGCCAGGCAGGTGCCTCCTTGCTCCCCTGCCACTCATACTCGCGAAGGAGGAGTATCTGGTCGAGATTATCGGCGTCTTTTGCAATGACCGCTTCCTTACTCTTCCGTGCTCGGTACTCGGACGCAATAGCGAAAAGCTCGCCGTCGGGGTGACCACCGAGCTGGTCGTTCATTATCTCATCCTCAAAGATCTTGATGTATCGCTTATGGATCCAGTTGTGGTCGTTTGAGCGCGCTTCGCCAAGGTCGTGAAGAAGGCACATCATGACAACCTTGTATGGATCGGCACCTTCGAGCTTCGCGAGATGCCACCCTATCAAAGCGACGCGAAAGGTGTGTGATGCGATCGTATCTGAAGTATCATCGATCAGAAGCGTCTGCCGGTGGATGCGCGGCAGCCGACGAAGCGTCCCTACCTCGAAGAGAAACTTCGCTAGTTGATGCTCCATACCACTTCGCTTTTTCTCACCATTCTTTGCTCGTTTCACCATAGATGGTCACTATACCACCAACCACTGAAAGATCGACAGACCTAGTGAGCAGGCACTGTGCGTGCGGGGTATAGAAAAACCCCAGGCACATGGTGCCTGGGGTCATTACATAGGAACATTAGAGCATCCGTCTCAGCTCTTCCAAGACCGAATCGATCTCAGCAGTCTGACTCAGCGCATTTTCAAGGGCACTCTTCCGCGCCTTGAGTTCGTTGAAGCGTGCCGCGATCTTGGCATTCTGCACACGCAGCTCCTCCATCTCACGCTGTATCTCCTCGAGTTCCTGCTTTTTCTGCGCTTGGGACTTTGCTTGGTCCCTGTAGCGACGGATTTGGTCAAGGAATTTTTCATCCTCGCCACGCAGCGGACTCGTCGTCGGTGTCACCTCTGGAGCTGACATCTTCTGTACGATTGGCGCGATAGGCCTTGGTGCATTGGATCCCTTCTCTCCGGGTGTCTTGCAGACACGATAGGCCTCCTCACCAGCGATCATGCCGTCGGGGATTAGGTAATGCATCTCTTTGAGTCGCCGTAACGCCCAGAACGCAGATATCCTGTTCCGCAGACCGAACGCGACGAGGTGGTCAAGTACCTCATCCCTACGCGAGATACCATTATGCGACTCAGTAAAAAGCTTGGCCATGCATTCGCCAAGTGCTGCCGTGTCCTCCATCAACTCGTACATGTTATCGAATTGTCGCTTCACGACAGCCTGCAGCGGTGACTGCTTGCCTATCACAGGAGATGCCGTAGGAGGCTTCTCCTGCACTGATGTCAACGGAGGTGCCGCGAGAGAAGGTAGCACGCGACCCTCTTCCGCTGGTTTGTTGGGACGAACATCCTTCACCACGTTTGTCTGTGAACTTTCCTCAAGCTCACGACGTTCCTCCTCACGTTCCTCCTCGTCATCGATCTCTTTCTGAGCCGCGACGAGCTTGTTATAGAAGGTATATCCGTCTCCATCAGAACGCCTGGCGCAGACGCGATACTCGATGCGCTTGTCCTTGCTACCGTTCTGGTAGTTTATGACCACGAAATCGGCGTGTGGGGCGCCGAAAGTCAAACGATTATTGAGACCGTTTGCTCCCTTCATCCATTTCACCGCGATCAGCGTGAAGTCTCCCTCGTATCCCGCGTACATAAGGATCTTGCGTAGATCCAGAATGCACTTCGGGGAGGTGGTTCGTTCGAGGTCCTTTTTCGGAGCACTCAAAGTCACTCTGGGCCAGAACTCTTCGAGCTGCCGTCGCTTCGCGACGGGAACTTGTGTTCTCTGGTCCTTACCAAGACCGTGTCCGTTGATGTGCATTGCGCACCCTCCTCTTTCAAGATTTCAATATCCATCCATCCCGCATAATGTCATAATTAGAAATAATGTCAATATGCTTCAATTTAGCCCTTTAGCGGGTTGGATCACCCTTTTATGATAGCGAATTATCGATGTTTTGACCCCCGGTCAAGTCGCCGAAACAGCATCTTGAAGATGTCGCGCTGAAACTTGGCGAGTGTAGGGTTTTCAATGATCGTAGCGATCGGCTGGGTATAGTCTATGAATGCGATCTTATTTCCATAGATGATCTGCGACACACCGTAGTCAAACGGCAAAAACTCTTCAGGGACCACACGAAGTGTCTCTTCAAGTGAAGGCTCGCGTGAGGCAACATAATCGGGGTTCGTGATGACGAGCCGTTCAAGTTGCATCTGATCACGTATCTTCTCGTAATTCTTGGGGAGTCCCACAGTCAGTATATCTTCAGCACTCTCCGAGCTATAACGATAGAACTCTTCGCCCTTTTTGAGACTCCGGAGAATATCTTCATACACAGCGTGTACCCCGGCCCTCCCATCGAGTCGCTTCACGATGGGAGTCTTGTTGTTCTGAAGCTGCGTGAGCTGCGGGATCACCGTATTCAATTCCTCGTGAACTGCTTCAAGAAGTGTGCGAAGTCGTTCGGGTGGCTCTGCAGCATAGTAGATAAGCTTCCCCACTTGTCGCTCACTCACCAACCCCTTTTCTTTAAGGTGTGGCATCGAACGGTATATCGCGGGACGATGAAGTTTGCACGTACGTGAAATACTTGAGATGGTCTGTGTCCCGTAGGTAATAAGATCCATGTATATTGCCGCCTCGTTTTTCGTGAGGCCGACTGCGGTCAAGAGCTCTTTGAGTTCCATAGTGACCGAAGTGTACCATTTTGATACACCTTTTTACAAGCCTGTAAATGCTTATTTATAAGCATGCTAACGTGTATTTTATTTATACACAGTACACTTTGGAACAATTTTTTACACAAAAGCACCCTGCCCTGCTATTGTGATGGCAGAAAGAAAGACAGACACGGACGCACGGATCGCACCACACAACCAACTAAATCTGACAACCGAAGGAAGGTTTCTTGCAAGACTTTTCTTATGGGGTGTTTTAGTCAGATTTAGCACCACATACAGTAAGAGTCTTGCGATGAGCGCTTCCTTAGGGAGGCGCTCATTTGCGTTCCGGACTCAATGGTGAGACCGGGTGATAACGCGAAGCTCTTTACAAGGGAGTATCACGATGTTTCCTTCAAAAAAGTCCGTCTTCGGCGCACTCGGTGTCTTTGGACTCATCATCATTCTCTTCTCGTCGATCTATGTGGTCAGCGAGGGTGAGCGTGGTGTGCTGACCCGCAACGGTGCATTCATTGCGGTCAAGGAACCGGGCCTTGGATTCAAGGTGCCGATCATCGACGGCGTGACCGACATGGAGATCCGCAACATGCGGATCGAAGTACCGGTCCACGTCTACTCGAGCGACACCCAGCAGTACGAAGCTGCCGTGTCGGTCAACTATGACCTCAACCCTGCCGAAGTCGAGCGTATCTTTAAGTCGGAAGGCGTGTACTACGCTGACCGTCGTCTGAAGCCGCTCGTCGAGACTCAGCTTAAGGAAGTCGCGGGCAAATATTCTGCCCAGCGCACGATCCAGGAGCGTGATGTCTACGGTGCTGCAGTTCGTGAAGTGATCCGTGAAGAAGCAATGAAATACGGCATCAACGTGACCGAGGTGCAGATCACCAACATCGACTTTACCGATCAGTTCGAAAACGCGATCGAGACCGCGATGTTGGCAAAGGCAAAGGTCGAGGAGGAGCGCAACATCCTCGAACAAAAGCGTATTCAGGCCGAGACGCGTGTTGTCGAGGCTACCGCCCAAGCCAATGCTCTGCGTGAGCAGGCAAAAGGTGAAGCGGACGCGAAGCTGACGCAAGCGCAGGCAGAAGCTACGCGGATCGCACAGATCGGCGAAGCAGAAGCAGCGGCGATCCACAAGAAAGCTGAAGCGCTCCGCAACAATCCCGAGCTGACCGCCTACACCTACTCGTTGGCGGCTCAGAACTGGGATGGCAAGTTGCCTGAGCAGTTCGTGCCTGGATCGACGCTTCCGATCCTGAATGTTGCGCCCGGCAACGGAGTGATCGCCGGCAACTAATGCCCTGCGATCCAACACCAAACGTGTGCGTGGGAACACCGCGCACACAAATCATACAAGTCCGACGTCACTCGTCGGACTTTTTTGTATTAAAAAAGACCCGAGGTGAAACACCTCGGGTCACATGACGTTACTCAACACTGAACGAGCAGTGGGCTAGGAACTAGACTCGGAGACCATCATTGATCATTTTTGCGAACGCTCCAGCATTACCCCTGGTATCCTCGAGCGCATCGTGGGTATGCGCTTCCGTGATGAACGCTTCCCACGCATTGCGCTTGCCGTAGCGTCCCATTGAAAGACAGGGAATATTCCTGCCTGCATAGCCAAAGGGATTCTTGTTGAGATATCGGTGGAAGTACGTGTGCATGAACCCCCAGTCGAAGGCAAGATTGTCAGCCACGAAAATGGCTTTTTCGGCGCCAGTTTCATGCAGCATTCTCGTAATGAAGCGGTCGAACTCAGTCATCGCAAACAATGGTGAGACCTTGTTCTTCCGCCTGCGGAGTGTATCGAGGGTGATACCAAGATCACGCTTCAGAAACTTCAGAGTTTCCGGGTCGTGATGCTTTGTGGAGAAATCCACATCAAATGCGATACCGCTGAGGACAACACCGTCTGCCGTGACTGGCACACTCGCGAACTGGTACATATTGTGCCGCGCGAAGTCAGGACCGGTCGACTCCACGTCCGTGACGAAGAATAGCTTCGACATCACACTTCCTCCTTGGTTTCGGAGTAGAGTTTTTGGTTGTAGGTGTGGAGGATAAGCCGTCCTTCCTTACCTTCCGTCGGTTTCCCGATGTATTCAGTCACTCCGCAGTTCACGGGCTTATTCTTCTTGTCGAGCAAAATGAACTCCTCAGGAGTGAGACGTTCGAGCGTCGCACGAATGCTGAGAATAGTGAGGTGGTGCGTGATCAAGAGCACGCGCTGCCCACTGTACTCGCGCACGAGCGTCGTGAGCATACTCCTGACCCGATCACGCACCTCTGCAACAGACTCACCTTGCGGATACTGGTACCAGTACGGTCCTTGTAAACGTTCGAGCTCGCGCTGCTCAGGGTGAAAGGTGTGAAAGACTCGCCAGTCGTTGTACACGATCGCGAGGCCGTGTTCTTGTTCACGAATGCGGTCGTCCTCTACCTTGGGAACTGCCTCGAGCTGCCCCCACCCTTTCACAAGAAAGTCCATTGTCTGCCGAGTTCGCAGGTAGGGAGAATAGATGATGACATCAGGAAGTGGGGTATCCGCTTCGAGAAGCTTGAGACCTGTTACAGCAGCTTGGGTCTCGCCCGCGGGTGTCAGTGGCGTTTTATAGTCACCGACTCCGAGCGCGTATTTCTCCTTGATCTGTTGTGCCAGCCCCCTGACCTGATCGTCGACCACTCCCTGGTTATAGAGAGCTTGAAATTGACGGTAGAGAGGATCCTGCTGTTTCTGCGCACGCAGGACGTTGTATGCTGACTGTCCATGACGGATCAGCATAAGAGAAGTAGGCCACTTCATGGACCGTTCCTTTCTATTTATGTTGAGATGTAAGGAGCTCTGAGGAGTAACCCTCAATGCCGTGCAAACAATACAACACGATTATATATATGTCTATATAGGGGCGACTACAGGGAATCGAGACTTACAGTTTCAGTACCCGTTGTCGATATTTTGATTCGCTTCGCTTTCAAAATATCTGGCAACGGCTTCGATTCCCTGACGTACATGCTCCCAGCATGTACTTAGTCGCCCCTACGTAAAGATCCCCTGACGGGGATCTTTACTTCGGGGCGACTACAGGGAATCGAACCCTGATTGAGGGCTCCACAAGCCCCAGTGTTAACCGTTACACCATAGTCGCCATGTATGTGCATTTCAGCGCGCACTATTTATACCTATTTTGAGGTAAAAAGTCGAGATGAGGGGAGGTGTGCAGCTATCGCGTCGATGATCGGTCGCGCGTTATCGTGGGTGAGTTTTTTTCGTGCCTCGGGAAGTGGAAGCCAGACATGGTCGCGCACTTCCGCCTCCTGAATAGTTACTTCTTTTCCGTCAGCCTTGCCAATATAGTAGGTGACCGTTTTATTTATACGAGTGAAGCCGACTTGAAATGTATATCGTTCGTCATACACAAACTCAGGATCTACTTCATCGCACACAATGCCTGCCTCCTCACCTGTCTCCCTGATAGCTGTCTGGAGTCCTGTTTCCCCTTTCTCGGGTGTCCCCTTTGGGAAGGTCCAATACTCAGCACCTGGAATATGTGCGTCTTTTTGATCTATGAGTAACACCTCAACTCCAGAACCATTTTTTCGGAGCGGGATAACACCGTATGAATGACGTGTTTGAGTGAAGATACTGAACATGAGGTATATGGTAGCAGACAATTAGATGTTAGGTCTTCAAGTCCTCTCGCGAAGAGCTTGGTCACGGGTCAGTCTTTCAAGTCCAGGACTTGATCCCTACAGGATCTGTACACCCTTCATATTCGCTCCGCTCATATATTCAGGGTCTTCAAGTCCTCTCACGCAAAGCGCGCAGGCGCTTTGCTCTGGCACAAAATATAAATCCCCCGAAGGGGATTTATATTTTGTGCCCAGGACAGGACTTGAACCTGCACACCCTTGCGGGCTCTACCACCTCAAGGTAGCGTGTCTACCAGTTTCACCACCTGGGCATAGGTCGTCATGTAAAACGTAGCGATTTATTGACGCCCGTCGATTATACGCGTAATCTTCTTGATTTTCAATCTCTTTCTGGACAACGAAATTGCCGCTCTTTTTTTGTACATATTCTTCCAGAGGGTTCGTGATGCTGTCTTTCCATATCGAAGCTGATACACACTACTTGTCCTCGATTTTGATATATGACCAGCCTCACCAGTACGTTCACATATTTCATGGCGCAACCACTCGACATGAGCCCTGCTCGCAGAAGTAAACGCTGTATAACAAAGAAAGCTAGACTGCCAACGTGTATCAAAGTAAGAATACACGGTACCATCGCCATCAAAACATCCCCGTAACAGATCAAAAAAATATTCGTGTGGTATTTTAATCACTCCTAGGGTTTTACTTTTATTAGGGAAAACTCCAATGGAAACCAGAAACGAATGAAAAAGAGTATCGCTAAATTGAATCCGCGCTGTTTTGCGATGTGTCGCACCCGATATGGTATATCCAAGTGGAACCGTAATATTGAGTGCCGTCATACAATTTATTAATTGCTCAATATCTTTTGAGGTCATTGTAATACTCCGACCATTTTTTGAGAGATTGCCGTCTGTAGCGATGAGCCCAATAGCATATGCGAAATTTGATGACCATTTAATCACCACCTTCCCTTTTGGTTTTGCTCCTCTTTTTGCCATATTTGTAGCGTACTACCTCAAAGTAATAGCGTCTACTGAATTATATGCATAGAAAGCGAGCTCTTCGCTCGCTTTCTTCCCTATCTTGATTATGCTGCAACTTCTTCCTTTTTCTCCTCAGCTGCTGCTTTCTCTGCCGCCTCAGCCTTTGCCTTCGATTCAATTTCAGACTCTGTAGAAATATCTACCATTCGCATCTTGCGCATCTGTCGCTTCACTTCGCGCGCCACCTTCTCGCGGATGTGGTAGAGCTTCGCGCGGCGCACCTTTGCGCGCTTTACGATCTCGATCTTATCGATGAGTGGAGAGTAGAGGGTGAAGATCTTCTCGACACCGATACCATCTACCACCTTGCGGACCGTGAACGTACCACCTGCCTCGTTGCCGTGCTTGCGGCCAAGAACGAGACCCTCGAAGATCTGGATGCGGGTCTTGCCCTTATCCTCGATCTTCTGGTGAACCTTCACCGTATCGCCCGCAGTAATGCCGAGCGCTGCGCGCTCTTCCATGTTTACTGGGGATGTTTTTACTGCCGTTTTCATAGGTAATTTGAATGCGCCACACTCTACCACAATGAGAAAGAGGGCGCAACTACGACCCCATTACCGCTTGCTCTGCTGCCACAAATTCAGCAGGTAGCGAAGCGGTGAAGGTCTTCTGTTCTCCACTCTGAAGCGTGAGGGTGAGTGTGTACGCATGGAGGGCAAGGCGGGTACACCCGAGGTCGCAAGGATGATTCGGTGCATAGAGCTTGTCACACACAATCGGATGATTGATCGCTTTCATATGGACACGAAGTTGGTGTGTCCGGCCGGTCTTTGGCAATAAGCGTACGTATGAATGCGTACCGTTACCACCGATCCGCTCGAAGTAGGTAAGTGCTTCGCGAGCTGTTCCCTTCCCCCCGCGCTGCGCGGAACGAAGCCGGAAGTCCTTGCTACTCCGCGCGATCGGGCGATCGATCACACCCCTTTCTTCTTTGAGTACGCCATATACGAATGCTCGATACTCTTTTTCTGCATGCCGGTCATGGAACTGCTCCTTGTAGTGCGCATGCGCCTCCTGATTCTTAACGAGAAGCACTACGCCCGAGGTCTCGCGGTCGAGTCGATGCACCACACCTGGGCGCGCGAGCATACCTGAGGGGAGACGGAGTGGTTCACCAACCTCGCTTGCTTCAGGCGAACGGGCAGCATGCCAATCTGCGAGCGTTACTACCTCAGGTTTCATGAATTGGTCTCGATGTATTGAAAGCCCCGATGGCTTGTTGACCACCGTGATGTCATTGTCTTCGTAAAGTATCTCTACATTCATACACTACGCGCCATGTCGCCGTTCGCGAGCACGATACTCCTCGAGTATGCGGGAGAATTCTTCTTTTGTGAAATCAGGCCAGAGCGTGTCGGTAAAGAAGAGTTCAGCATATGCACCTTGCCAGAGGAGAAAGTTTGAAAGCCTTTTTTCCCCTCCCGGCCGAATGATGAGGTCGGGGTCGGGCATACCAGCCGTCCAGAGTGCTGCAGATATATCGTCTTCGGTATAGGTAGACTGCTCTGGCAGACGTGATACCGCACTCACGATCTCCCTCCTGCTCCCATAGGACAAACAGAACACGAGTGTAAGTGCGGTATTATCCTTCGATCGTTCTTCAACCTCCAGCATCTTTTCTTGAAAGGAGGTACTGAACTGTTCTCGTTCACCAATGATGCGGATTCGAACCCCAAGCTCTTCTATATCTTTCATGCGCTCAGCAAACGCCCGCTCCAGGAGTTTGAGAAGATACGACACCTCCTCCTCGCTTCGCTTCCAATTCTCAGTCGAGAATGCGTAGAGGTAGAGGTGGGAGACCTGTTCTTCAATTGCCCACTCTGCCACCTCGCGCACCTTTTCTGCTCCCTGTTCGTGCCCCTTTAGGGTTGGGAGCCCTCGCGCTTTCGCCCATCGGCGATTGCCGTCCATGATAATGCCGACCGAGATACGCTCAGACATACACGATCACAAAATCATCAAAATGTTTTCTCGACGAGCGCCAATCAACCGCCACATCCTCAACGCGCGAAAGAATTGAGCCTTCGTGAAGCTTTTCTATAAACGACTTGAGTTGATCAGGTGTCCCCTGCGCAATTACCTCCACGGTGCCATTCGGAAGATTGGTCACCGTGCCGACCACACCAATGGAGCGCGCTTTTCGCTGCGCAAAATCACGATACATGACCATCTGTACTCGCCCCGACACAATACAACAGATCTCTTCACGCATACTTCGTATAACTCACCTAGTGACTAGTTTTCTTCATTTCCTCCTCGAGTGCACGTTGTAACTTATTTAATTCGCCTACATGACGCTGGTGGTCACTCTCAATTTTCCTGACCTCGTCCTCAATTTTCTTTAGCTCATCCTGAACCTTTTTCAAATCACCCTCTATGTGACGTTTTTCGTCTTCAAGTTTCCTTTGCTCATCGCGCTTTCGTCGAAGGTCTTTCTGCTCATCTTCTATCTCTCGCTGGAGTTTCTTAAATGCATCTGCTGAACTACTCATGGTGTATGAATTAACCAATAGATGCTGACCATAGTAGCATGTGTACGTACTGTCGGGGTGATATTGAAAAAAGTTCAAAAGAACGGTACTATGCGTGTCGCACGTAGAGAGCGTGCGGATGTATAATTAAATATATGCGCGGTTAGCTCAGTTGGTAAGACCTATCGGTCTTCCTTCGACGGCATTCGGAACACAAGTGAGTATGGTACACTCCCTCGGTTCCTCACTTGTCGAGTAAGCAAAGCTTCCTTCGACGGCATTCGGAACACAAGTGAGTATGGTACACTCCCTCGGTTCCTCACTTGTCGAAGTAGAGCAGCTGAGTGAGGTGGGCAGAGTAGGTAGTACAATTAAATATATGCGCGGTTAGCTCAGTTGGTAGAGCAGCTCGTTTACACCGAGAAGGTCGGGGGTTCAAGTCCCTCACCGCGCACCAAGAAAGCCCGCCCCTTGGCGGGCTTTCGACTGCGCGGTGAGGGACTTGAAGGGCGCAACAAAACAGTCTGGGAGACTGTTTTGTGAGCCGGGGTCGAGAGCACTTAGCAAAATCATACGTAGTAGTGATTATGCTTAGTGACTCGTGACCAAGCCAATATGTACACACCTTGCGTGAGGGACTTGAAGACCGTGTTAATGCGATACAACTGTCACCTTTTGCGTAATGCTATCAATCCATTCAAACACTTTCTGGTTTCCACCAGGGAATTGCCTATGTGGATGATATCCATATAAACCAGTAGGAGCATACCCGGTCACTTCTTGCACAAACATTCTCTCTGCAACCTCTGGCTCAAGTGAGCTCTGGGTCCAAAGCGGAGTCTGGGAAAAATCTTCCATTGCAAGTACTTCCCCGAGCGAATACATCACCTTTCCATCAGTCGTTTTGATCTCAAAGTTGTTATTGAGATACTTAGGGTCCGGCAGCACAAGACGGTCATTCAGTAGTTCTCTCACGCGAGAAAGTTCATCACTGTAGTACATATCACCACTTTCGTCGACGCTCCCACCTTTAATGATCCAAGGTCCCGTATGGCCGAAGAATGGATACCATTCGCCCTGTCGTTTGCCGTCTGTTCCTTTAGAGGATCGGTAATAGGGAACGTGAGCGTTTCCCACCCTCGCGAGCACGATATATCGTGATCCCAGACGGTGCACCACCGCTCCACGCGTTTCGATCAGGACATCATTAAGTGCCTGTTTGTCGATCTTGATCTTGAACTGTTCTCCATTAGACAATGGAATATTTAGTTCCGGCGCTACGTCTTCCCCGAGGGTGCGGAGTTGAGCATCTGAAGGTAGCACCACGGTACCAACATGCGATACCATCTCTAAACCGCTGAATACAGGTTTTGCTTCATACACAGATGTCTGTGTCTCAACAACAAGAATATCCTCCTTCTCATAGATACGCTTCACTGGACTCGTGTTTGAGCCGCTGTCGAGGTATATAGGCACACCACACTGTATGGGTCCCTTGAGTCGCCCACTCAGCGACATGCCAGGAGATACTTCTGAATCATACCCTCCCTTGATATCCGTCTTTCGAAGCACAACCATATCTCCATTTCGGAAACCTGGGTATCCTAACTCTGTTCGATTTACATGACCTTCGAGTCCCATATCCATATTATACAGCGGCAAACCAGGCAAATTAAAAAGGACATTTACATGCTGGTGGTCACAGATAATTCTCTGACGACAAATTTCAGCGACCCCACCTCCCTGTTTTCGCCTTTCGATTCGCTCAAACGAAAACATCGCTGCGGTCGTCACCTATGCAAAAACACTTCGCAGTAGTTTCTCTGGTGGGGTCAAGTCGCTAAGCAGAATCAGTGCTTCGCACAATTCTGCAAAGCGCTTCCTCCCCGGGCTCGCGGTCGCTGGCGCGACATCGCTGTGCCTCACTCGATCGCACAAAACCTGGCGCAGGCCAGGTTTTGTGTCTTCGAGTGCCCCCGCGAGGAATCGAACCTCGAATAGCGGCTTAGAAGTCCGCAGTTATATCCATTTAACTACAGGGGCATGCGTATAGTTAACGCGTGTCTACTCTACCGTTTCTATGGTCGATGATGCAACCTCCTCAATTGTGTCTCCTGAGACCTCCTCAGCAGCGGCAGAGGTGGTGTCTGGAAGACTGTCAGGTGATGACTCCGTAGCAGAGACCGACAGCGGAGCTATGATCGCATACCGTTCAAAATACGCTTTCTTTGAACGGTACTGCTCCAAGACCTGGTCTGCCTGGGCACCTTTATACTTAGTAACCTTACTCACCTCAAGCACAACCTCATCACCCAAAACATCGACATTTGTGAATACATAGAACGCATAGGCCCCACCCGTGAGCAGGAACGCACTAGCGACCGCCAGGATAGCAAACCAAGAAAAAAGTGCTGAGGAGAGTGTCACACCATCCCGTCGACGATCAGCCTGGAGCAGTTTATGGTGAACAAAATTCAGATTGAGCTTGAGCTTCATCATAATGTTACTTGGGTTACCATCAACGTCACATGGGCACGCCATTGATCAACCTCGCTTTCACTCCTATCAAAGCTTGCGCCAGCAATATGTGACTGATAAGGGAGATGTTCGTAGAGGTCAATAACGCGCTCAATGGCCTTGAAACTGCCACCAAGCTCTAGATCGATGGTGACTGCGTTGAATTCACCCTTAGTATCAGATGCTGAGATCGATTTTGTCTCTACTTCAACACCTGCGCCAGAGGCGGTTCGTTCGAGAAGAGAGAGAAACTCAATAAACTCTGACTGTTCGAGGATGTACTGCTCTATTTCGTTCCGCGAATCAACGGTTTCGTTGGCGAGTTTTTCAAGCTGAGTGAATTGTCGTGCCTCCTCTTCTCGTGTATGCGAACTAAGTTCGGCCTCATGCAGTTTTGCTGATGAGCGATTGATCATGTACAGAATGCCAGAAAGGAGCAACAGTGCACACAGGCACGCGATGGTGCTCATTAATAACGCAGTCCGTGCTGTAGATGAGACCCGCATCATGGTGTAGTCGTCTTAATGACAAGAGAAGCGGTGAACCCAGCATCGCGCGCTTGAGCAAGATCTGAGAATGGCACCTCAGCAGATGTGATGAGTGTGTTTTGTTTCAGACGATCAACGAACGACGCAAGTTCATCGCGCGTAGCAGCAACGCCACGTAGTTCGACATTCTGTGTCTCGCTATCAGGTTTTCTGATCACAACACCGTTGATACGAACGTTATTGCCCGCCTCTTCCATGATCGCCTCGAGCACTGTCGTCACAGCTGCGCCATGTTCAGTTTTGGAAAGCTCAGTCACGATCTTGTTTGCACGCTCGATATCACTCACCACTTGTCCGTATGCATCACCCATGGACGCGTTTTGTGCTGAGAGTTTATCTTCTGCTGCGTGCAGTTTAGAATTGACGAGGAGATACGACGGCAAGAGGAGGAGGGATTGGCTCCCAACAGCAACCGCGACCACGAATCCAGCGACAGTGGCGACACGGACATGGTATTCACGTCGCACGTCTCTCTTCATTACGCGTGGGAGTAGATTGCTCATACGTCGGTGTCGACAAAGCTGCTAAGGGCGAGACCGATCACTGTGGCATAGCCATATGAATACCGCTTGGTGATCGGCGGTATATAGTCACCGATCTTGAAGACATTATTCCATACCTCGGCCTGCTCAACGGGAAGACCAACCGCGTCTTCAAGGAAACTCGGCAGTCCAGCGAGATTTGCAATACCACCACAGAGAATAACGCGTACGATCGGACGCTTTTGTTTCCCCTCAAGCCCATCCCAGTACCCTATGCGCGACACGATCTCGTTCTTCAGGTTGACCATTGAGGGCATGAGCGCCTCGCGCACCTTAGGCTCCTCGAGGGTGGGCAGGATGCCATACTCATTCTTCATCCGAATAAGCTCCTTTGGATCCGCCAGGGGGTACGCTTGCTTGAGACCCACATCAAGGTCTTCGCCACCTATATCCACCGTGGAGGTGAGGTGGAGTACACCCTCAGAAATGATACCGATACCGGTTCGGGTCTTTCCAAAGTCGATCAAAAGACAGGTACTCGCATCACCTTCGTGCACCACAGAACGCGCGAGTGCCTGAGCTTCTACCTCAAGCGCGAGCGGTAAGACGTCCGCACGTCCGCACGCCTCTACGTACGCAGCAACCGTCTCTTTTCCATACGCAGTCACGATGATCGAACGTTCTCCGCCAACCGGTACTCCGGGTACGGGTGTGTAATCAAACTCTGCCTCACGTGCAGAGAGGGGCACGTTCTCCTCGAGGTGGAACTCGATCGTATCGAGCACCTCATCATGAGAAAGGCTGGTCTTTACCCTCATCTCAAAAAGATATGCGCGCTCTTCGGGAAGCGATAATCTCATCACAGGTGTCCCGGTTATACGCCGCACCTCAATCAGACTTTGCGCAAGTGTGGCCGGATCCTTTACCACACCCTGGACCACCACCCCATCCTTGATCGGCAGATCACCCCAAACCTTGAGCGCAAGCTCGTCGCCTTTTCGCTCAAATTGCATGTACTTAAGTGAGGTGTCAGAAATATCCACTCCCACGGCTGGAAGTGTCATGAACTCAGGCGGGGGAAAGAGCCGCGCTAGTGTGGTAGGTAACCGCGCCATGTATACCTATAGTATATAGGTAAGAGTGAGAAAACGATTCTGAGATACTCACATCACACTCCACGGGTCACTTTATTTTGCTTCCAGCCGGAATATCAGTATGCGGCGAGAGAAGTGCGAAATCACCTTCCGGAGTTGAGACCGCGAGGATCATACCCTGACTCTCAAATCCTCGAATGACACGAGGTTCCAAATTCACTAAGAAAGGACATTTTCTTCCCACGAGCGTCTGCGGATCCTCAAAGAAAGTACGTATTCCCGAAACGATCTGTCTTACCTTCTGCGTGCCATCTTCATTCTGTTCCTTGAGATCAACTGTGAGTTTGAGGAGCTTGTCTGCCCCTTCAACGATCTCGACCGTAGTGATCTCGCCAATACGGATATCTAGTTTTGCAAAGTCGTCGTATGAGATCATGTCCATAGATTATGCGTGATTACGTTGTAAGTAGCTTGTAAGAATAAGTGCAGCAGCAGAGGCATCGGTAAGGGTACTTCTTCCCTGGATGCGCTCAGCCTCTTTCGATGTGTAGAACTCAGGTTCATACAGGACAGTGAGACCGTCTGCTTCGAGGCGTGCGCCAAACGCGCGTGCCTCCTTCGCCACTGGATTTTGCGACCCGTCGTGGGCCCGCGAATCACCAATGATGACCGTCCCTTTTTGTTCGTGTGCAAGCTGTCGGATCGCGTCAAAAAGCAGCGCATCATTGGGGAGCACTGCATGAGGGAACGCCATAGTACCCCCCTCATTACTCAGAGCGACCCCTACCTTCTTGGTTCCGAAATCGATTCCTACATAACGCATCACACCATAGTGCCAACGAACACAAAAAACTGCAATCTGCCCCCACCTAGAGTTCAGTTGGAAGCATGTGTATGGTGACAGCGTGTGTATCACGTGCTCGCTGATCAAGGCAGGTCAGCGTATAGGTCGTCTCCTCGAGCAACTGGGTACGCACCGTACCACTATGTGACACATACGAAGCGCCTCCTATAAAAAACTGTATGAATGGTGAACGTTGCGTGGGGTACGAGTATCCATGTGAGCCTGCAATGTAACATTCGTTCCTCCCACCCGTATCCCATTGAAGTTCTATATGGCGTCCACGCCGGACACGAAGTGCATCTGCAGTAATGAACGGTGGAACATAGCGGGTACGTGAATCGTCAGCCGCCAGCATTTCGTTCTCATCGCGTGTGGCACCTGGCGTACTCAATACGATCGGTGCCCGACGCCACCCGGTCATTTCAAACGGTGTCCTCACTGTGGACGAGATACTCGGGACAACTCCATTTACCATTCCTCCACGGAATTGGTCAGGAAATGTTCCAAGCTCTTGCTCGCCGAGCGCTATCGCATCAGCCAGAAATGGAGCACACAGCACACATGCTATGCAGAACAGCGAGCAGAGTATGTTTAGTGGTTTGTTCATAGCGTGATCCAGTCAGTCATATACATAAGATCGCTCGGAAAACGTGACAGGTCAGCAAACTCAAACGTTCCGCCTGTCGACCGGTCGATCACCTTGATGCGGGGATTGATACGTGCGATGGCTGAATCGACCTCAATATACGCGATGTATCTGCCGTCAGGAGAGAAGACCGGCCAGAGGGCGAATACTGGGAACTCATCTATCTTTTCAACCGTCGACAAACCACTCCCAGTATAGCTGAGGGCAAACACATTCAGGCTCCCCTCGGTTGGGTTCGTGATAAGGAGTTCCGTGCCATCTTTTGAGAGGCTCATATGCATCTCTGGATACGTTCCGTCCCCCCCAACACTCAAGATGCGTTCGCCTACCCACTCTAAGTCGCTCTCCCGGTATCGATAGATGCCATCGCGGCGCAGTACAAGGAGTGTGCCGTCTTGAAGAAACAGTGGGTACGCGCCAAGGGTCACAAACCGTTCAGAATCAGCCTGATGAACATCCACCACATATATCGACCATGACTCAACGTCACGATCCCCTCCATTTAGATCATCACGCGTCATATACGCCACATGTGTATCATCATGCGACCAACTGGGCATACGGGCGATCAGTGCGTGTGGGGAAGATAATTCTACATACCCTGTCTCATGTGAGTCGGCTGACATCACAATGAGCGGAAAACGTTCGTCAATGTATCGTGTCGCAGCTACTAGCATCCCATCGTGAGACCAGCGTGCACCATAGAGATCAGCAGGATACGGTAGCAAACTCATATCAGCCCACCCTATCCTCTGTTCATAGAGTGAGATCATGCTCGCAACACTTGCTGGATCATGGAGTGCGAGCACTATCTTTCCACCAAGATCCGACCAATCTGGGTCTGGGGTGTCATAAACTCCAAACACGTTACGGTCGACTGCGCGCTCAACTGGCTGTACGGTTAGGTAGAGAAACTGTGAGAGCAAAAGTACCAACGCCACTCCCAAGAGCGCGATGATGGTCTTGCGATAACGAAGAAGCGGTGAGTCCTGTTGCACCTCCATATATATATTGTACGCGCTTCCCTTCTCTATTGAGTGAGTTTATGCACGGGTAGACCACATAACGAAGTGGGAATTATGCGGATCTTCGATTCCAGCGCAGAGTCCCCCAGACCTCCTCTCGAGCACAAATAAAAAACTCCCACGAGGGGAGTTTTTTATTTGTGCTCTCGGTAGGAATCGAACCTACATTACAAGCTCCGCAAGCTTGTGTCCTATCCATTGAACGACGAGAGCGGAAATGAGTCAGAAATGAAAATGCATTTTTATTTCGGACGAATGACGCTCTCCCATGTTTTCGGAGAAAACATATCAGTGAGCGAGTGTCATATTGCGGGAGTTCACTCTCGCAATTCGTTTGAGTGAAGCTCTCGCAAACTTGATCAAGAGTATACTTGATCGAGTTTTCAGTGAGCGGACGTATTCTACTTATTACATGACGCTCTCCCATGTTTTCGGAGAAAACATATCAGTGAGCGTATGCGCACCACATCTGTCTGCAACTGGAAGGGCCAATTCAAAAAACGGGCCAATTCAGCCCCTCTACAATACATTAAAATCCAAAAATTTCCAGTAGGCGGTGCGAGAGCTCTTCATCGATATATTCAGCGGGTACTGAAGACCCCATGATCATATCAATGGTCTCGGCGTGTTCGAGTGGGATATGTACGATGACAACAGGGAGCAAAATATGTTCGGTCTTAAACCGCATGACGAGTTCTCCATCCTTTTCATCGATATGATACGCCTGCATGTCACGGAGGCGGTAGGTCATATCGTTGATCTGGAGGTGGCGATGGTCAAGGCGGCACACGGTCTCGTGCGGCTCGGCGTGAGCGAGGAGCATCATTATGACTGCCGAGAGGCCAATGATGGTCGCGAGGAGGAGGTTTCCTATGAGAAACGACACGATTATGCCCGCACACGCCAAAATAGCGAGCACCCAATACCAATCGGCAGATTTCTGACGGTTGGTATTTTCCCTCCGCCACTCAACCTCGTATGCATCCATACCCTCCTATAGTACCATCCCGGGTTGCGAATGTGGTCTGAATTGCGTAGTATGGGTGTGCGCAAGAAGCGCACTTTTTTGTCAGGATACCTGGCGAAAGTCATAAGGAGGGATGGCAGAGTTGGTCTATCGCACTTGTCTTGAAAACAAGAGTCTGGGAAACCGGACCGTGGGTTCGAATCCCACTCCCTCCGCCGGAGAAAATCGCCAAGCAATGCTTGGCGATTTTGTTTGCGAAGCAAACGGAGTGGGATTCGAAGGCCGGAAGAAATGTGCTGGAGGTACATTCCTGAGGCGGGGTCGAGAGCGCTTAGCTGAATCGTATGCAATCACGATTATGCTTAGTGACTCGTGACCGAACCTCCCTCCGCCACCAACAGAGCCTTATAGTAGGCTCTGTTTTTTGGTATCAGTTTGGAGGTATTACACTTTTAATATACCGTGCTGATGTATAATTTTGAAAAATATAAGCTAGTTTAGAGATGTGATATTTTTAACAAATTAATCATATGGACTTTGAAAAAATACTCAGGGAGCAACGAGCTGAGCAAGATAGCCGTGATGCAGGTGTGCTTAAGATAAAAAGATTTTTAGAGCGAGTTCTTCCCGATTTAAGACTGGATGACCCTCAAACATTCTTAAGTGAACTTGAATCAATGTCACCGGATGACTTATTAGACGTACTCAAGCGAATTAATGGTATTTTGACCGAAACTCCAATCAGTGAGCGGGATTCTTTTGCAAGTGAGAGTGTGGTTCAAAATCAGTTCATGTTTGTCTCAGCAAACGAGTTAGTTCCTCCATCAATAGAGGTTAGAAAGCGGTTGCTGTCTGAAACACTAACTGCGCTACAGAATTTGATTAGAGGTGAAACTCCTGAAAACTTCGAGGAGCCAGAGGAGCGCGAAAGAACAGATGAAGTTGTAGCTCGTACTTTGTTCAACATGATTATTTATCTTCACCCATTTGGTGATGGGAACGGCCGTACTGCCAGAACTATATACACACTACTTTCTCCTGAAATTAAGGACAAATCATTGGAACTGTTGGCACCAAAACTAACTGAGCGACCTAAAAAACTTAAAGACTATCACTCGCTACTGAATCAAAGTGTATTCGAAATGATGCTCAACGAGCATCAAATTAACTGGGCGATCACCGACAAACCATATCTACCAGTGTTTGATATAGACAATCCGACCGGAGGATTAGATGCTAATCAATTAATGTTCATAGCTGCCTATGACGCGATGGATGAGGATGAAAGAAGTAGATATATAAAAAATGAGTCAGGCCATTTGGTAATTAAACAAGACGATTTGACTCCTGAGCTCAAGGCAAAATTAGATGTGAACATCAATACAATTCGTGAGGAGTTTGTCGATAGCATTCTTGAGTTGTCCGTGTATCCAGAAAAATGGCCTGACTGGTTACGCAAGTCTTTTTTGGAAGCAACCACTGGGTGAGTGGCACGTAGTTCTAACACCCTCCCACACAGTCAGCATATAAAAACCACCGACGGGTCGGTGGGTCGG
>JAYQPD010000007.1:0-6416 GCA_038145135.1 bacterium | reverse complement strand
CGGTGGATAAATTCGCAAAGTTTTGGTTGGCTTTTTTGTTTGCTACGAAATGTTTGTGGTATTCGAAGGCCGGAAGAAATGTGCTGGGAGCACATTCCTGAGGCGGGGTCGAGAGCACTTAGCTGAATCGTATGCAATCACGATTATGCTTAGTGACTCGTGACCGAACCTTCCCTCCGCATATAAAAACCACCGACGGGTCGGTGGTTTGGAAAGAACTGTGTATCTTTAGAAGACGAGGATGAGCGGTTTGTCGTCGCCCCAATGACGACCTTCAGGGCGAGCGTGCAGGTGGATCTCCCGCTCTCCATCCTCAAACTCATGCTCTACGTAGTACACGACACCATCGGCGTAGCCGATGATGATGTTGACCTCCTCTTCACCCTCTGGGATCGTGAGGAGTTCAAAACCAGCACGCGAAAGGTGGTCAACCACTGCATAGAGGCGGTTAGGGTCCAGATCGTTGTCGATACCAAATATTGTCTTGATAGACTCATTGGTGCCGCCGTCGGTTTGGTACAATTTGGCGTCGATGCGTGTGTGATTGTAGGTGCTTCCAAGTGGTTTCAGAAACTCCTTGAAGCGCTCGTCGACCTTGACCAAGGCCTCATGGCCAGCAAACATCCACGAGATATTCACTGGTCCAGCTATGGTCCAGATGGGAACGATTCGAATCAGTCTCAAAAGAACGTCAGCGTCCACCGCACTCTCCCTCATTAAGGTACAATGCGGATTTATATACTATCTACACTCATTTGTCGAACAGTGAGATCTCTTATTTAGAAGACGTCTGAGCAAAATCGGCTTTTGCGTTTTCAATAAGTTCTTTGAACATCGGATCGCCATTCATGAGTGCGTTGAAGAATTTCTGTGCAAGTTCCTGACCAGCACGTGAATCACTTGGGTAGTGCACACCCGCCACTTCCCGGTGGTGCGCTATCTCATACGCACGCGCCATATACTGATCACGTCCACTTGGATTCACCTCACTCATCACAAGCGCAAGAAACATCGACTGAGTGGCATGCCCGCTTGGGTATGCAGGATGCTGCGGCACCTCGATCGTCGGTGCAAGTTCCTCTTTGAGCTCATGTGGCCGCACGCGATTGTAGTGTCTCTTGTTCTGCATGATGACCACCGAGAGATCGCCCCATGCGTACCCAAGTGCACGTGCAGTAAGCGGGTACTTAGTGCCAGCGAGCAGTTCAGCGATAGTGCCGTCGACGAAGGTTGCAGTTTCAATATCCTGCTCAAGATCGATCGCTTCTAGGGTAGCTGGGGAACGTTCCTCATTCTTCATTTGAAGCATTTCCCCAATATCTCCCCGAGTGGCCCACGAACTATTCTTAGACGGTGATGGAATGCCGACACTTGAAAGATCAGCACCGGTGTGTACGACCGCTTGTGATATTAGATAGAGATCAGGGTCCCATGAGCTGGTCGCATCAAACGAGAGTGCGTCTGCTGCATCATCGCTCATATCAAGTGGTGGATGAGCGCGCATCTCCCAAGAGACATACACAATACCAACAAGCAGGAGGGTACCGAGCGCAGCGTAAAGTGGCGTTCCGAAACGTTGCATAGCACCTCCAGTATACCCCACATGAGTAGCGAGGTGTCGGTGTACAATACCTACATGACGCATCACGCACGACCAGGGAGAGATTTTCATCCTGAATTCAAACCACAACTCACACCGAAAGAAATGCTCGAGATTGGTGTGTTCGGTGGTAATTACTTCGGGCGTATCCCAAAAGAATTCCCTGCATCATGGTTCAAAAAAGCAAAACTTTCGCCTGACGGGAAGGATCATAAAGAACTCAACTGTTTTGGTGTACTGGCGAGCCAATCTCGCGAAGAGTGGGAACGGAAGGGCTGGATCCACAAAGACGATCCCTTGGGATGGTTTCAGTGGTACTGCCGCTACTATCTCGGCCGCCGACATAACGATGATGAACGCCAGATCAAGCGGTGGAAAGCGATCTCACGCCACATCGCGCAGGTCGCACACAACTGTCGTCCTGGTGACATACACTGTCGCCTACGCCAACGCCAGGCAATTCTCCATTGGGCATACGATTCAAGAAAAATATAATTTGAAACAACAAAACCGCCCTCTCGGGCGGTTTTGTTTCTTCATACTACTTGGCGAGCGCCTTTGCGATGCGAGACTTCTTGCGAGCTGCAGCGTTCTTCTTGATGACGCCGCGCTTTGCAGCCTTGTCGATCGCCTGGTAGACATCGGGAAGCATCTTCGTTGCCTCCTCCTTCTTACCCGCTACGATGAGCTTCTTCACCTTCTTGGTGGTGTCCTGAAGCGTGTCCTTGCGGCGCAGGTTGTACACGTGCTTCCGCTTCGAACTTCGGAGCGCTTTTTTGGCTGATGTGGTAATTGGCATAACGCGGCTACTATACGATATATGCCGCCCTTTCGCAAGAGCTTTCCTCGAGTACCTCCAAAAACCCCGGATACCTCGTCGCCTGTCGCTCGGAAACACTCGTCGTATGTTCAATACGCCTTGCATTTCCTGGCTCAGGCTCCTTGTCTGCGTGGTTTTTGAAGATACTCTTTGGAACTCATCCCAAATTGAGGGGCAGTGCGCAGATGTCTTTGTGCGGTATGATAATCACATGATCCGACATATCAGAGGTGTCCTCCTTTCGGTAGAACCGGGGGCAGTATTGGTAGAAGCAGGAGGCTTGGGGTACGAGGTTAAGGTTGCTACGTCGGCTGCCATCACTGCGCAGGAGGGTGAGGAGGTGAAGCTCTTCACCTACCATGTTGTTCGAGAAGACACAGAGGAACTCTACGGCTTTACCACAGTTCGTGAACGCGAGATGTTCGAGCTTCTGATCGGCCTCCCTGGCATCGGCCCCAAGTCTGCGATCGGTATCCTTTCGCAAGCAGACGTGCGCCTTATCGAGGAAGCCGCCGAACGTGGTGATGCAAGCTACCTCTCAAAGCTCTCGGGTATCGGAAAGAAGAGTGCTGAGAAGATCGTCGCAGGGCTTAAAGATAAGGTGTCGGCGCGCGGAGAAATAAGTGATATGGCAGCTGACAATGATGTCATTGATGCACTCCTCGCACTTGGCTACTCACAAGACGAAGCGCGCCGTGCACTTCGTGATATGTCAGCTACCACCACGGGTACCAAAGAACGACTCAAAGAAGCACTCAAGATCCTCGGCCAAGGGTAGCATTGACATCAATTACGTATGTTCATATGATCGTCTCCAGAAGGGAGGAGGATGTGATGTCACACCCAAAAGTTACTCGGCCTGTTAAGCTGCATTTGGCACTAGACGAAGCACTGCATGCATGGCTTGTTGCTCTCGCGATTGAGGAGTCTTGCAGTGTTGCAGAGCTGTTTCGTAGAGGATTTGCCGTCCTCAAGATCTGCGACAGAATGAAACGCGAGCGGCCCGATCTGCATTTCGGGATGACGAGTGACCCAGCGAAACTCGAGATCGAGATCGTCGGCGTTCTGAACGGACCTATTACCTGATCACAACAGCACACACTGTGTGCTGTTTTTGTACTTACGTTACCCCGCGGTATACTCGTATATATGAGCCTTGGCTACCTTCTCCACAAAGCTATTCCTCGCCCACTCCTTTCACTCATTCGTCCCCCATACCACTACCTCATGTCGCTTGCGGCAGCTCTCTGGTATGGCTTCCCTTCGCGCAAGATAACCGTCATTGGTGTGACCGGCACCAAAGGAAAGTCGACGGTGACCGAGCTCATAAACCAGCTGTTTGAAGGAAACGGGGCACGCACTGCAGTTGCGGGAACCATTCGTTTCAAGATCGATGAGGAGATCGAACCCAACCTCTACAAGATGACCATGCCCGGACGGTTCTTTGTTCAGCATTTTTTGAAGCGCGCCGTCGATGCTGGCTGCACCGTCGCCATTATTGAAATGACCTCCGAGGGTGTGAAGCAGTACCGTCATAAGTGGATCGATCTCGATGCACTCGTTTTCACCAACCTCACCCCCGAGCATATTGAGTCGCACGGCTCGTTCGAGAAATACGTCGCGGCGAAGTTTGAACTCGCAAAACTGCTTGCGAGATCACGAAAGCGGCCACGTCGTATGGTCGCAAACACTGACGACGAACGTGGCGCACTCTTCCTCTCGGTAAAAGTAGAGGAGAAAATACCCTACTCACTCAGTGACGCTGACCTGTATACGCTCAAACCAGATGGCGTATCCCTCGTCTATAAGGGAGTGACGATGCGACTCCCTATCGCCGGGATCTTTAATGTCTCGAATGCACTCGGAGCGATCAAACTTGCGGAAGCTTTTGGCGTTTCACTAAAAAGCATCGAGCGGTCTTTCGCTCATATGCAACCGATCCATGGACGTGTCGAACAGTTCACCACCGCGCGTGACTCAAAGAAGAAGGTTACCGCGATCGTCGATTACGCACACACACCGGACTCACTTCAGAAACTGTATGAGGCGTTTCCCAAGGAGCATAAGATCTGTGTCCTTGGAAACACGGGAGGTGGTCGCGACACCTGGAAGCGACCCGAGATGGGGCGTATCGCGAGCACGCTCTGCGAACATGTCATCCTCACCAACGAAGACCCATATGATGAAGATCCGCGCGCCATCGTGGACGCTATGCGACAAGGTATCACCGATGCGACAAGGGTGGAGGTGGTGATGGACCGTAGAGCTGCGATCAGAACCGCACTTGAGCGCGCGCCAGCTGGCGGTTACGTCATTATTTCTGGCAAGGGCACCGACCCGTACATCATGGGCCCGAAGGGCACGAAAATACCATGGAGTGATGCGAAGGTCGTTGAGGAAGAACTGGCAAAACTTTGAAAAAAGTCGTAGGATAGCCCCGCTATGAGTGATGCACATGGAGGAGGCGGAGGTGGGGACGGAAAGTTCTTTTTTGGTATTATCGTCGGCTTGTTGGTGTTGTGGGTATTTGGTCTCTACCGAAACGGTGACGTATCACTCCCCGGAAGTGGGACCGGGGCACAACAGAGTGCTGCAGTGCAAGAATCAACTCCACAAGTACCGACCACACCACAACCCACGATTGCTGTTCCTGTTTCACCAAAACCTACACCAACCTACCACTACGAGTACGAATATGAGGAGTACGACTACGATGACGAGCCGGAAGTGATAGCTCCACCGCCATACCTCTACCCACCTGAAACTGAACATGGTGTCACCTACTATCTCGACGCCGACGGCAACATTGTGGACGTACTCCGCTATTGATCGAGAAGTCGGTAGAGTACTATTCCGACTGTCGTCGACACATTGAGCGATTCCTTCTTTCCACGCATGGGGAGCGAGACCACCTGATCCGCACAGTCGATCGCAGTTCGCGATACACCATCGACCTCGTTTCCAAAGATGAATGCGGCTCTCTCTCCTAGAGTGGCCGCCTTATAGTCGATCGCGCCAACAGTGCGCTCAACAGCGATCACACGTACACTCTCTTTTCTAAAATTTTCGATCACCTCATCAATCGTCTCCTTGTGTTCCCAGGGGATCATGCCGTCCGCACCGAGTGCGGTCTTTTTGATATCTGGCTGCACCCTGCCATACCGATCTATCGGCGTTGGTGTGTATCCGACGAGTATGATCTTTCTTACACCGATCGCCTCAGCGGTACGGAAAATAGCGCCTACATTATGGGCACTCCGTACGTTTTCGAGCACCACTATCGCGTCACACTGACTCATGGCGGCATGGTACTATAAGCGGCATGATGAATCCATTTCCTATCACCTACCTTGCGCTCCTCGCCTACGCGATCTTGCGCATCTTTCTTGGTCTCTTTATTACCTATTTAGGATACCAGCACCTCGTGGTGAAGCGTTCTGAACTCCGGACTGCACTCGTGTCCAGGTTCCCACGTATTGGTTCATTCTTTACGGTATACCTTGCACTCGGTGAGCTCGTGCTTGGTATCATGTTCACGGTTGGATTCTACACTCAGATCGCCGCGCTCGCAGGCGCAGCATACGCACTCAAGATGCTGTATTTTAGAAAGACACTCACGCATCCGCTCTTCCCCTCTCCGGCATTCTACTTCTTGATGATCGGTGTATGTGCATCACTCTTCATCACGGGCGCTGGGGTGTTTGCGTTTGATATTCCGTTGTAGGAATCTCTTTTCAACGCTCGTCGCAAAATACTTCGAGCAGCTTCGCTCGAACAGTAATCTCCACCAGCTGTGATACCTCGACGAATGGACGAAATATGTTATAGTTTCGGTTGCTTAACTTACATCCGCCCATAGCTCAGTCGGTAGAGCAGCTCCCTTTTAAGGAGACGGTCCCTGGTTCGAGTCCAGGTGGGCGGACCCCCCCCCAAAAAACAGACCGGCCGGCCGCCTTTTTTGGGTGGGGCCCGCCCCCCACCCCAAGGGGTGTTGAT
>JAYQPD010000006.1:0-42096 GCA_038145135.1 bacterium | reverse complement strand
GGTCAGTACACAGTCGACAAAAAGGGTGAACTCCCACCGGGTATCCCAGCAGATGGTGACACGGAGGAGATTTCAGAGGGTGAGATGGGATCAGTTGATTTCGAAGCATTCTGTCGAGCACTAGTACCAGCCTACATTGGCGCACTTCCAGGTGACCCCAACTCTGACGATCAGGCAATCTCAGACTGCGAGACAGATGGGGTGGACTTGAATACAGAATACGAAATTACGCTCGACTCAGGTCACATCACGATTTCTGCTCCAAATACTGTTGATCCTGAAACTGGAGATACGATCACTGACCCTGAGGATATTATCTCAATCACTCGCTAACCGCTACGGATAGCGCATGACAAAACCCCCGCGACGCTTGCGTTGCGGGGGTTTTGTCATGCTCCCTAAAGAAACTACCTCTCATCTTTTATTCTTACTATGATATATCATAGTACTTACACAATCCCTCTTCCACCCTCACCACTACACCATTATATTTTTACTATGATATATCATAGTATTCCCATCACCTTTCACACCTGCACTATGATATATCATAGTGCCGAATATGCAGACAAAATATCCTTTATAGTATCCACTGGACAAATTGCTACTTGTGCCTTAAAACTATCGCCGGAACAGAAAGGTGGAACATGACAAAACATGAGGTTTCCAAAGAGCTTGGCGAGCTCGGTGAAGGCCATGTGGGGCACGGGCACGTACCTCACAAGCCAGTGGCACCGCATATGGCCGGTATCATTATCGTTGCCTTCCTCGCATGCACGATCGCAGGTTCATACCTGCTCTCGCTCATGGGTACCAAGTTTGCCGACTTCATAAGCCAAACCCAATGATAATTCGCAGCGCCTATCAAATGCGCTGCTTTTTTGAAAGAAAATCCCCCCTTCATACGTCTTAACGCCTGGACGGTTCAACAAGCAAGCAAACCCTTCCAAAAGGCCTTGCTCTACAAGGAATATAATCGTAATGCGAAGTACTATCGTTTCCCTGCTCATGGCGCTCTCGTGTACAGTGTTCGCCTCCCCAGCATCTGCAAGCGGTATCCCCGCCTGCTCGACCAAGGGATCGGGCATCGTCGTGAAAGCTTCATGGTATGGGAAACCATTCCACGGCCGGACAATGGCCAACGGCAAGACGTTCAACATGTACGACGCCTCAACCGTCGCGCATAAGTCGCTGCCGTTCGGCACCAAGGTTCGCCTCGTCAATCAGCATACCGGCACCACACTCATGGTGGTGGTACGCGACCGCGGTCCCTACATCAAAGGTCGTACGTTCGACCTCTCGATGGCAGGCGCGCAGCGTATCGGTGTCAAAGGCACCGGTGTTGCGGCACTCAAGGCGTGCATTGTCCGCTGAAACTTCACATCTAACTTACAAGGGCTCCTCCGGGAGCCCTTTCCTCGTAGTACACGTGTCTGCTACAGTGCACGAATGAAACGCTACGTCATGATAGAAAAACACGTCGGTGAGACGCCACTCTCCGCCATGGAGGCATGGCGCGCGCAAGAGGGTGTCGCGCCCACTGTCCCGCTCGCGTATGCGGGCCGACTCGATCCAATGGCCTCTGGCTCACTCCTGGTCCTCATTGGTGACGAGTGTAAGCGACAGAAGGAGTACCACGGCTTTGATAAGGAGTACCAGTTTGAGGTCCTCCTTGGCGCATCATCTGATACCGGAGATGTCCTTGGTATTGCGAGACTTGATTCTCCCGCCCACCACCACGCTGAAAAAGACATCCGTGTCGTGGTCGAGCGCATGCACGGTATCCATACCCTCTCCTATCCAAAGTTCTCTGCAAAAACTGTCGGTGGCGTACCACTCCACGAGAAGACGCTTAAGGGTGATCTTGTGGATTCAGACATACCTACCTACGAAGCACGTATCAAAAAGATCACGTACAGAGGCATGCGTACTATAACCTCCTCGGATCTACTTGCGCAGATCACAGAGAAGATCGCCACCATTCCTCCGGTGACCGACCCGCGAAAAGCACTTGGTGCCGATTTTCGCCGTGGAGAGATCATTCCCCGCTGGCACGAACTACTCGAACAGAGAGACCGCAACTTTCAAATACTCTCTGCCACCGCGATCGTCTCTTCCGGCACCTACATCCGTACACTTTCTGAGGAGATAGGAAAACAACTTGGCACAGAGGCCCTTGCCTACTCCATTCATCGGAGCAAGATAGGTACCTACCTACCGCTCGCCAGCAGTCTTGGATTCTGGACCCGGAAGATCACATAACATAAAAAGACCGGTCGCAGACCGGTCTGTACTTCATGTAGACACACACCCGCTTGGTATAGGAATGCGAAACAAAAGAACTGGACGGTCGATCGTCCGGATGACTTCACCGGTATTGGTGAGGTACAGCTCTATCACCTCACCGACACGCGTCCGAGCATCCACTTTGACCACATGCATACAGTGATACTGCGCCAAGACAGTGTAGTGAAGTGGCTGAACGATCAGTCCGCTCATTACCGAGCAAGGCGTCTTGATCTCTTCATCTTGTTTTCCCGCCAAGAGTCCTTCGACCACTTGCGTTGCGGCCTGCTCATCGGCACATACCAACACGCCATCCTCAAAGAGTACAGCGCCACCAGCTTCACCCGCTTTGACTGCGGAGTATATCTGCATCAACTCCTCGGGTACCAACTCCTCGGCATGTACAGCACTCGAAAGAGCAAGTAACACCACTGGAAATGCGTAGTGTAGTCGTTTTGACCACATGGTTTCCTCCTCTGGTCTATTCTCCAGCATACTCCTCCCCCAGCATCTGGCAACCGAGCTCAGCCGTTAAGTGCTTTGACCTCTGGATATATATATGCTAGGATTTTCGCATCAAAACGCTTGTGTAGTGCAGAGTTTGTCGGACTTCTCCGCAGAAGATGGTTTTGAGGTTAGCAGTTTTTCATTGACTCAATGAAAGGATCGATCGTCCGCCTCACAGACCGAGGCTTTGGTTTCATCAAACCAGACGGCGCTGATAAGGATGTCTTCTTCCATGCGAAGGAGCTCGTCGGTGTCATGTTTGATGAGCTTAAGGAGGGTGACGCGGTAACCTTTGAGATCGCAGATTCTCCAAAGGGCCAGTCAGCCGTAAAGGTTTCTCGCGCGTAAGCTCGAGGATACAAAAATCGCACCCCTTGGGGTGCGATTTTTGTTATATTGCTTTCCCTCCCGTTTCGCAGTATGGTATGCCGCAGAACACCACAGGAGAAACACATGGTCAAACACAGCGCCGGAAAAGCCCCTACCCTGGAAGAGAGACTGCGCGACAAGGTCGACGGCCTTGAGGCAGACCTCTCTTCGGCCCTCGACCTGATGGTCAGGGTAGCGAGCGGTCAGCAGTCCGTCCATAAGATGGGGGAATGGCTCTCACTCAACTACCCTTCGGTTCGTGAGAAACTCCCCGTAGAGATGCGGACGATCCCTCCACAACGTGGATAATACCACCCCCCCTCATAGGTCATAACACCCCGCTCTCTTGAGTGGGGTTTTTGTTTGACGAAAACCTATTTCCCTGCTATTCTGGCCAGGCTATGTCACAGGATAGACTCATAAAACTAGTGTCTGAAGGCGACGCCAAGGGCGTTGGCAAGGGCCATATCTACTACTCGTTCAAGAACAAGCGCAAGCTTGCCGACAAGAAGATAGCGGTGAAGAAATTCAACCCTGTCGCCAAGAAGCACACCCTCTACAAAGAGAAGAAATAAAAACTAAAAAAACAACCTCGCTCACGCGGGGTTGTTTTGTTATACGAATAGACCGCCTATTGCTAGGCGGTCAGAACAGATAGTCGACTTATTCATCACCAGCGTCAGTGACTTCAAGATCCCATACGCCCTTTCGGCTATATGAAAAATTGGCATGCTCTTTTACGAGTGCGGCTGGATTGATGAAATCGTAATCACTCGAAACGGCATCTTGTACCGCGACAACAACCGCATCGTCGGAATACCAGTCGGGACACACAGCAACCACAGAAAGGATCTGACTGCCATATTTGTCAAAGCCTTTGTGACTGTAGCTGAACTGACAATCACCAGCAAAGGCTATGCTTGGTGTCAGGACCAACAGTAAAGCTCCCAGGGTTAGTTTGAGCATCTGTTCCTCCTTTTGCTCTGCAACGAATATACGGACAGAGGCAATATAAGTCAAATCACTTACATTAACTAAACACGTTACGGCACTTGAGATGCTGTATACGAATAGACCGCCTATTGCTAGGCGGTCGTATGGTTATGGTGATCTAAATCCAAAGAGCCATTTCGTGTTCGGCTCGTCATAGGAAAGGCTATAGACCGTTTCTATGTAGTTGTTTACGACGATACCTTTTCTTTGAAGATACCGCCTGGCTTTGTTGACCGCAACATCTCGCGTCACATCTCTTGTACATTCTACTCGTACATTGAACTCACTGCGCCCAAAGAGGTGAATGAGATACTCATCATCAACGTCCTCTCCGTGACTGAACATACACACTGTGCCTGGGGGAGCAATCTCCTCCGAGCAGCCGGTCAAAAGAAAAAGTACAACACTCGAAACAGCTAATTTGTAGCGCACGACCATTCCTCCACCTTCAAATTATAACTGGAAAGTATTGTACAATAATATTAAACAAAATCAAGTGCTGAAACCAAACGGAGCTACGAGAGCTCTTTTTCCATCTTGGACTCGTACTTTGCCTGGGACGCGAGCGCGTTCATTTTGAGGCGGTGAAGGAGAGCCTTTTGTGCTTTCTCCTTATTTGCCTCCTTTCCCTTCCATGCAGCGAGGACCGGTTCTTCTAGGGCGCGCGAGTACGAGAAGGTGATCGGCCACGGCTGTGGGCCGCGTGAAGCGACCGCCTGAAGGTTCTCGGTGGCACGGACCGGCGTCTGACCTCCAGAGAGGAACACAATACCAGCGACGTCATACGGTACCGCAATACGAAGTGTGCGGAGTGTGGCATCTGCCACCTCCTCAGGATCGGTCTGTTTCTTGAACTCATCGCCCGCGAGCACCATGCTCGTCTTCAAGATAAGTCCCTTAAGATCAACACGATATTCTCGAAGCGTCGCGAAGAGGATCTGGAGTGCACGACTGGTCACCTGCTCCGCGCGGACAATGTCATGGTCACCGTGCATCAAGACCTCCGGTTCTACCATCGGCACAATACCCTCTTGCTGACATATAGACGCGTAGCGGGCGAGCTGGATAGCATTCATCGCCATCATCTGCTCTGTCGGCGTATGCTCGCTAATTGGTACCACTGCGCGCCACTTCGCAAAGTACGCACCTAAGGTGCCATACTCCCACATCCGCTCATCGAGGTCGTCGAGACCCTGGGTCACTTTTTCACCTGGAAATTCATCAACATCCACGGTACCCTTATCAACCTTAATACCTGGCATGATACCGCGTGCAGCCAAGACGTCAGGAAACGGAATGCCGTCGTCGGTCGAGTTCCGCATTGATGCATCAAAAAGAATGACTCCTGAGAGATACTTCTCGATACCAGGTGAAGTAAAGAGGATCTGGCGATAGATTCGACGCATCTCGGCAGTCTCATCTACCAAGACAGCGGCGAGACGTTCGTTCATAGTAGGCACGCTCTCGTCGGCCGCAAGAATACCCTTTCCCTTTTGCATCAGGAAACGCGCCTGTTCATAGAGATGAGCATGGTCCATCGCTACAAGTGTAGCATGTGAGGAAAAAGTCGCGTGATGTTTTAGTCGTCCACCCTGTGGAAATCAATTTAGAAAATCATTTCAGTTCGTATGTTTGCCCGTTGTTGATCGGTACATACTGTACGACATCGACACGCACGTCGTTATCAAAATATTTCTTTGCGGAAAGTTCACGCATCAGATCATCGTTCGAATCGACGACCGGGTAGCGTCCATGCTCATCGTAGTATCGTTCGAGTGCTTTCGTGAGCTCAGAGACCACGATCGTGCGTCGCTCATCTTTCGATACCAACTTCACATGCGTCTTCATATACCAAAAGGTACCTACAACAAGTACACCCGCAAGTATCACCGCTACGCCCACAATGATCTTTTTTCGCATCCCCCTATCATAACAAAAACCAGCGTTATTTCGTTGGTTGTGAATCCTTGGAATCTTGTTCTTCGGTAGGCAGCTCTGGTATCCGCCTGGGCGGGCCAGCTTGAGCACAAACCCCCAGGAGTGCTGCAGGTTCGAGGAGGCGAGGAGTGTGGGTGCAAGACGTACAATGGCGTACGGCGAGCATCAACACGACGCTGCCGACAAAGAAGATGCGGTGCTCCTGGGGTTTGTCACGCCCTGATCTTCCAGCCGATCCTAAAGAGATGTGTGACAAGCATGCCTAGAAACAGCAAGAGACCGCCAATGACCAAGAGGCCGATTGAGGTGTTTGCCTCAGAGTAGCCGATCATACTGCTTCGGATACCGTCAGCAAAATAGAAGAATGGATTGAAGTGTGTGATCGTTGCCGCAAGCGGTGGAAGGAAGGTGACCGAATAGAATATCCCACCAAGGTAGGTAAACGGGGTGATGACGAAGGTGTTCATGATCTGAAGTTGCTCAAACCCTTCAGCCCAGAGCGCCACTATGATGCCGAGCATGGCAAAGATCGCGGCAATTGCCATAACATAGAATATAAATGCGATCGGGTGTACCAGCGTAACTGCGCCAAAGAGCATGCCGACGATGAGTATTAGGAAAGAAACCATGACCGTTCGCATCAGCGCACTCCCGACGAAACCGATCAACATTTCAAAATACGAAAACGGTGTAATGAGGATCTCTTCGATCCCTCGGGTGAAGCGCATGAAGTAGAGCGCAGAAGATGCGCTGGCGAACGAAGAATTGATGAGCGACATCAGAAGTACCCCGGGAAAGACAAATGATATGTATGGCACACCAGCGAAGTTGTCGATCCGTGTCCCAATGACGGAACCAAAGATGAAGATGTAGAGCGCAGCCGAAATGACCGGCGCCACAAGTGTCTGAATAACGACACGCAGTGTGCGCTGTACTTCCCTACGTAACATTGTATACAGTCCGATCCAATTCATATCATGATGTTATGCCGGCAACTCATCCTTAATGCCTCGAGTGATCTCCAGATACGTATCCTCAACACTCTTGCCATCTTTCATAAATTCTTCTTTCGTACCATGCGCCACGATCTTCCCGTGATTGATGATAGCGATGTCACGGCAGAGATACTGGATCTCCTCGAGATAGTGTGACGTGAGGATGATCGTTTTTCCGCGTTCATTCATTTCCTTCAGGTACGCCCAGAGGTCACGGCGCTGCTCGACGTCTACCCCAGCAGTCGGCTCATCAAGTATCAGAAGGTCTGGAGTGTGGATGAGTGCACGTCCGAGCATTGCGCGACGCTTGAGTCCACCAGAGAGTTTTTGAAATTTTACATTTCGGTGCTTTTCAAGATCGAATCGTTTGATGAGTTCGTTAATGCGAGTATGGCGTTCTGCTTCAGGTATCCCATAATACCCGCCCATGTAATCCATAAGCTGGTGTGGGGTCGCAAAGATGTCGACGTTGAACTCCTGAGGAGAGAGGCCGACCTTCGTGCGAGCGTTTTTGTAGTCTTTGACCACATCCGTTCCGTCTATCAGAATTTGACCCGTGGTTGGTTGCGCGATACCAGTGATGCAATGGATGGTCGTCGACTTCCCCGCGCCGTTGGGGCCAAGGAGACCAAAAAAACTTCCCCGTGGTATTGAAAGCGAGATGTGGTCGACGGCGACCGTAGTACCGTACTTCTTAACAAGGTCCTTGATCTCAAGCATTGGTGTTTCTGCTGACATAGCGCGTAGTATAGCAAGCGGAACCGTTTTTTATAAGTTGAGCGCTTTAAAAAAACATGATTCCTTGCTATTTTTCTTTCATGAGCAAAGACGAAATGTGGCTCCTGAAGGAAAAATACCACGGCGAAAAAACCGAAGGTTTTTTCGCCGACCTCGCACGACTTGAGTCTGGCGAACCGCTCGGGTACGTGATCGGATGGGTACCGTTCCTCGATACAAAGATAAGGCTCGATTCAAAGCCGCTCATTCCCCGCCCTGAAACAGAATACTGGGTCAATCTGTACTTGAATTCTGTAGTGGAGAAGAACACTCCACTTCGCATCCTCGATCTCTGTGCTGGTTCTGGCGCTATCGGTGTTGCGGTCGCAAACGCACTCCCCAACACTCAGGTAGACCTTGTTGAGATCGACGAAGCTCACCACCCGACTATTTTGGTTAACCTACAACAGAATGGTATCGACACTTCCCGCGCACACGTCATAGGAGGCGACCTCTTTGACGTTGTGCCACAAGACGTTCGTTACAACTACATACTTACCAATCCGCCGTATATTGATCCTGCACTCGACCGAACTGAGGCGAGCGTCAAAGACCATGAACCTCACCGTGCGCTCTATGGAGGTGTGAAAGGCACGGAGCTCATCTCACGCATCATTGAAGGAGCTCCGGATCATCTTGAACCCGGAGGCCAGCTCTGGATCGAACACGAACCAGAACAAACGAGTGCGATTCACTCACTCTCTCTGGAGCGGTATGCGTCTGTGCGTACAGAAAAAGACCAGTACGATGTGGAGCGCTTCTCCATCCTCACACTCCGCTAGAGGATTTGTCAGAATATGGCACAATAGCAATATGGAATCGCTCCTTATCACCAATCTGCTGAAGCTTCTATTTTATGTTGCTACATTCATATCGACACTCCATCTCGCTATGATCGGCTACCACTGGTACTCCTATACGAGCGAACGCACTCTCGCTAACATTGTGGTCATCTCCTACTTTCTTATTGTATCTGCTGCACTCGCGACCATAGCATCAATCGCTTTTTTATAACCTATGCTTCTCGATAAGATAGAACTTGGCAGTGATGAGCGCGTCGTCAAAACGGTGCGTAAGCACTGGTTCATCTTTTTTTCACAGATCATCGGGATCATTCTTCTCTGGACACTTCCCATTCCACTTCTCGCACTCGCCACGTGGTGGCTTGATGGTGTAGTACCTATTCCCGAGTCATTCATCTCCATCAAGGTCGTCGCATTCTTCTACTCAGTATGGACCCTCATCTTTGCCGGTGCGTTCTATCACGAGCTTACTGACTACTTCCTCGATGTATGGCTCATAACGAACGAACGTATCATCGCGATCGATCAGCAGGGGCTTTTCAAACGGAGCGTTGCGAGCTTTCGTCTTGAGCGTATGCAAGAGATAGACGTCGATATCGTTGGTATCATCCCCACCTTCCTCGATTTCGGCACATTACGCATAGATACCGCTGGCCGTGATGAGGAGGGCGATTTCAAGATCCATGGACTCGCTCATCCGCGGGAGGTCAAATCGTTGATACTTGAAGCAGCTGAAGAACGACAGCGAACTGAGGGGGCACATGCCGCTGAAGCTCACTATTAGTCGATCCTAATTTATGATCCAGACCGAGTTGTCTCGGTTTTTTTTTGCGCGAGCGCGCGCGATGCGTCCGATCACATAGATTGCTGCAATAAGGATGACGAAGCGCGAGAGAAACATCGCTGCGTTTGTTGATGCAATATCATGTATCGAATCTATTTCTCCCAGCTGCTGCCCTGCGTACACATACACGAACGCAAACGGTATGATGCCAAAGAACGTTGCGATGACATAGTCGCGAAGCGACACTGTGGTGAGTCCTGACACAACATTTATAAGTGAGAACGGTACCGCAGGGATCAGGCGTGCAACGAGCACATCACTCATCGTTCCGAAGGAAGTTACTTTTGCGCCACCACGAAGTGCAGATACTTTCGCTTCAAAGTAGTCGCGGAAGAAGTAGCGCGCGAGCACAAAGATGATCGTTGCACCAATCGTGGCCGAAACGACGACGATCACCGTGCCACCTACCGCGCCAAATAGGAACCCTGAGAGAAGCGAAAGTGGTGTCGCAAGCGGTACGGAGAGCGCAACCACGATGACGTAGAGGAGTCCAAAAATGAGCGGTGCCAAGACAGGCATGTGCGCTGCGTACATAGCAAACTGATCGCGGTACGTACGGATCTCCTCAAAGCTCGGAAGTGCACCGAGCTTCCATAAGACAAACACTACTAGTGCGAGCGTCCCTGCCAACACGAGCCCAACTTGCTGTCGTTTCATATGTGTAAAGCATACCATACATATGTGTAATACTTGATTTATTTAATTAATGTGTTATTATGAACTTAGTAACTGGAGGAGTTGAAGATGCTTGAAACATTGGTTCTAGCCGGGATCGGTTTGACGATCGCCGTCGCACTCTTGATCTACCGCCAAATGGTTGCCGCAAGGGAGCGAGAGCGTGCGACGCTCGTGCAACGTTCGCTTCGGCAGCGGCTGTACTCGAGCGGGGCACGGAGCAGGCGCTTTCCTGTCCATCGCTCCATGAAACTTCAGCCAGCTCGTCGTAAGGATGAATCCTCATCCGATGGTGGGAGCGACTTCGCCACGTCGATGACAGTAGGAGCGGTCACCGACAATGCCGTTCTCGGAACAGCTCTCGGCGGGGACCCCTTGGGTGCCAGCATCGGGGCTAGTTTCGCCAGCGGCGATTCTGACAGCGGCAGTGACGGTGGTGGTGACTGAACACTCGAGGCCCGGAACATTCTGTTCCGGGCCATTTTCAATGTTTGATAATAGTCGAAAATGTGATTAAATCTCCGCAGAAAGGAGACCTCACGATGACTGGTCGCCCACCTCCCTACGAACTGTTTTTCACACGACTCGAGATGTTTCTGGATCCCAACCAGATAGAAGCAGTTGGTTTTGCCTACATCGCTTCAAAATACGGGCACGCGAAGCAGGAGCGAGATGACGGCTCTCGCTACTTTGATCATCCAAAGGCAGCTGCCTGGATCTATATTGATGAACTGGGTGGGCAGGATACCCGAGTTATCATCGATCTCTTGCTTCACGATCTTCCAGAGGATCAATACCTGCTTTCCGCTTACCGGCTTCGTATCAATTTCGGTACAGACGTGGCGGGTGATGTAGGAGCACTCACCAAACTTCCGAAAGGAAAAGAAACGACCGAGCAGTACCTTGGGCGCATCATTGCTCGAGGACCATGCGCGATCGTCGCAAAGCTCATTGATCGACTCCACAACTTGCGCGACTGCAACGACAGAAAGAAGCACGTACGTACTGTGGAGGAAACTCGAAAGTACCACCTACCTCTTCTTGTCCCAGCGCTCAGGAAATGTGGGGGCGCATGGGCAACCTACGCCGATACGCTTGAACAACTGATCTTGGATGCACTTGCTCCGAAGGAGTGAGTACCAGATTCCCGAATGTACGAATGCATTCGGGAATTTTTAATACTTGATATTAGTAAAGAATATGGTATAATATTTTTAGAGAAAGAGGAGGATCTGATGGAACATGGACAGTTCATCCGTCCCCTCCTTTGGTGGGAACGGCTACTTACAGTGCTAATGATCCCACTCATGGATCTAGCGCAAGGAACCATCTTTGAGTCTCCACAAGAGACACATAGGTGGAACAATCACAAACTAACGCAAAACGAAATTGAAGGTCTCGACCACACTACCGTTGTCGATGTATCTGCAGACCCAACTGCTAGAAGGCGGTACTGGTGGAAGATACCCATCTTTCACATTCCCATCCTCGGGGGTTGGAGATCCTACGTGGTCCTCCGTCCAAAGCATCACCTTGTGGATGACTGGTACGTTGGTTGGATCGCAAAGGATGTGATCGGTGTCTCACGGATACCGCTCACTGGGCCAGTGCGTGTTCTTCGGGGAGATGATGATGTCGCATTCTTCGGTGTTTACGCCGATGGTACTCAGGTCCCTATCGAACAGATCGGGAAAGGACGCATTGGTGACGGCGGTCCCTGGCGTCATGTTCATCTTCGGTAACATGCTGCAGTAGCTCGGAACAGTCATGTTCCGAGCTTTTCTTTTTCCTTGTTTTTAGAGACAAATTCACATAAAATCAAGCCACATATATATGACAGACGAAAATCGTCCTTCTACCGACCCCTATAAAGGCGTGCGTGACTTCTATCCAGAAGACATGGCCATACAGCGCTACCTCTTCGACACCTGGGCAGTGACCGCGGAGTCATTTGGATTTGAGCGCTACGACGCATCGGTACTTGAACCGGCAGAGCTGTATCGTTCGAAAGCAGCAGAGAACGAAGAGATCGTGAACGAACAGACCTACACCTTTATCGACAAGGGTGACCGCGAGGTGACCCTCCGTCCAGAGATGACACCTACAGTCGCGCGCATGGTTGCGGGACGCCGTCGCGAACTTCCCCTTCCCCTTCGCTGGTACTCTATTCCCAACCTGTTCCGCTATGAACGGGCACAACGCGGGCGCCTCCGTGAGCACTGGCAGCTAAATGCCGATATCTTCGGTACTACCGATCAAAATGCCGACGTAGAGATCATTCATCTTGCCGCATCTATCTTCACCGCGTTTGGCGCAACCGCTGCCGACTTCGAGATAAAGATCAATAACCGCGCTGCGCTCACAAGGAGTATCGAGCCACTCCTCCGCCCAGGGGCGCGTCTGAACGATATGCTCAAACTTCTCGATATGAAGCCAAAGATGGAACTCGAGCGTTATCGTGAGGAAGAAATGAAACTTCTTACCGAACCATTTGAGACCCATAGTGAAGTTCCAAGTGAGGTCGCATCGGTCCTCGCTGCGCTCGCGGCACTCGGTGTCCATAACGCAGTCTACGAACCGACCATTGTCCGTGGCTTCAACTACTACACAGGGACAATCTTTGAGATATTCGATACCAACCCTGAGAACCGACGTTCACTCCTCGGCGGTGGCCGGTACGACAACCTGACCGCGCTCTTCGGCGGCGAGCCAGTTCCAGCGGTAGGATTTGGTATGGGAGACGTCACTATGCGTGACTTCCTCGAGACACACGATCTCCTAAAAAGCATTCCCGAAAAACTAAAGCCGGGGCCGAGGGTCACTGTCGTGAACGATGGTGCTGCAACAGTGGAGGATGCTGCACGCGTAGCTGCACTCGTTCGTGATCGTGGCGTGAACGTCTCTTCAAATCTAAGTGATAAGAAGCTCGGCGACCAACTCAAACTCGCGGAACGTTCGGGAGCAACCTTTGCGCTTATCATCGCTGGTGACACCAAAATGGAATTGAAACGCCTCAGTGATCGATCGATCACGCGCGGTGAGCTTGCTGAGCTTATTCCACACATGCAATGAGGTACGTTGCCTTTGACCTAGAAACACAAAACACCTTCGAGGATGTCGGCAAGAACGAACCGGCACTCTTGGATATCTCTGTTGCTTCGGTCTACGACTCGGGCACTGATACCTACACGACCGTTGGACACACAGAGTTAGAGAAGATCTGGCCAATCATCGAGCACGCTGACGCACTTGTTGGGTACAACTCAAATCACTTCGATATCCCCCTCCTCAATAAGTACTACCCTGGCGACATCACGAGGATCAAGAGTATCGATCTGCTTGAGTCGATCCGAAACTCGCTCGGTCGTCGCCTTCGTATGGATACGATCGCTGAGGCAACTTTAAAGACCAAAAAAAGTGGGCATGGTCTTCAAGCCATCATGTGGTGGAAAGAAGGTGCGATCGACAAGATCATGAAGTACTGCGAAAAGGACGTCGAGATCACCAAACGACTTTTTGAATACGCACGCGAGAATAAAGAGCTTAAATTCAAAGACGGTCGCACACTTCGCTCGATCCCCATCGACACCACCGGCTGGGACGATGTTGAACACCACGCCATGACGCACTCATTGCCATTTTGATGAGTTTGTGGTTTAGTTATTTTAGTTTTGCACGGAAGGAGAGGTCGATGAACCTACGCGACGTAGCCCTCAACGCGCTCGAGCATCTCGAGCGATCATGGCAACAGTTCGAGAAACTCAGCATGCCACCTTCCCTCCCGGATGGGTGGACCATGAGGAGGATTCTTCACGAGCTTGCCCTTTCACCAGAGCAAGCTTCGGCAGATTACGGTATACCTCAAATAGAGATCAATCGTTTGATCTCACAAAACCGGTCCTAGGACCGGTTTTTTCATTTACCACTTTGCGCTACACCCTACCTCACTATTGGTTAAGGGGTTACTCCTAAATACTAATACAAATTCTAGGTATATTTGACCCAATGCCTCTTTATCAGTACCATACAAATTAGAAAGGGAGAGAGAGCTATGGACGAAAAGCTATATTGCATTCGAGTGATTTTTCCTAACAAAACACGGAAATACCTTTATGCGGATGTGTCCGTACATGGTTTTCTTTTGAGTTTTTCCGACCGGCCCACTGTGTGCTATACACAAGCCGCTGTCGCGGTCATTCTTGCCGCTCGTTGCGATGATCTGCGCTTTGAGATTCCTGGTATTGAAACTACCGTTCATGAAATCCACATTGGTGAAAAAATAGACAGCTCCTCTATGGATATATTCACCAGGGTTCCTGGCCTCGATCTAAACAATTGGAAAGAGCGTTGGGATTTTTGGTTTAACCGTCACCTCTACGAAAAATGGTAAGCACTCTTGAAACCAGCTATGCGCTGGTTTTTTATTTTCTAATTAAAAGTAAGGGTGATCACAAGTGCTGCAAGTGCGATGCGGTACCAGATGAATGGCCAGAGGGTGTTGTTGCGCACAAAGAGCAGCATGAAGTGGATAGCACCAAGTCCCACAAAGAACGCGACAGCAGCACCGATCCATACCGGGGTAAGTGACTCAAGACTCTGCGTCTTCATGAGTTCAAGGAGCTTTTTAAGGCCTGAACCTAACACGATCGGGATCGCGAGGAGGAACGAGAAGCGTGCCGCTTCATAGCGGGTGAGTCCGAGAATGAGCCCGCCTGCGATCGTTGAGCCAGAGCGCGACATACCCGGAATAAGCGCGAGTGATTGAAAAAAACCGATGATGATACCCTTCTTCAACGTGAGTTCACGGCTCGTAGTATGAAACGCGCTCGCGTACTCTGCGTAGGCAAACAAACCTGCACCGGCAACGAGGACGAATGCGACCAACACAGGTGAGCGGAGCACCGTTTCCATGCGCGATTCAAGAAGAAGTCCGAAGAACACCGCCGGTATGGTTCCGAGTAGGATCGCAAAAATAAGCGTACGCTCTTTTGCCGGAACCGGCATCCTCCCGAGCATGCGCAGGAATACCTGAAAAAGTCGCCAGATATCAGGCAGAAAATATATGACAATAGCGAGACCGGTCGCCAACTGAAGTACTGCATCGTACGCGAGTGCGTACTTTGAGGTCGCATGGAGCGCCTCACGCATCAATATGAGGTGACCTGTTGATGAAACTGGTAGGAACTCCGTTGCACCCTGGACAAATCCGAGAATAATTGCGTTTACCGTATCTCCCATACGGCCAGTATACACGCTTATCCAAGCTCTGAGAATTGTCCCTTACGACACCCCACACCGTACCGTGGTATACTTTTCCGCATGGAAAACGAACCAACCACCGCGACCGTACCGGCACAGCCTGCTGCCAAGGAGTCGCTCGCCGTACCGATCGCGATCGTGATCGCTGCAGGTCTCATCGCAGGCGCTATTTATCTATCAGGAGGGAAAACACCAACTGCACCGGTCGCGGGTACCGCTGGTACTGAAGAAACAGAAACCACGTTCAGACCAGTTGACGACACCGACCATATCCGTGGCAATCCGAACGCACCAATACTCCTCGTCGAGTATTCAGATTACGACTGTCCGTTCTGTAAGAACTTCGACGACACCATGCAACAGATCATGCGTGAATACGGAGAGACCGGCAAAGTAGCGTGGGTATACCGTCATATGCCGCTCGAACAACTCCACCCGAACGCATCAAAGATCGCTGAGGCAGCCGAATGTGTCGCTAAGCTCGGCGGTAATGCAGCATTCTGGAAATTCTCAGATCGCGTCTTCGCTGAGAAGACCAATCGCGACTTTACCGTCATGTCGCGCATCACAGAATACGCGACCGATGCAGGCGTTGATAGTGATGCGTTCCAAAATTGTTACGCAAGCGGTGAGATGGCCGACAAGGTTGCCAACAGTATCCAGGAAGGATTTGATGCAGGCGTTCGAGGCACACCACACACGTTTGTGATAGTCGGCAACGACAAGACCTCGATCAATGGTGCGCAACCCTACTCTGTCGTGAAGCAGATCATTGACAATATTCTCGAACAGGTAGAAGGCTCACCAACCGCTAACTAGAGCACGTTGCACTCGTCGTTTGACCTACGGCACAAACACGATCTGCGCACACTAGCAGTAGCGCGCACGAATGATCTCTGAAAGTCCACGAACCTGCACATCATCTGATGTGCAGGTTTTTTGGAGGAAGGTACCCTCCTCAAGATCTCGTACCATCATGCCGATCTGGCCAACCAGCTCCGCTTTTTCTTCGTCTGACACAGTAAATGGTTCACGCTTATACTTTCCACGAGGATTTGGCTCAACGAAATCAATGGTCGCGTCAGCCATGACCCGCTTCCCCTCAAGGTCCAGGAGGAGCTTGTAGAAAACAACCTGACGGAAGATCGAGCCGTCGCTCGCAAGTGTCTTCCCGAGTATCTCATTCCTACTCTTCACCTTCCCTGTTTTATAATCGAAGACATGTGTGGTCACTCCATCCTCTTCGACCTCAATTCGATCTAGAAAACCACGCACATGCACTGAGGTACGGCCACACTCAGGCGGAAGTGTAAGGTCAGCAGCAACCGAGACCTCGGTTAGTGCATTTTTATTGATATGCTGACCATACTCTTCTAGGTACCCCGTGAGTGCCGCGATACCTTTAGCCAAGAACACATCCTTTTCGTGATGAATAAGCGGTTCTCGCGAAAGTGCACGCGTGAACTCTGCACACACCGCTTCGGTGGTCGGCTGGTGTCCCTCTGCTGATTCTCTATAGAGATACTCGAGTGCAGCATGGATCGCGGTTCCATACATCTGATGTGCGGCCTTGGTCTCGGGCAGTCGCAAGATATTCTTGAAGAAACATTCCCAAGGATCTTTGAGATATGCATTCAAAGCAGTGGCTGAGATACCACTCTCCAAAAATCCGAGAACGAGCTCGCGATATTCTTGTGTGCGTGTCGTTTTGGTATGCTGGGTGTCTGGCCTCATGTTCTCAGATCGAGGTGCAGTTGTGTCTTTCGTATCCCCCACCTCGGTGAGAAATGCGACCGGGTGTTCTTCTTTCTCATCATCACGGTGTGCATGAAGCGATACATACACACACTTCTTTGCGCGCGTAATACCTACATAGAAGCGTCGGCGCTCCTCCGCAACGTCAGGGTCTGGTTGATTCACGAACGGTGGCACCAAAAAAAGCGAGCGAGTACCTCGTGGTTTGAAACGCGACTCGAGTGCATGTGGCAAGAACACATGCTCAAATTCAAGTCCTTTCGATTTATGCAGTGTCATGACCTGCACCCCGTGCTGACCACCCCTTCCTCTGAGAGGAAGAGATACGATACCACGTTCAAGATCTCGTATGAGTGAGAGTGTATCCTTGAGTGTGTATGAATGAGCGCGACCACTCCTGGTCTCGATCAGGGTCCGCACACTTCGATAGGCATCGAGTACCTGTGGAAGTGACACACCCTGAAGTACCTCATCGATGTATCCACTTTCGGTCACAATATCGTCAAGCGTTGCATTCGCCGACTTAGTATGAGCATGCTTATGCATAGCAGTATAGAACGTGACTGCGCGCGCTGTTTCTGGTTCCTCTTTAAGTAACTCAAAGAGCGGCACACGCGTGCGCGAGTGTTTTGAAAAGAGCCGCGAAAGCACTGTGGTCGAGAGACCGAATGAGGGAAGAAAGAGCGCTTTCGCAAGCGCGTCAGAATTGTGTGGATCAACCACTGAGCGCATGAGTGCAAAGAGGAGTGCCACCTCCGATGTCGCGAGCGCATCGCTGTCGCGGTATGACACGAACGGAACCTTCGCACTGCGGAGCATACGTACCACGAGATCGATATCACGATTCTTTCGAAGGAGTATCGCGATCTCTTCGGTAGGAACTCCGTGTTCGATCAACTCTTTGATGCGAGCCACCACCGACTGGAGCTCATCCTCTGCCGTCTCCCCAAGCACCACCTCAAGCGGCTCACCCACGTCGTGTGGTGTAGTGAGCTCTACGGTCGCGATGGTACGCCCCACCATCAACGTTCCTGCTGCCTTCAGGATGGCTTTAGTTGAACGATAGTTCTCCGTCAGCGGGATCAGTACTCCTTTGGGAAAGCGTTCTTTAAAAAAGAGAAAATTCTCGAGTGAAGCTCCTTGGAAACGGTAGATCGCCTGTTTATCATCACCCACTATGAAGAGATTGGGCATCTGATCACCATCTGGATGCGCAGTTGCAAGGAGTTCGAGGATCGCATTTTGTGCACGATTCGCGTCCTGATGTTCGTCGGCAAGGATGTACTGCGCCGACTCGGCAAGCTCCAACCTAAGTTCGCTGTCATTCTTGAGGGCATGTATGAGCTCAACAAGCATATCGCTGTAGTCATAGAGACCGCGCTCGCGCATCATGCGCTCGTAGGCACGGTACACCAGGACGAAGCCACTGCTCCGTACCATCTTCGTCGACGGCTCTCCTTCTTCATCGAACGCTGCTTCATCTCCCACGAGCGTCTTTAAATACGCGTCGTACCCTTCAGGGTCGACCGCGTCACCCTTAAGCGTGCCGATAAGTGAAATGATCGGCTTCACATAGTATTCAGGATCACCAGGTGGTCGAAGCTCTGGCACTCCCGCTTCCTCGATCGCCGCGCGCACGATCTCATATTGATCAACCTCATCAGCTGCACTCGCGCCAATGATCCGCGGAAACGATGCCGGGTGTGACTCGATCACATGAGAAGCAAATCCATGGAACGTGAAGATGTTCACGCGGTAGGCGTCATGTCCTATAAACGTTTTGAGGCGCTCACGCATCGCCTTCACACCGGCGTTGGTGAAGGTGAGCGCAAGGATAGCATCTGGGGGCACATCAGTCTGCCCAAGGATATGCGCAATGCGGAGGGTGAGGATCTGGGTCTTCCCAGTCCCCGGTCCTGCCATGACCATGACCGGCCCCTCGATGGTCTCTACCGCTTTTCGCTGACCTTCGTTTAGCTTTGAAAGCGCCTTTCTAAAGGATGCTCTCTGTTCAGTATCTTGGGTCATGATGCCATTATACCGTGTTCATTCTGAGCTCCTATTTCTTAAACTCGCCTTCAGAAACACAAGTGCTATAATGAGTGTGTATGAACAGCCACACCACACTTGAGGAGATCATGCGACCTGCCGTCACCATAAGTGAGGATGCAACGTTACGGGAGGCTGTAGAGCGCATGAATAAAGAGAAGACGAACGAGCTTCTCGTCATAGACATGGATGGTATGCTGGCCGGAGAGGTCTCAGTAACCGACCTCCTTGCTGCAGTCGTCCCAGACACTCTCGACGGGGATGAGGTCGTCAATCACTTTGCGAACGAAGAGACCATCGCCGAAGCGATCCGTAATGCTGCAGACAAACCGGTCTCAGAGTGTATGTCGTATTCTGTCGAGTCGGTCCGCGCTGATGCGCGCTTGATAGATGTTGCGGCTGTTGCAATTTCGATGGGGCAAGCACGTATTCCAGTGGTCGACCACGATGGGCATCCGGTCGGTATCATTTCCCGTATTGGACTCAAGCACATTCTCTCTACCTATCTTGGCGTAGACGAATAAAATAGATATATCAAAACCGGCACCTCTCTGGTGCCGGTTTTTTAGATAACTTTCTACCCGACAAAAAGCTGCTCCAAGTACTGAATGACCGGTATCACGAAACGGAGAAGAAATACTACAGTTGCCACGAAGACCGGTATCTTCATGATCTGAACTGCGCGACCTGGGTTGAACCCACGTATGAGGTGCGCCATAACGACACACGCGATGGTGAGTCCGAGATATGCAGTCGCAAGGACATAATAGATGATCGGCACCCAGATCGTGTCGTTGATGGATGGCTCGAAGAAGACACTCACCACCACGAACGTGCCCGCAATACCGAGGTACGTCAACCAGAAGATCGGCAAAAAGCCGTTTAAGAGATAGTACGGTGTGAACTCATTCTCACACCAGTGCTTGCTGTCTGTTGCCTTGCTCATGAACGTACGAACTAGCTATGTATCTATAGCATACCGCTCTTGACGAATTATTGTGCAATCGTATGGGGATAATCACGACTTTGCAGACTGTCTTGTTTCGTTCTATAGTAGACGCCCTGCCGGCACCTGTGCCGACTCGTTACCTCACTAATGGTATGTTTACCCTCACTTCCCTACTCTTTGTTTTTACGCTGCTCACCCTGTCTTCACTGGCGGTCTTTTGGGCACGCAAACTCAGACTCCCTCACTCGGTACTCCTGGTAGCGATCGGTGCTGGACTCGGACTGCTCTCGTACGTACCAAGCTTTTCATTCATCACCGACTTCCACCTGACCCCGGAACTCCTCTTCTATGTATTCCTCCCGACCCTTATCTTCGAATCTGCATACAACATAAGTCTACGTAAACTGATAGCGGACGGACCGGTGATCCTCACACTCGCGATCGCATCGCTCATTATTTCTACCGGACTCATCGGCGGACTGCTCTTCTACCTTTTGCCGTACTTTGGTATTCATATTCCTCTAACGATCGCACTCCTCTTTGGCTCCCTCATCTCTGCGACCGACCCAGTCGCCGTACTTGCCCTATTTAAAGAATACGGTGCGCCGCGCCGCCTTTCGCTTGTCTTTGAAGGCGAGAGTCTCTTCAATGACGCGACAGCAGTAGCACTCTTTTTGGTACTCCTTGAGGTAGTGCTCAAGGGCTATAACGGTGTAGCTACAGTGCAGGAGGGTGTCCTCACCTTCGGTATCATGCTCGTGGGCGGCACGCTCTTTGGCCTTGTGGTCGGTATGCTCTTTGCAAAACTCGTCGGTATGACCCGCGAGAACGAAGCAGCGAGCATCACGCTTACTATCGTCTTGGCGCACGTAACTTTCCTTCTTTCTGAGTTTATCTCTCACCACGTCGTGATCGGTGGTCAGCACATGTACCTCTCCTCGATCATAGCGACCACCTCTGCGTCGCTTGTCATGGGCAACTACGGACGCGCGAAGATACACCCCCACGCCGAGGAGTTCGTCGAGAAACTCTGGGGTCAGCTCGCCTTTATGGCAAACTCGATCATCTTTATCTTGGTCGGGCTTCTCTTTGTGGCGATACCGCTGGGAGAACGGAGTGTCTATCTTCCGATCGCACTTGGTGTACTCATTGTGGCTTTTTCGCGCGCACTTTCTATCTATCCCACCCTCGCAGTGTTTAACATCTTCGCGACAAAGCGAAGTCATATCCCGACCTCATGGCAACATCTGCTCTCGTGGGGTAGCCTTCGCGGCGCACTTGCCGTGACGCTCGTTCTCCTTATACCTGAATCTCTTGAGGTGCCCGGATGGTCACTCGGAGTTTCACCGCGAGACTTTATTCTTTCGCTCACGATCGGCTGTATCTTCGCAACCATCTTCATAAAAGCAACCACTATTAAGTCCTTTATGAAGTCGCTTAAACTCGATGCTATGACCAACATCGAGCGACTCGAGTACCAGGGGGCGCAGGCGCTCATTCATAATGAGGTATTGGAGAAACTCCGCGAGTACCGCGACCGCGGGTACGTAAGCGAGACCGCTTTTCAATCACTCATCGAGATCCATAACGCTGAACACACCCGTGCACTTCGTTCCGTAGAGGCGATTGCAAAAGGTACCGAGGGCGACCTCACAAAGCGCGTCATTCGCATGTACGCTATCGGTATTGAGCGTGCACACCTCAAAGAACTCTACGCGTATGGCGAGATCTCAGAGCGTGTCTTCAAACGCATCATGACAAAGCTCGAGCTTCAATATGAGGTTATAGAACGCGGCAACACCGACCCCCACATCCTGGTCCACACGCGTGGTGATCGCGATATTGTCGAGCGTATCGCTACCTCAATTCGAACTATCTTCTTTCCACTCTCTCCGCGTGAAGAGATAGCAGAACTCTACGGCTACTATCGGGCACAATCGATCATTTCTCGCAAGGTCTTAAAAGAACTCGGAAGTTATCGACCCGAACACACTGAGAGTATCTTCACAACAGAATCCATGGAGCACGCCCTCTCACTCTACAAGCGTTTCCGCGAACAGACCGAGAGCAAGCTCGCCGAACTCGAGCGTGATCACGCAGCGGTCATAGAACCACTTCGACGCACACTCGCCTCCTGTGGTGTAGCGAAAGTGGAAGAGCAGGTGCTTGCTGAACTTCAAGAGAAAGAGCTCATCACACCCAAACTCCACGTGACCCTCAAAGACGAACTGGGTGTTTCATAATATGGCTATATAGAGCCGTATATTCTGCACTAGACACAAAACCACTATGATATATCATAGTGGTTTTATTCCTTATCAAAGTGTCCTAAAACTCATCGATTGCGGGAAGTACTCGTACTTTAGCAGTTGCACTCGCTCCATCATCAGTACAGGTGAGGGTGAAGGTGGTCTCTCCAAGTATTGCGGGCGAATCCTTGTGCTGTTCCCCTGTTCCAGTCACCGGTGTACTACTCATACCGCCACCAGAGAGCGTACAGCTCGTACGTCCCCCAAGATCATAGACCAGGTCGGTCGTCTCACCTCTCCGCACAAGCGGTGGGTCAGCTTCAAGCGTAAGTGGGCTTAGGTTGTTGACGATAAGTGTCGCGGTATCTGTGTAGGTATCTCCTTGAGTATCATCACATTCGACCTCGAAGGTGTAAGCGCCGACGGGTTTCAATCCAAGATCGATACGCTGTGGTTCATAGCTTGCTTTTCCAGGTGCAAAGTTGAAGTTAGTAGCTGTACAGGATTGCATATTGTCTGGTATGAGTCGAAGTTCTGCTTCCTCATCGTCACGTATGGTGACTGACTGTCTCCAGGGTGCGTTATTCCCTGAGGTCTTTTTACGGATATCAAGTGATACCGATGCGGTCGCATCATCTTTCACTTCAACGTCAGTGCAGGCAATATTGTCAGTTTCATTCGACTCGGTGATCTGGTTTCCAGCATCAACGATGAAGCACGCTTCATAGAGTCCAGGGGTACTGGGAACTGCAAATGATTTGACGGAAGTGCGGACATAGTTCTGCTGTGTGGGGGTGATAATTGCGGGACCATAGGTACCTTGTGCAAAGTACCAGATATCAGGATCAGCAGCACTTCCCTTCTGCTTCCAGGTCACAATTCGTGCAGTTGGAGTACGCACTGCTATTGGTTCAGTATTTGACCATGTGAGACGGAATTGTCCCGCACTTCCCGGTGCGAGAGGAGTTTTAAGTACTTGTATACCAGCGACAAGGTTCGGTGGCCCATTCTCTTCATCGTCGTCGGTGGGGTCGTATGTTTCAGGGTTCTTAGGATCACCGTCTGTATGACAGCCTGGGTCGTTGGTGTCTACAAGCTCATCCTCCAGGTCGTCGTTGTCAATGCCGTCGTTGCATTCAGTGAGATCTTCAGAGGTGACGGTGATGGGGGTTGAGCAGGTATATGTATCGTGTACGTAGACCAAATCAGAACAACCACCCCCAGTTCCATCTGCACCACCGTTATGGTTGCAGGCTGCATTTGAGTGTTCGATCCTACCTATCCTATACCACGCCTCCACCTCGTGAACACCTGCAGTCAGACGTGAGAGGTTAACAGACACTGAACTTGCATTATAACCAATGTATGCAAGCGTTTCTTCACTATTGTCATCAGAGTAGTACCAGATAGAGCCACTGTATTTGCCGCCATCATAGCGAACTTTTGCAGGTGGATCGATTGTGAATTTCACACGTGTACTGTCACCCTGCTCGATAACAGTACGGTCAGCAGTGACGGTGCAAGTAAGATCTTTACCCTTACACTTCTCACCACACGTCTGGGCAATAAGCATTGAACCCCCATTATGGTCTGACCCACCCATCCACGCATACCCAGTGGGTGATCTATCATTGCGCTGAAGATAGCTCCCATTTCCTCCCCAATTAGGATGATTCCCATTGATATCAAGTGCCTCCGCCTGTGGTACGAGCACGATAAAACATAAGACCGGGATGAGTACTGAGAGAAAAGTAGAAAGTTTCATATTAATGCCAACCACCGATTGTTATGAGTTGCGGATAAAAGTTGGAGAGCGGCATAAATCCAGCCTCACCCTCATTGACTAGATCAAATATGATAAGGCGAGGGTTTTTACCGATAAACGGTTTCTGTGTTTCATCTACATTGAACTCGATAAGTGCAAGGTAGTTCCCATCTGGTGAGAATGCGGCGCCTGACGCATAGGTGTCATAGGTATGGGTAAGTTCGGGGGTGAATGGTGCGTATGATTGTATTGAGTACACAACGACTGCACGACGACTTTGGAGTGCGAGCGCTATCTGTGTGCCATCTGATGAGAGTGCGAAGCTGTCGTATCCGTCAAATGGATATTCGATTGAAGGAAGAACGAGTTCATCGGTGTTCTCAGTGAGGTTCATAAGATGTACCCCATCTGCTGTAAGTACCATAAGCTGGCCATCTGGGGTGAAGACGGGGTTCACAGCGTTCATGATGATACGTTCGGTGGTCTTGTCTTCAGTGTTGTATAGGTATACGTGTTGACCTTCGATCTCACCGAAGGTGGTGACACTCTTCCCTGCTCCCACGAAGGCGATGTGTGTACCATCAGGTGAGAATGACGGGGTGCGGACATACATCACTTCCTTGGGAGGAGTGACCTCGAGGAGTTCTTCGAAAGCAGGGTCACCGTAGAGGAGTGACTCGTTGGGAGTAGCACCCGAGGTTGGTGCAGTGCCGAAGACGATCTGTGTACCGTCGGTACTCATACCGGGTTCAAAATAGTCTTGTGTATCAGAATGGAGCACTTTCTCCAGATCTCCACTTTCAGTGTTGTAGGTATAGAGAGAGCGACTTGCAAACCTCGTGTCTGTGTGGGGAGTGAGTGAGAGGGTTATGGTTCCTGAAGGTTCATGTTCAATCACGTCCACGGTGTCATCGACGACAACCTGTTCCTCCACCGGGTGAATGAGTGCACCAAGCCCGTCGCGCAGTGACGGTATAAAGGCGTAGAGAAGACCGACGATAATAAAGGGTGCGAGAAGTGCGAGATAGAGCGGCTGCACCTTGAGGTGCTGAGAAACAGCACGCTCCTCTTCTAAGTTTAGTTCTGGGGGCATTCACTATATGATACGTGGTGTGTAATAAAGAATGGAGTGGGGTGTGGGGAGAAACTGTTCAGTTGAGACACAAAAACACTATGATCAATCATAGTGTTTTTGAGCTGATGAAATATAACAAAGTATCGCCCCGAATCTGAACGTTCTAGTACGATTTTAGGCGTCGTGCCTTTTCGTGCTGGCGTATCTTTTCAAGTGCCTTCGCCTCGATCTGACGAATACGCTCACGCGTCACGCCAAATTCCTTCCCCACCTCTTCGAGGGTATGGTACGTACCATCCATAAGTCCGTGGCGCATCTCGAGGATCTTACGCTCTTTCTCCGAAAGTGAGTCAAGGATCTCGCGGACTTGATCTGCCAAAATGCGCTGTGCAACCTCCTGGTCTGGCGAGAGTACCTTATCGTCTGAGATGAAGTCTGAGAGGCGTGAGCGGTCATCCTCATCGCCTATCGGGAGCTCGAGCGAAATGGTATCCTGACTGATCTTTTCGATCTGGTATACCTTCTCTACCTCAATACCCATCTCGGTAGCGATCTCCTCTGGCATTGGGTCGCGCCCAAGGTCTTGCGCGAGGCGACGTGAGACCTGCTTGTACTTCGCCATGGTCTCTACCATGTGGACCGGTATACGAATGGTGCGCGACTGGTCTGCGAGTGCACGGGTGATCGCCTGACGGATCCACCAGGTTGCGTAGGTCGAGAATTTGAAGCCCTTGGTGAAGTCGAACTTATCGACCGCCTTAAAGAGACCAAGGTTCCCCTCCTGAATGAGGTCAAGGAGCGTGAGATCTGGACTTCGTCCCACGTACTTCTTTGCGATCGACACGACGAGGCGGAGGTTGGCGCGGGCAAGAAGGTTGCGTGCCTCATCATCGCCATCGACGATACGCTTCGCGAGTGTGCGCTCTTCAGCTCCAGTGAGGAGAGGATACTGACCGATCTCTCGAAGATACATCTGGATCGAGTCGTACCCAGAGTCACCGCGACGGTACATGTTGCGTTTATCGAGCATCTCTTCTGAGACATCGTTCCCAAGCATACCGCCTGACTCGAGGACATCGATCGATGCGGTCCCGAGCCGCTCATAGAGCGTCTCAAGAAACTCCACATCAGTCTCGATGTTAGGAAACTCACGGAGGATCTCATCGTAGGTGATGTAGCCGCGTTGACGTCCTTTCTCGATGAGCTGCTCGGCCTTGTGTTCCCAGGCACGCTGTGTCGGCGTTTGGCGCGCTGCCTTCTTTGGCACAACCTTCTTCTTGGCTACTACTTTCTTGACGGTCTTCTTGATCGCTTTCTTTGCCTTATTTTTTGGTGCTGCTTTTTTCACGGTCTTCTTGACCGCTTTCTTTGCAACCTTTTTCTTAGCGGGCTTCTTGGCAACCTTTTTGGCTACTTTCTTTTTCAGTACCTTTCGTGCTGTTTTGACCGACTTTTTTGTTTTTTGCGCCATAGTGTGTGGGAACCTTGTTATTAATGAAGTATGAATAATTGAGTAAGGGACTGGTCTAAAGTGGGTACTTTTCTTTTCCGTTGCCTGTTGTGGTCAGTTTTCGCTGTATTTCGTTCGCGATCTTGAGGAGCGTATCGCGGTGTGTATTATCTCCTATACGCTCGGCCTCCCGGAGTTCTTTCCTCGTCTCTGCAAGGAGTGCACGCGTGGTGCGATCCTCAAGTTCGCTTAGGAGCCGGCCGACGGTTTCTTTGATATCTCGCTCCCTCGACTCACCGTGCGCGTGTTCAGCTAGGAATATGGCCCGATTTCTGTCCTCAGGAGACCAATCTTCGAGTGATTTCATCCGATCATCCCCTAAAATATCCTTTAGATAGGAGCCGAGAATACTCGGCGAAATGTGGGGCGATGGGATTGACTGAAGCCACAATAGCATGCCGTAGAGGTGGGACACAATATCCTCTGTCCGAGCGGGAATCGCCACTGCTTTTGCTCCAGTTTCTCGTGCTGGCTCTGCTACTGGCTTGGCGGTCGCTGGTTCAGCACTCACACTCCGGCGTGCTTCTTCGCGCACCCGCTCAACCTCAAAATGGATCGCATCAGTGGTGGTCCCCGTCCCATCCGCGATCACCTTTTCCCAATGCTCCGCATCCATACGGTTCGGGATGAGTGTGACGAATGGCACGACCTCCTCTCGAACGCGAAGTTTGAACGTGCGGTCATCCTGTGCATCTCGCTTCACTGTTTCAATGAGGAACGGGATGACGTGCGTCGCGTGACCGATCGCTGCTTTGAGGAGTTTGGGATCTTCACGCACCAAGTCCGCCGGGTCCTTCCCTCCCTCGATGCGAGCAACCTTCACATCCATATCTTTGAGAAGCATTAAGGTCGCACTTCGTTTAGCCGACGCGATACCCGCTTTATCTGAATCGAGTGCCAAGACCGCTTTCTTGGTCAACCGATTGATGAGCTCCACATGTGTGTCGGTCATCGCGGTGCCTGAGATCGCAACCGTGTTCGAGTACCCTGCTTGATGTGCAAGTACGAGGTCGAACTGACCTTCGACGATAAGTGCGAAATCGAGCGTGCGTATTCCCTGTTTCGCCTTGTCGTACCCAAAGAGTACACGCGACTTTTCGTAGAGAGGCGTCTCGGGAGAATTCACATACTTCGGCGCAGTTGCGTCCCCACTCATGTCGCGCCCAGAGAAACCGACTGGCCGTCCAGACGTGTCGTTGATCGGGAACATGATCCGGTTACGGAACGTATCGTATGGCTCTGCACTCTTCTCACTCCCCTTTGCGAGGCCGGCCTTCATGATCTGCGCTACGGTGTATCCTTTTGTTTTGAGATAGGTGGTGAGACTTCGCCATTCTGCTGGTGCAAAGCCGATGCGCCACTTCTGTTTCGTCTGATCGGTCACCCCGCGAGTGGCGAGATACGTCAGCGCATTTGGTACCTTCTCGAGCTCAAGCTCATAGTATCGAGTCGCGTCTTCAAGGAGTGAATAGAGCAACTCTCGCTCGGTCCGATCCTCACTCCGTTCTGGTGTGAGCTCTACACCGGCGCGCTCTGCGAGCATCTGGAGTGCGCCGCGAAAATCGACACCCTCCATCTCCTGAATAAACGTAAAGATATCGCCTCCCTTTCCCGATGAGAAACAGTAGTACATCCCGCGCTCAGGTGACACAAAGAATGACGGGGTCTTTTCACTCGTAAAGGGGGACCTTCCCTTCCAGTGCTTCCCCGACTTCGCCAATTTTACATACCCACCGATGACATCGAGGATACTGAGGCGATCTTTGATCTGATCAACAGGTGTACTCATGTGATACTCACTAGTACGACGGAGCCCCTCCTATAGCTGAAGCCATAGAAGGGACGTGCCGCCGCAGAAATAGTGCGTGCGATTAGAGGTCTGCGTCGGTCCCTTCCGTTTCTTGAACGGTCGTGACCATCTCCTGCTTGTGGCTACCGACAAAGCCGGTGCCCGCTGGGATGAGGCGGCCGATGATGACATTCTCCTTAAGACCAGAGAGCGAATCGACACTTCCACGTACCGCTGCGCCGATGAGGACGCGCGTCGTGTTCTGGAACGATGCCGCTGAGAGGAATGACTTGCGTGAGAGTGACACCTCGGTGATACCAAGGATGAGTTTCTGCGCCTTGATGAGCTCCTTACCCTCAGCTTTAAGGGTGCGGTTTGCCTCCTCAATGTTCCACTCCTCAACAACGTCACCAACAGTGTACGGACCATCGCCCGCTTCAAGGACGCGCATGCGTGAAAGCATCTGCTTCACGATGAGCTCAATGTGCTTGCGCGCGATCTGCACACCCTGGAGTTCGTAGATACGGCTGGTCTCAGTGATCACGTAGTCCTGCACATGCTCCTCGCCACCATACTTGAATACGTCGGTGAGGTCTGCAGAACCGTCGGTGATGAGCTGGCCCTTCTTGACCGTGTCACCGACCGATACCATGACGGTACGGCGATAGTGGATCGGATACTCATTTGGATCCTTCTTGCGTGCCTTCGACTTCGTAGCCTTAGTGCCGTTGTCTGGAAGGATGATCACGGTCTTGTCGCGGCCCTCGGTGCGGATCTCAGAGACCGTACCATCAACCATCGACACCACTGCAGGGATCTTAGGAAGACGCTTCTCGAAGACCTCCTCCACACGAGGAAGACCCTGGGTCACGTCACCGCCAACTGAGGCGGCACCGCCAGCGTGCTTCGTGTTCATAGTGAGCTGTGTTCCCGGCTCGCCGATCGCCTGTGCGGCAACCGTACCTACTGCTTCACCCAAGTCGACGAGACGGTTTGAGGTGAGGTCGATACCGTAACACTGCTGACACACACCGCGGAGTGTCTTACAGGTCATTGGTGAGCGTACGACCACGCTCTCGATAGCCTTGTTCTGTTCAATAGAGAGTGCATCGGTGCGTGAGATCAAGTGACCACGTGTGTAGAGTGTCTCAGAACCTACTACGATATCTTCAGCCACAACGCGTCCGCGAATAGCGCGTGAGAACGCGATCTCGATACCAGACGCTGAGAGGCGGCCGATCCTGACACCATGCTTCGCACCACAGTCTGCCTCCATAACGATCGCATCTTGTGCGACGTCGAAGAGACGACGTGTGAGGTATCCAGCCTTTGCGGTCTGGAGCGCAGTGTCAGCGAGACCCTTACGTGAACCGTGAGTGGTGTTGAAGTACTCGATCGGTGAGAGTCCCTCCTTCATAGAAGAAAGCACAGGGAACTCGATCGTCTCACCTCGTGTGTTCACGATGAGACCCTTCATACCTGCCATCTGTGCGATCTGTCCGAGTGAACCTCGAGCGCCAGACTGCCACATGTCGTGCACCGAACCCATAGGGTCGAGTGTCTTAGGGATCACCTTCTCAAGGTCGGTCTTTGCGCGGTGCCAGATCTCTACGATGAGACGGCGGCGCTCGTCACGTGAAAGGAGACCTTCAGAGAAGTGGTCGTGAACGACCTGCTCGTCTGCGCGTGCCTTGTCGAGGATGGTCTGCTTCTCTGGCGGCACGATGACATCATCGATACCCCAGGTCACACCTGACTTGGTGGCGTACATGAAGCCGAGGCGCTTGATCTTGTCGATGATCTCAGGGACCGCATCAACACCCTCGTTGTCGATCACATCGATAACGATAGCGAAGAGTGAACGCTGGGTCACCACGTCATTGATGAATCCAAAGCGCTTTGGAAGTGCGCTATTGAAGAGAAGGCGGCCAACAGTCGTCTCAAATACGCCGTTCTCAAACTGAGCATACTTCTCGGTGTCAGTCGCCTTGACCTTGATCTTCGCGCGGAAATCGACTGCGCCGAAGTCGTGTGCAGTGATCGCAGCATTCGGTGACGGGAAGAAATTTCCTTCACCATGTGCGCCATCGACCACTTTGGTCATCCAATAACAACCGAGTGCCATATCGAGAAGCTTCTCAGATACGACCGGGTCACCAGAACCTGGCTTCAAGATGTTCTTATTTGCTGAGATGATCTCCTTCGCTTCAAGCTGTGCCTCTGGAGAAAGTGGTACGTGAACCGCCATCTGGTCACCGTCGAAGTCTGCGTTGAACGCGCGACACACGAGCGGGTGGATCTGGATAGCGTTACCTTCGATGAGGACCGGGCGGAACGCCTGGATACCCTGACGGTGGAGCGTTGGAGCGCGGTTAAGGAGCACATGCTTGTCCTTAATGACATTCTCGAGGATCGCCCACACCTCCGGTACACCGTCTTCAATGAGACGACCTGCACCGCGGATGTTGTATGCGAGTTCCTGACGAAGGAGCTCAGAGATGACGAACGGACGGAAGAGTTCGAGTGCCATGTGCTTCGGGAGACCACACTGGTCGAGCTTCATATCAGGACCGATGACGATCACCGAGCGACCTGAATAGTCCACGCGCTTACCGAGAAGGTTCTGACGGAAGTATCCCTGCTTGCTCTTAAGGTAATCAGAGAGTGACTTCAAAGGGCGGCGCTGTGCCTGACTCATCACTGAGTACGCGGTGTTGCCGTGACGGATCGAGTTGTCGATGAGCGCATCAACTGCCTCCTGAAGAATGCGCTTCTCGTTTCGAAGGATCACGTCAGGTGCCTTGATGTCGAGGAGTTTCTTCAAGCGGTTGTTGCGGTTGATCACGCGACGGTAGAGGTCGTTGAGGTCAGATGACGCATGACGACCACCTTCGAGTGCCACCATCGGACGAAGTGCTGGCGGAATGACTGGAATACGGTTGAGGAACATCCACTCAGGACGAACGCCTGCCTGGATCATTGAGCGAATGAGAGAGAGTCGCTTGTCGAGCTTCGCGCGCTCTGCAGCACCCGCGGTCTCGCGCTTCTCTGAAAGCTCCTTCTCGAGCTTCTCCATATCAACTTTTGAGAAGATGTTGAAGACCGCTTCTGCGCCGATCGCTGCATCAAAGAGTGTCGAGTAACGCATCGAGAACTTGTGGTAGTGCATCTCATCGAGGACGATACCCTCGATGATGCCATCAATCTCTTTCTTCATTTCGTCGAAACGCTCCTTGAGCTCTTCGCGACCCTTGTCGTTCGTGAGGTCTTTGAACTTCGACTTGAACTCGGTCTCGAGTTCCTTGAGGAGGCGCTGGCGCTCTTCCTCGCGAACCTTCGTGATGATGTAGCCAGCGAAGTAGATCACCTTCTCTACATCAGCAGCCGAGAGGCCGAGGATAAGGGCGATACGACTTGGTACACCGCGGAGGAACCAGATGTGTGATACCGGTACGCAGAGGTCGATGTGGCCCATGCGCTCACGGCGCACGATCGCGCGAGTGACCTCAACGCCACACTTCTCACACACGATACCCTTGTAGCGAATACCGCGATACTTCTTACACGCACACTCGTAGTCCTCAACAGGACCAAAGATGCGCTCGTCAAAGAGGCCATGCTTCTCCGGACGCTGGGTACGGTAGTTGATGGTCTCTGGCTTAGTGATCTCTCCGTGAGACCACTCGAGGATACGCTCAGGTGACGCGAGCTTAAGGTGCACCGAGTCAAATGGCGTATGCATGGGCTTGTTCTTGAGCATAGTCATAGTGATGAAATTACGATGCGTTATTAACGGGTCTCGGTGCTCGCGTCACGCTTGAGCTCAATATCGAGCGCAAGGCCACGAAGCTGATTGATAAGGACGTTGAATGCTGCCGGGGTATGTGGATGGCCAATGCGTTCACCGCGGACAATAGAATCGAATGCAGCGGAGCGTCCGACAATGTCGTCTGACTTGATGGTGAGCATTTCGCGGAGCGTGTACGCCGCGCCGTAACCGAGGAGTGCCCACACTTCCATTTCTCCGAAGCGCTGACCGCCGACCTGTGCCTTACCGCCAAGCGGCTGCTGGGTGATAAGTGAGTACGGACCAATAGAGCGCATGTGGATCTTGTCCTCCACCATGTGGTGCAGCTTCAAGATGTACATGAAACCGACCGCGATCTTCTGACCGAACTGTTCGCCGGTACGGCCATCGCGAAGCCAGAGCTTACCGTCTGTTGGAAGCCCTGCTTTCTCGAGCTCGCCCTTGATCTCGTCTTCAGTTGCGCCTGCAAATGGTGGGACGATAGCCTGGTAGCCAAGCGTGTTTGCCGCCATACCGAGGTGAAGCTCCAAGATCTGTCCGAGGTTCATACGTGATGGCACGCCAAGCGGAGTGAGGATCACATCGATCGGACGACCATCTTCTGTGTACGGCATATCTTCTTCAGGAAGGATCTTTGAGATAACACCCTTGTTACCGTGGCGACCAGCGAGCTTATCGCCGACTGATACGTTACGGACCTGAGCAATAGTGATGTGGATGCGCTTGATGACGCCGCTCTCGAGCTGGTCGCCATTCTCGCGAGAGAACACCTTCACGCCGACGATGCGTCCGCGCTTTCCTGCTTCAAGACGAAGCGAGGTATCCTTCACATCCTTTGCTTTCTCACCGAAGATCGAGCGGAGGAGGCGCTCCTCAGGAGTGAGCTGTGTCTCTCCCTTTGGCGTTACCTTTCCGACCAAGATGTCACCAGGACGTACCTCAGCGCCGATGCGGATGATGCCGGTCTCGTCAAGGTTACGAAGTTTTGCTTCCGATACGTTGGGAATGTCAGGGGTGGTCACCTCCGGACCGAGCTTGGTATCACGCACGGCAACCTCAAGCTCGTCCATGTGGATCGTTGAGAACTTGCTGTTCTTTACGAGACGCTCAGAGATGATGATCGCGTCCTCGTAGTTTGCACCGCTCCAGCTCATGAACGCCACAAGCGCGTTCTGACCGAGGGCCATCTGGCCGTTGTCCGAAGACGAGGTGTCTGCGAGTACATCACCGCGCTTCACCTTGTCGCCAACAGAAACTGAGGGGCGGTGGTAGAAGGCTGAGAAGTCGTTGGTGCGCTGGAATGAGGTGAGCTCGTAGTTTATCTTCTTGCCCTCCTTGTTCTTCAAAATGATGTGGCGCGCATCAACCTCAATGATCTCACCTGGCTCGGTCGCTACAATGAGTCGTCCCGTGTCGCGGCTAGCGAGTTCTTCGACACCGGTAGCAACGAGTGGTGCCTCAGGGATGAGACATGGTGTTGCCTGCTTCTGCATGTTCGAACCCATGAGTGCGCGGTTTGCGTCGTCGTGGTTCAAAAATGGGATCATCGATGTCGCGATCGAGAACGCCTGGTTGGTCGCGATGTCCATGTAGTCAATATCTTCGCGTGCGACGATACTTGGCTCGCCGTGTTTGCGAACCTCAACAAGCTTCTCAGCGATCTTTCCCTTATCGTCGAGTGCTACGGCTGCGTGCGCAATGATGTGCTTCTCCTCTTCGTGTGCGTTCATGAAGACCACATCGCCGGTCACAACACCCTTCACCACCTTTGCGTATGGCGTCTCGATGATACCGAAGCGGTTCACGCGAGAGTACATCGAAAGACGAAGGATGAGACCGATGTTCGGACCTTCAGGAGTGTGGATCGGACAGAGGCGTCCGTAGTGCGATGGGTGCACGTCGCGCACCTCAAAGCCAGCGCGCTCACGAGTGAGACCGCCTGGACCGAGGGCCGAAAGTGTGCGGAGGTGTTCGAGCTCTGCGAGGATGTTCTGCTGCTGCGAGAACTGTGAGAGCTGGTTGGTGGTGTAGAACTCCTTGATGACAGCCTGGAGCGGACGTGGGTTCACGAGCTGAATCGGAAGTGAGGTCTCAGACTCGATCGTGGACATGCGGTCCTGGATATTGCGCTTCATGCGGGTAAGACCCACGCGTACGCGTTGCTGGATCATCTCGCCGAAGTAGCGAACACGGCGGAAGCCAAGGTGGTCGATGTCATCTGGAAGCGCACCTGGAGTGTGGTTTTGCTCCATGATGTGACTGAGGATAATGCTGATGTCCTCAAGTGATACGGTGCGCTCCTGTACCGCCTTTGCATCGGTTGGGCGATTGAAGCGCTCGTTGAAGTGGTGACGACCGATCTCAGAAAGGTCGTAGCGAGCAGATGCAAAGATAGAATCAACGAATTCACGTGCGTTCTCTACGGTCGCGAGGTCGCCGTCGCGGAGACGCTTGTAGATCTCAATATATGAGTCGTCGACGCTCTCGGCACCGTCCTTTGCGAGCGTTGCCTTGAAGTATTCCTCGCCGTGCTCCTTGTTCGCAAAAACAGCCTTCATTTCTTTCTCGGTCTTTGCACCGAGTACACGAAGGAGTGAGGTCACGGGGAACTTGCGCTTGCGGTCGATCTTCACATAGATCGCACCATCGCTCTCAGAGTCGATCTCAACCCATGCGCCACGCGCTGGGATGATCTTCGCTCCGAAGTAGGTCTTGCCCTTAGACTCGTTCGCGGTAAAGAAGATACCGTACGACCGCGCGAGCTGTGGGACGATAACGCGCTCAACACCATTGATGATAAAGGTGCCGTGCTTTGTCATCATCGGAATGTCGGTCATGAAGATCTCCTGATCCTTCTCACCGCCAAACGTCTTGTTCTTCAAAAGCACTGTCGCGCGAAGCGGAGCTTCGTACGTCAGCTTATTCTCCTTTGCGTATTCTGGAGTCGTCTTTGGAGTTCCAAGCTCGTAGCGCTTGAAATGAAGTTCAAACTTCTTCTCCGAGTAGTCGGTGATCGGAGAAAACTCCTTGAACACCTCCTTGATACCTTCCTCGATGAACCAGCGGAACGATTCACGCTGTGGTTCGATCAAGTCTGGGAGCTCTACCTGCGGTGCGCGGTACTTGTTGAAGTACTTCTTTGGAAGCGCCTGTGTACCACCCTTTTTAGACATAATTGACCTCGATTATGTGATGACGTCACCAAAAGCACGGGAATATGCACGAAAAACAGCTCGCAAAACGCGAGACAGGCCCGTACCCACTCTACTGAGCTTTTGAAGACATCCTTATTAAATTGCTTCGCTACTTTTGTGCGTCGACACCACTACCGACCCACGTCTTCTATGTGCAAATCCGTCACCACCAGGACTCACTCAGCAGATATTGCGTTGGCGCCAGTATACCAGAAACTGCGTAAAGGGGTCAACCCCGTATGTTTGCAACCTCCTTTCTGTGGAAACCGCTTAAAATATAGCTATATTGAGCGTTTTCTAACCCTTTCCCAAACATCTACTATCCCCACAACCCTATTGTGTGGATAGTTATAACCTTATTCCTAAAAAATTGACATTTCATATTTGTGTAGTATTCTGTTAACAGATACAGGAGGTACGCTATGAATGCTCGACAGGATATCGAGAAAAGTGTCGATCTTTTGACTACAGCGATGCAGCGTCACAGCCTTGAGTTTCAAATACTTACAGGCGGAGCGATACGGGTATCTATCCCGCTCTGGGCTTTGTTGTTCATCGTTCCTCTTTCGATCACTCAGATCCATATGTCGTGGGTAGGAATACCCTCCGACTCACCGGCATGGGGGTATATGTGTCTGTTCTACACCACACTCTGGTGCTACTACCTACTGTGGCACTGGGATCAGGCACTGAACAATCGCGTCACTACACTTTTGATCTACTTCAAAACAAAAGGAGGAGCACATGGCATTTGAAGAAGACGACGGGGGTGGTGCATTCACCCCAACGACCTCCCCCCACCAAGAGGTGGTGGATCACCTCGCCACTGTGTGGGGTGTCGCTGAAGCGGCGCTCAAGAAGGTTGGGCAGAAGCCGTCGCCGGCGAACATGCACGTCATGTTCGAAGAAGCCGGCAAGCTCTTGCGCGACCAGGCACCGACGCAAGGTGGCAGAAGATAGGGATGACCTAAACCCGAAGCGGCTCACACGAGTCGCTTTTTTATTTCAAAGAAATGATCTGCATCCCCTTTTCGTCGATCTTATCGTGGGAAGACAGTGTAAAAAATATTCAAAACAGATTAATTTTCAGTGTACTGATAAAAGTGATTCTCGTTAACAATAAGAAAGTTGTTACGGCCATCTACGACCCTGAATGACTCAGGATCTAATGTGCCGCGCGCGATCAGTTCTCCATTTAGGTACGTTGTAGGATCATCAATACCTTTTTGTATATAGTTACGAGTGTAGTACAGATCATTATTTAGCAACTTGTATTTTTCAACATTTTTGGCAATCTCCTTATTATTGAAAAATAATGATAACTGACCATTCGCTTGTGACCCTAGATAGGCAATACCACCTTGTGTGTTAACCTGCGGTAATGCAATCAATTTGTAACTGTCAGTAACAGAAACATCATCGACATATATTCTGAAATGATTGTCTGATTCCTTACTACCGATAACTCCTACCTTATTATTGGCATCAAAAACGCTTAGAATATGTATATATTTGTATGGCAATACTTCACTATCAATATATACCTGGTCATCACCGGGATCTTGATATTTAAATGAAAGAATCGAAGAGTTGCCAAACCGAACATTATTATCTTGCCCAAAGATTTTTACTACACCGGGGAGTTGCAGAAATCTATCTCGCTCAGCTTTTGTGATTTCTTTTACTGAAAAAGTCTCCTTGGTACTTTCTACTGATTGCCCTGTGTTATAGAGGGGGAAATTTTTCTCTATTAGTTCATTACTTTCTGAAACAAATGTTGGGTCATTAGGTCTCAAAAACCATACTAGCAATAGTGCGACTATAGTTGCCACCACGACCAAGATAATGAGTGGTTTAAATTCAAACTTTGAATTAGGATTACTGTCTGTAGCAGGCGGTGGTTGGATAGGCATGTGTTGACATTATACCATCGAGCACTTTCTCAAAATATTCCCTATTGCATTTCTTCTCCACCGTTTTCATCCCCCGAGTATACGCTCGAATGTTTTGTATGTAAAAAAACCGCGTATGAACGCGGTTTACGTGTGTAGCCATGCAGTTAACAAAGCCTGATTGATTTTAATTCTGAGATGAGCAAGGCTTGATTCTGAGAGCTGGCTTATGTCGAATATGTCACGCACCTCAAAATCAATCTCGTGTTGCATAAGCACCGCCCGGATCATATCGAGTCCCTCGCGAGGAACGATATAGGTCGTAGCATTTACGTAAGCGCGCGGCATCTCTGCAAGCAATTCAGCGCGGTTGATCACTGACCTCCCCTTCAGAGTGGTCTGATTGTCGGGGAATACAAGAGCGGCCAATTCGTTGTCCTGGTACGACGCAAGTAGTCTCCAGTGAATCTTTTGCATAATCCTCACCTTCCTTTCTACCCCGAGTATACGCCCAAACCGTGTGGCTGTAAAAATGACCAACAGCACCACACTCTTATTATTTTATTCCGCGTACTTATTTTATGCGGTCGCATAAAATAAGTACACGGAATAAAATATATTTGTGTATCAATAATGCGCGACCGCGCATTATTGATACACCCAGAAAGTAAGGCAGGTATTATTGAAAAATGAAAAACCACCAGAGAAATCTAGTGGTGAGATGAGTACTATGCTGCTACGCGTCGCACGACTGGCGTACCGCTCCATTTCCGCGATCTTCGCATTGTGTTGTTTCCAAACCTGAGTGCATGTTCGATCCATTGCCACTCAGTCTTTTCAAGCCGTCGTTTCGTGATCGCGCCACGATTGAACGTATACTTAGTGCAGTAATCGAGTGTTATGGTTTCAGTACGTGAAGCCGTGTTCCACCCCTTGCGAGGTATGAGGATCTGTACGACAGCGCGACCAGACGCTTCAAAACGTGAAAAAGTGAATGTCCCGTGTCGTCTATAGCGCACTTGGTGAGAATGCGGAATTGACACCCTACCGTTTGGATGACTAATCCAGATATGGATCTTAGAATCCAAGTAGAGAAAATGAACGCTGGGATACTTATCTCTCTGCTGTGTTTTCTGAATCAAGGTACACCTCCCTTTTTGCTGTATCGGACAATACCACATCTCGGGGGCAAAAGAAAACCGCCATATGAGTGGCGGCACCTATTAGTTTATTCATGGTGTGCAGTGTGCCAGTCCAGCGCGCATACCTTTGAGAAAGATCAAAACGTGATCCCTCACAATTGTTCGCGCTTCATTTGGCATAGGGTGACTGGTGCCCGCTTTCCACCGACCGATAGTACTGACGGACACCTTGAGCGCACTGACCAGGTCGAGGTCAGACATAACCGACGCTGTCAGTTTGAACATCGAGGTGAATCCCTCATCAGACATCACATCTCGATCGATAAGCTCGCGTATAAGTTTTTCCACCTGAGCTTGGGTTATTGCAGCTTCTGTACCTGATGACACTACTTGTTCTCCTTCACATTTTCTCGAAAGACCATACCATACCCTTAGGGTAAAAGAAAACCTCCTACTAGAAACTTCACCCCCGTACTTATCTTATCCGGTCGGATAAGATAAGTACGGGACATAATTCCACCTGCGCTCATGTATCAATAATGCGCGACCGCGCATTATTGATACGGTCCTGGTTTGAAAAAACCGCCTGTGAAGACGGTTTTAAGGTACTTATATCTCTACCAGAACTCGTGAGATCCCAGGAACCTCATTGATGAGTGCAGTCGAGAGTTCGGAGACGATAGCATACTTTCCGGCATGCGGCGTAAGTATGATGCTTGGTGAATACTCTTTCGCATCCCCCTTCACGGCGACCGACCATGCACTAAGCGATATGAGCGCAATACTGTCACAGTGTCGCCACGCGAATGCGAGGAGTTTGTCCTCTTGGCCCCTGAAGTAGACCATACTCTAAAACCACGTAAGCGTTTGGAGTCGTCGGTCGATACTCAGACCTCGAGGTTTTGGCTTCCACTCGTTTACACGAGCGATGAGCTTTGCTGTTGTGGTGCCTCGGCGAGCTGCCATTTTTGAGAGAAGGTCGAGTTTTTCTCCCTTCTCTGATGACAGTGAGTCAGGTATGCAGTACTCACACATGGTCACACTCCTTATTAAATCAGTAGTCCTGTGAACGGGCCGCATTGCGGTAATTACGTTCGCGTTCGCGTTTCTTCTCCACATATTCAACTGCACTCCGCACTAGAGTCGCACTCATCATAAGCGACCATATCAGGAACGCAGCAGAGATGAAGTACGGCATTGCTTCGTAGTAATGCTGGATCTTTGGGTCGATAAGAAATGCGAGCCAGAGAAGACCAGCGCAGAATGTAAAGAAGAGGAATCCAATCCCGAAGGATGCCCCGAAAAAAAGCAAGACGTAGAGCATCTTTGTCTCAAAGGAAATGCTTCGTCCACTCCAATCGTAGTAGAGGAGGACGAAGAGGCACGCCATGCCGACCACGATAAGCAATATAAGACCATACATCTCAATTCTCCTTGATGATATCAATTGTTCTTGTGTCGTGACGTCCTAAATCCCCGAATGATCTTCACTGCGTTACCAAACCCCATCAGAAGAGCATAGACACCAGCAACAACCTTGAGGGTGACCGTGAACAGATCCGGGAGCATCTCGAGAGATATCACGGAACCCAGTACCACGAACACAGCGATGATGATTCCAGCATACATAATGCCGGAAAGGAGTAATAAGAGTGGGATGTGAAGCAGGTACATCACCGCGACCGTCGCTGGTCCCTGCGCCCTGTCCCAGTCATATTTTGTGAGTAGATCGATCGTGGTGAACAGCACCACAATATATCCAATGCCAAGCACTGTCGTGAGTTCCATGATTCCCTCCACCATTTCAAAGAACCTTTGGCACCACAGTATCACAGCAGCACCATAAGAAAAACCACCGGACGGATCCGATGGTTCTATAAACGAATGCGAGTGTGCGGTATGCATCCTGGACTCGTCGCGCGCCGTCTACGCGACCCACATGGAAGTCTGCACCCGCAGAACACTTCACCGTATTACCCCGCTTATATACATATGAAAGCGGCTTTACGTTCACAAGGAACACCGGTTACTCTCGCACGTCCTGGTACTCGCATATCTCCAGTATCAGCTGAGCGGAATCAGTGCCGAGCGACTCTGAGAGTTTATCCAACAATTCTTCGGTCATGAGCGCACGCCCCCGACCAAGATTGAAGATAAATGCTTGTGACCGATCGATCTCATCTTGAATCTGACTCAGAGGTTTACCACTCTCCTTCGCGCGAGCTCGTAGTACGTGAGCAAGAGAGGTCTTGAACGACATGGAGTTGATATCAACGTCATGACACACAACTGGACGATGCGCCCTTCCCCATCTGAGAGGATAGACTGTTGTGTTACGCTCAAGCGCTAGAGGTCCCAAAACACCCGATCGACTGCAGAGCTCGTAGAGCTCAACAATACATTTGCGTTGCTTCACCGGATCTTCAGCTAGCGCACACCCGAAGACCGTATGGATCTCAGATATCGCCTGATCGATCGTGTCCTGTGTATAGCCCCAGGCACCGATGATCTCGACGTCTTTCTGACCGGCTCCAAGGCGGCAGAACACAGAGATGGCATCGGCAGACAGAGCTAGCATGTGTGTGCGGAGTCGTTTGCTTTCACTATCAAGCATCACTTCCCTCTCAACTATTCTCGCATCACCATTACACAGAACGTTTTCAAATGCAAAATTATCGGTGCTCGGTGCGCCAGATCTCGAGCTTGGCATGATCGCCACTTTTGAGCACCTCGGGGACCTTGTAGTTCTTTTTCTTCCAGGTAAGTACGTCCGGGCGGGTGTAGAGCTCCCCTGCTGCATTTCGTTCGTCCTCAAGCGACTCGTGCGTACCAAGCACTCCAGGGATATGGCGGGCCACTGCGTCGATAATGGTGAGCGCGGGGAGTTCACCGCCTGTCAGTACATACTCACCTACCGATACCTCTTCGGCCTTCAAGATCTTCTTTACGCGCGCATCAATGCCCTCATACCGTCCTGAGATAAGTACTACATCACTCTCCTTCGCGAGTTTCTTTGCCATGTCCTGTGTGAACATCTTCCCGCGCGGCGACATGATGAGATACTTCACCTTCCCTTTTTTTCTCCCCACTGCTTTCTCTGCTGCGCGCAAGATCGGCTCCGCTTTCATCACCATACCCGGACCGCCACCGTACGGCCGATCGTCGGTCTTCTTGTGTTTGTCTGTCGCAAACGCGCGGAGGTCGTAGTATTTCACCTCCATCTTTTTGCCACGCACCTTTGCTCCCTTCCCCTTGTCAGTCTTCTGCGCACGACCAAGTATTGACACATCGGTATATGCCTTAAGTGCGTCTGGAAACAATGTAATTACGTGAAATTGCATATTCAAAATAATGTGGTGATGAGAGCAGTATGCCAGAAAAAGCGCGACACCTGAAGGGTGTGGGGCGTTTTTGTTTTTGCTGGTGCCGGAGTGGAAATGTCAATAGTTGGCAGTTTTCAGCTCACCATAATT
>JAYQPD010000005.1:0-43780 GCA_038145135.1 bacterium | reverse complement strand
TACTCGATTGCAAAGGCGAGCGCACTACCATCGTCCGGGGTCACAAAGAAGACCTCCCTATCACTGACCACGCTCCGGATCGAGGGGAGGTCTGAAGCAATGATCGTACGTCCCGAAGCGAGGTACTCAAAGAGCTTAAGTGGTGAGGTTTGGGTGATCGACTCCTCAGTCTGCGCTGAGTTTGGAAGAAGCAGTACATCTGCGGCAGCAAGGAATTTTGGGACCAGCGATTTATCTTGGTGACCTAAGAACACGATATTGGGGATGTGTTCTCGGAGAGCATACTCCCTATAGCGGAATACATCCGCTGGTAGCCCCCCGATCACCACCACCTCGACATCTTTGTTGGTACGGAGATGTTTTGCTGCGTCGAGCACCGTATCGATCCCCTTCCATGAATACAGATGCCCGCTGTAGAGGACAATGTGCTTGTTGCGAGGTAATTCGAGTTCCTTACGGAGTACGGACCGTTCGGTACTGATATAGGGATTTTGATCGGCACCATTATGTGCCACCACCACGCGCGTGGTGAGGAGTGCTTCGACCGCAGCCTTGGTCCCCTCAGAGTTGGCGACAACAGCGGCTACCCGCTTGAGGAGCATGCGATAAAGGAATTTGTTTCCTGTCACCGAATGTGCGCTATAGACCACACGGTACCCCAACACACCATAGAGCCATGCGATCCCTTTGTCGCGTGTCATGATCACGGTACTTTTCGAGATAGCGAGGAAACAGAGCCGAATACCAAACATAACCGTCTGTGTCAAAAACGCGATGCGGTCCCAGAGTGGGTTTCCAGAAAAAAGATCAGGGCACCACACGGTACGCACCGTGAATGTCGGCTCCACACCGTAGTACTCGTGCCATGGTGCCGTGATGTGATTTTTTCTTGTGGGAACGATAAGCTTGGAAGTAACCCCTATCTCGGTGAGGGCTGAAAGTACACGCGCGATCTGATAGCCGTGTGCTTTTTCGGTGGGAAAGCGAATATTCGCAATATACGCCACGGTAAGTGGGTCAGTTTCAGGGCTTCGTGACAATTCATTTTTTTGTGTCATAATCGGGGCATGATCCAAGTTGCCATGGTTGGCGTCGGTACGTGGGGGAAGAACCTCGCCAGGGCACTCATGTCGTCTACGGATACCACGATAGCACAGTTCGTATACGGAGGCAGTCAGGAGACCAACGACTGGCTTCTCGAACACTTCCCCCAAATACCACGTACACTTTCATTCGAAGATGTCTGTAACGATCCTGCTATCGATGCGGTCATCATTGCCACACCTATACACACGCACGCCTCTCTCGTCAGAGATGCCCTCATGGCACACAAGCACGTATTTGTAGAAAAGCCACTCGCCACGGACCCTAAAACGGTAGCTGAGCTCTACCAGCTCGCGAACGGACGCAACCTCACTCTCTTCACTGGATACCTCTATCGGTACGACCCCGCCTTTGTTGCGCTTGAGCACACACTCGTATCCAAGAATGATCTCACGCTGACCAGTGTATGGGAAAAATATGGCACCTTTGAAACTCCGATCACTTTAAATCTCCTTGTACACGAACTCGCCCTCGCCACAGTGCTCCTCGGACCACTTTCACTCCTAGAGAGAGTGCGTCACGACACAGATCATATCGTCCTCAGTGTTCGTGGAGTGCGTGGACGTGCACATATCTCGATCGATAGAACGCAGCAAGAAAAGAAGAAGATCCTCACTGCTCTGACCGACGGACACACATACGAACTAACGCCTGGATCTCTCATTGAGCGAACAGCGACAGGAGAAAATACCATAGCCCACTTCCCTGACAACAAACTTCTGGACCACGAACTCGTCTTATTCCTCCATGAACTCAGCGACGAACATTCTGACAACAAAAAACGGCAGCTGATCGACGAATCGATCGCTGCCGTACTGGAGGAACTAGGCTGAGGTCTTCGCGCGAAGATCGATCGGGTATCCATCCCTGATCAACGACGCGAGGTCCGCTCGTGTCTTTCCAAGCATCTTGAGCACAACGTCGATACGCCGCTCCTTATGCCTCAACTTCTCGAGTTGTTTCGGGTCTTGTGCATGGGTCCGATCATCACCATCATCCACGTCAGGATAAATGACTGCGAGTGGTTGCTTCTGCTCTGAATCGAAGAGATTCGCAAGCTCACCAACCCCTTGGTAGTCACGGTCGTACCTGAAGTCAACCGGCCGACGATCTATCTTGTCGAAACCCCCCTTCCTGATGAGGAATGGTACCAACCAGTAGGCACACTGGTTTGTGATCGCTCCCTTGCCAGTCACTGGGACATCTGGTGGCACAATTGCGATGGCATCGACGCCATTCTGCATCGCCTCGAAGACACATTCAGCGAGAGTCGCCGTAATGAAGTGGCCAGAGGTCGCTGAGATGACCAAAAGCCAGTCGAATCCCTCTCTATAGACTTCATCGAGTTGTGCATTCAGCACATCGACGAAGATGTCGCCGCCAGCCCTTCTCACGGAGCGAATCCCTCTCTATAGACTTCATCGAGTTGTGCATTCAGCACATCGACGAAGATGTCGCCGCCAGCCCTTCTCACTGAGACGAATTTGTCACCTTGGAAGGCATCCAGGAGCGCACTATAGAGCAAGCCGCAGTCAGCATCCGGAAAAGCCGAATCTTCCCACACGATAAAGCGGAGATGATCCACCTTGCCCTTAAGCTGTTCTGCAAGTCTTTTGTTCTGGGCAATCGTGTTGCCCATCTTCAAAGGGTCTTGCACATATGTTCTCGACAGTGCAATAGTACTCGGCATCTACTGCCTCCCTTCTAAAAAGAAAAGATCGGTCATTTGACCGATTTCAAAACTGCACTATACCACAATTTTTCAACTTTGTAACGCCTTCTCGATTCGCTGAACGACATCACGGGCGGCTTTAACGCTATTCCCCACCTTACCTGAGTAGATGGTAAAGATACGGTCATTGACCTGTCGCACGATGGTGGGACGCTCGTCAGTGTGGTCAACACGCGGAAGTACCGTGCGGATGGTGAACATGGAGCCCACATGCTTCGCGTCCTTTAGCGCTGGCATAAATATCGATGCTGCATCGAGGAACTTTTCAACATTCGACACCTTGGGTCGCTCTATCACACCTCTGTTGAGGTAGTCACGAAGTTCTTCTGGCACAACAGGTGAACTCCCTACACTTCTGTGGTGAACCGCATGCTCTACATGTCCCATGACCGCGTACCCAGTATCGCCTAGGGGGTCGATACACATAAAAGGGCCGTCCATAATGACCGTTGAGACACCTCTAAGTTCAGGGGGAATCTCAACCACGATCTTTTCGCATACTTCAAACTGGTAGCTGTTCTGCGCGCCTTCATGGATGGTGTCATTCAGAGCCGCGTAGGTAGCCACCACAACAGCATCAAAGTTATCGAGCTCAGCTATATGCACCTTGCTCCCGAGTCTAAGCTCAATGCCCTGTGCAGCAATACGTTCGCGTACGATCTCACGGAGCTTGTTGGGGTCGTAGAGGTTCTCATCTGCAGAGATCACCACATCGACCATGTCTTTATGTATATGCTCGGGGTTAGTCACCGTGTACGGCAACCCGGACGTATCGAGCACAGTGAGGTACTCATGCCCCGATACCTTACTCCCCTCCTTCGCAATTGCGTAGTAGTGTGTGAGGTGTGAAATAATAGCGTCCGTATACTCCGCTTCAAAGAGTGGCGTCGCGTCCATACACGACGCTATCGTCTCCTGACTCCTTGGATAATGGTAGCCACGGTGCATGCGGTACTGGTTGATACCAGACGCGGCTTGCAAGATGTCATCTCTGCTCTCAAAGAGGGTGACCTGGTGACCTGCCTTAGCAAGCTCGATGGCTGCAGTAGCACCAAAAATGCCGGCCCCAATGACCGCAATATTCGCACCTAAAGCCCTCTCTCTCGACATGAGGGACATAGTAGCCCGTACACTCACCTTACTGCAAGTGAGAAATTATGAGCTTAATGAGACGCGTAAGACTATGCTCGCGGATCGCTGCCTCACGAAGAATGGTTGACGCACGCACCTGCTCCTCTCCTGGTAGCGTGAGGTAGCGGACCACTTCATCAGCATACGCCTCAGGTCGCGCCTCTTGGTAACATTCTCTGGGTAGATCCTTACGATAGACGGGACTTGAGGTGATCGGGTACACACCCATCGCCATTGCTTCCACTACCGTCTTGTCAGCGCTATTGGTCATGCTGGTATGGAGAAAGATATCTGCGCGTGCAAGTTCGTCCTGTACCCCAGCTGCATCCTTGCCGCCGACCATCACTACCGCATCCTCGAGATGACGCTCGCGTATCATGTCATTGATGGAGTCGAGATACGGCTGATCCTCCACCTTACCTACTGCTCCTACTATACGAAGCGTTGCATCGGGTAGCGTAGTACGTACCCCTTGAAGCGTCTCAATTGCAAGCTCGAGATTTTTAATAGGCGAGATCCTTCCCACGACCAGAAGTGTGGGTGGTCCTTCAAAGGTTTTTTCACGCGGAGTGAAGACACTGGTGTCCACCCCCTGTCCGGTCACCAGGACCTTTGGTGTATCAATACGAAAACTCTCCTTTGAGCCGGTGAAGGCAATATGCATAAAGCGCGCGGCAATGCGAAGTTTGAGGTCGACCGTGCGGTGCGTGTACCAGAGTCCCACGCGCTTCCCTATAAGACGCCACAGTGGTGCACCGAGGACCACATACTCTGGGTTCATGTGTACAAAAACTGCGTCGTAGTGATGGCGGCGTTGCCAGATCGTTGTATAGAAACGGTAGAGTCGCGTGAGGCGCCCCTTCCCCTCTTCCTTACCAAGCGAGGTCACGTGTACGTTCTCTGGAAATGAGTACTCCCCTGCTTTGAGACAGATCACCTCTACATGCTCGCACTCCTCTGCAAAGACCTCTATCCAACGGTGAAAGAACCCAAGGCCGGGGTCATGTTTGTCGACGATCTGTGTGGTGAGGAGTATGCGCATGCATTAGACATCTGGGCTGTTCTTGAATCCCAGCACAATACCACGGATCAACCGTTCAATACTATGTTCGCGTACTGCTATTTGGCGGAATGACAACCCGAGTGTCCGCCGCGCATCATTTGTCATTTTCATAACATGTTGGATACGATCTGCCAGTGCAGTCTCATCGCCCGGCTCAAAAAAGACAAAGGAATTGTAATCACCGGCAAACTCCTGGAACGCCTCATTTGAGGTAACGACCGGAAGCGCGGTAAGTGTCGCTTCAACAAGTGATTTCTCGATCCGTCCCAACTGGTACAGCGAGAGATAGAGATCACTCTCACGATAGAGCTTGACCACATCAGCATTTTTCATTGGTCCACGAAAAATGATCGTGTCGCCAAGTCCATAGGAGTGGACGAGTGTTTGCATCTCTTTAGTGTATGTCTCTGAACCAGGTTTTGCTGCGCCAACGATTGTGACTGAGAAAGGGGTATCGATAGACTCCGAGAGGAGCGCGGTCGCCCTGATAAGGGTTGCATAGTCTTTGTTGACCGACATATGGCCTCCTGTCACGATACGGAAGGTACCATCATGTTTAGGGCGTGCGAGCGGTCTGAACATCTCTACATCGATACCGTGCCCGACGACCTGCTTCTTGTCGCCACCCATATGCAGCGCCTCTGAGGTCGGAGTGAAGATGTGAGTAAGAAACGGCTGTGCGATGGCGAGCTTGGTCGACACATCACCATCCTCGTACCATACTCCCACACGTTTCCTCATAAGGCGCCAGAGCGGTCCCATGATAATGGGATAGGTAAGGTTTCCGTGGATCAAGACGGTATCGCCTTTGAAGAGCATTACGAAGAGATGCCAGAGTAACCGTCTCGTTCTCTTTATGAACTTGGCATTCTTTTCTCGGCCGAGGCTGCGGACGTGTACATGCTCTGGAAGTGTATGATATCCCTCGTGAGCACACAGGACCTCAATGTGCTTGGTGTGTTTTGCGAGCTCCTCGACCCATCGGTGTAAATACCCGACCTCAATGTCGTCAGCATCAAACTTAGGAGTGATAAAGATCAATTTCATCCCGTTAGAAATTACGTGTTAACAGTACGCGTTTGATACTTACCCTCATCATATTAGTTTCTCTATTTCTAACGGGATTCATAGCGGCACTAAGCTTCCCTGACCACGTCATCCAATATACCTCCCTGTTTTGTTACTTCTTCTTGGGTAGGTGTCGGCACAGTTTCAGGCGAGTTTTCAGGAACTGTGTCTGGTTCGCTGAGGAGCGTTGCTTCAATACTCTCTTGGTAGCGGGTGCGGTAGGTCTGCGGGTCCCCGAGGGTCTCTTCGGCATGGACCTTGGCGTGCTCAGCGGCAAACTTTCGGAAGGATGCATCACCCATATACCTCGTGATCGCTTTGATCATGCAGCCAATATCATTTTGCTTACACATCAACCCTGAGGAGCCATCCTTGTAGAGCGTGCTCGCCATACCACCCTCAAGTGCCAATACTGGAGCACCCAACAAAGCTGCTGCTGAAAGAATATGGTCATTCTGATCTCCGGTCTCAGTCGAGATGAGCATACTCGCTGTTTTTAAGTATGCGGGTAGATCATTTTCTGAAAAGTGTTCGATCATAACCTTTCTTGAAAGCCCCTTCTCGCGCACATGGTGGGCGATACGCTCCATTGCTGGTCCCGCACCAGCAACCACGAGTCCTACCGTCGTGTATTGTCTGAGTGCATGCGAAGCAGCATCGATCGCAAAACACGCGCGTGCACTCTGCTCGAAATGTCCGCAAATGAGCATGATGAAGGTGAACTGGCTGTATCGTTTCTTGAGGTCAAACGCAGGTACCGCATCTACAAGAGAGCGCGCATCGAAATAGTTCGGGAGCATGTCGATACGGTGTTCGAGTTCAGAATGACGCGCAATAAGTGCGCGCACGAGGGCCTCTGAAAGTGCGCGGACCCTCGTCGCGCGTGGCAAGACGAACCGCGAGATGAGCTGACGGTATGGGTTCCACTGGTCCTCATCGAGGAACGTGGGGTCATCTGGATCATTAGAGACGGTCACATGGAGTCCGCGATGAAACTTCTTTGCGATCCACCATGCCGTCAATCCAAGTTCAAACGGATCACTCGATGCCACCACGTCAGCACGAAAAGTCCCCGCAAAGAAGAGTTGATTCTTAGCGATACGGTATGCATCGAGTGGGAACCGCCACCAGGTCTTTGTATTTGTGGGATATGCCCACACATTTTGAGAGATCTGAAGCACCTTGAAGGTGTACGCGCCCTTTGTACGTGTTATGACGTGTAGCTCATCGAAGAGTGCGCCGTAATCGGCTATGGTGCGTTGTGCCACACTTCCCTCAAGGCATACGTCTTCATCGGTTACGAGAAGTAGTCGCACACGACTACGTGTCACAGGAGTTAGAAGTACTTTGCTCTCAGGAATATCCACGCGCACCTCTTCTCTAACATCAAGCTCATTCTCCCGAGCAATAGTTGACGATACGGAGGGCCCAAGTAGCGACTCCACCTCGTCGGAGAGACCCTTAAAAGGCTCTGGTGCTCCAGGTGTACTATTCTCTTGTGGTACTGCATCCTCCTTCATGTACCTCCAGTATACCGCGGGAATGACTAGAACTCATCTCAAAACTAGCACCTTTGGTTGGTGGTGAGATAGGTTCTACTGTGGCGTGGAGGAGTGGAAAAGTACATTTTCCAACATTTCACGATATGCCGTGAGTGCGCGCTCTTTAGTGAATCGTTCGAGTCGTCGGTAGGCTGCCTCGCCATGAAGCGCGAGACCTTGGAGAGAAAGAGCAGTGATGAGTGCGTGAGCGAGTGCTTCACTCTCTTGCACCGGTACTAACCATCCCTCTTCTCCTGTTTGTGTTATGAAGTCCACTGCTCCCGCGTTCTCTGTTGAGATGATCGGGAGTTTCGCAAGTGCTGCTTCGTGAAGCACCATGCACGTCCCTTCATACAGTGAGGGAAGTACGAAGAGCGACGCGCGCATATATTCACGCGGTACTTGGTCGTACGGTATCGATCCCTGAAACTCCACCGAACCGCTTATGCCGAGTGAGGCGGCAAGCAGTTTGCACGACTCGAGTATTGGACCATTTCCTACAAGCGCGAGGCGTGCCTGTGGGTGCGCTTTAATAACGCCAGCAAATGCGCGAATGAGCGTTGGCATATCCTTCTGAAGACCAAAACGTCCGACGTAGAGCACGCGATCTTGTTCTCGGGTTACTGTTGTTGCCCGGAGGCGCATCGCGAATGCATCCTGATCGATATAAAAAGGGATCATCGCGAGCTTTGAAGTACTGTAACCAAGCGCGGTGAGCCGCTTCACTTCATGATCGGTCGAGACACGGTACACTGTCGCTCTCTGAAATGAGATGCGCGCCAGAAGCTCCTTAATGTAGTTCGTAAATCGCTCTCGCCGATACCACGGGTTCTCGAGCATGTCTGCCATGCTGTGGACGACAAGCGGTATCTTGAGGCGACTCTTGAGGACCACGCCGAGTATCCCCCCGATGTGCGGATTATCTACCATCAAGATGTCATACGCCTCACTTTGATGGAGCGCACGTGCGCGGCGATAGGCGCGGAAACTCCAGAGTATCGGATTGGCTGCGGCAACCGTATATATTGCCAATCCCCCCTCAGTCACCACAGGTTCAAGAACGGTTCGCGGCCCTGGCACGATCGCATGGTAGCGCTTGGTAAAGCGTGCATAATCGCGCTGTCTATCGAGTGCCCCTGAGTAGTGGGCTCTCTCTGCGAGACCACTTCCGTAGTATGAGATCGAGAGCACCGATGCTGTTTCTACCTGCTTCATATATACCTCATAATAGCGCGTGCGAGCTTTTCTGCATCATGGCGGATCAGGCTACGCTTCAAGGTGTCACTCTTCGAACGCACCACCTCCTCTTGAGCCAAAAGGTCACACTCTATGAGTGTCCTGGTGCCGTCGACCAGTACCGGATATTCGCTCTCCTCTTTGTAGCGTGTTAAGAGCTCTTCCGGAAGTGAGGTATTGTTTCGGAGAATGGTATCGACGCTACGCCCGGTATACTTCTCGATCTCCCGTACATGATCCTCAACCGACATACCGGATGTCTGACCGTACTTCGACATGAGGTTTGAGACATACAGGAGCTTCGCGCTAGATTCGTTAAGTACACTCAAAACACCATCGGTCACCACCGTAGCCAGTACACTCGTGTAGAGGTCACCTGGTCCAAGCACAATGAGATCAGCAGAAAGAAGCGCCTGGTGTGCCTCCGGAGTGATCATGCCACTCGGCTCTGTCGTGAGCTTCACAATACGATGTAGATCTCGGTCAGACGTCGGCTCATCGATATGGGTCTCCCCTCTCACTACAACACCATCATCGTACGTCGCGACCAAGGTGACGTTGTCGGTTGTGACCGGATACACTTCACCGGCTACCTGAAGCATACGCGATGCAAAGCGGATCGCCTCTACCTCTGACCCCAGGATCTCAGTGAGTGCAACCAGGAATAAATTTCCAAAATTATGTCCCCGGAGTGCATCACCACCTTTTTCAAAACGATATAAAAAAAGTTCTCGCAGTTTTTGATGGTCGGCAAGTTCGTCACCAGCGAGGGCGACCAGTGCCATGCGCACGTCTCCAACAGGCAGCTGACCAAACTCGTCGCGCAAACGGCCGGTCGACCCGCCAGAATCTGCCATAGTGACGACCGCAGCAAGCTCGATCTGATCAATATATTTTTTGAGACCAGAAAGCACCGTAAAGGTGCCTGTACCGCCTCCAATGGTCACTATCTTTTTCTTTGAAGTCATGCCAAATATAACTAGCTACCGAAGCGATAGGTCGTATGTTGAGGGCTAGTGAAGTTTTTTGAACACTCGCTCGTTCATCTCTCGTGCGATCATATCCCAGTTAAACTTCGAAACGACCATATTTCGCGCGCGATCGGTCACTTCGTGCACTACCTCTGGATGCTCCATAATGTCTCTCACGCTCTCTGCGATCGCCTCAGGGTCATCTGGTGGTACGGCCCACGCAGTTTGCTCCACTCCCTCGTTATACTCAGGATCAAATATATATTCGGCAAGACCTCCGACTTGAGTGGCGATCACTGGCATACGGGACGCCATCGCAGACAGGAATGCATTGCCAAGCCCCTCTGAACGACTCGGACCAACAAAGATATCTGCTGCCTTGCGATACACTGACGCCGTATCTCGGTCTACTTTGGGTATGAACTTTACCCGTCCCTCCACGTTAAGTGAGTTTGCGAGCGCCTTGAGCGCATGTTCTTCGCGTCCGCTCCCCACAATAAGCAGCGAGATGTGTGCCGGGAGTTTCAAAAGCGCGCGTATCACAATATCAAATGCTTTCTGGTGCTCAAGACGCGCTGTATTGATAAGGTATATATCTCCCTCTTTTTTCCCGAGCTGTTTCTTGAGCTCATTCACTTCTTCCTCGGTCACGGACTCTGTGACATCGCGAGGATCGGCGCCGTTGTAGATGATCTCGATGTCACCTTGATACCCTAGCTTCTGAGGCCATGTGCTAAGAAACTGTGAGATGGTCTGCACGACCGTTGCGCGACGAAATCCATAGCGGAGGAGTGGCACAAAGGGACGAATGAACCAACGGCCAAACACCTTCTCGTAGGGGTCGCCATCTTGAAGTGTAAGCGCATACGGCACCTGTGCGCCTAAAAGGCGCATGAGAAGGGTTGGGATCAACATGTACGTCATCATTGCCCATACGCCACTGAAATGAAGTGTCTTGTGAAGCTGTCGCCCTTTCCACGCGGCAAGTGGGAGAAAACTGATCTTTGAGAGATACGAAGGGCCGAAACCGACTCGATGAACGTGCACGTTACCGATCCGCTCTTCCTTAGGGTCGCTTCGATCGAAGTGAAGCGTCACCAGGTGAAAATCAATATCCGTTACATCAATACGGTCAGTGATCTCACGTATCGCTGCTTCAGCACCGCTCACAAAATGAGGGTAGTACGCGAGCGAGTAGATGAGGATCTTTTGTGCCATAGAGAGCTCCCCTATTGTAACGTAATCCGCATGTGCACTTATTTCGGACGAGCAAGCTTTTGTTCGCGTGAATTAAGGAGCCCAGCGTAAGTGTGTCGGACGCGCTGCATAAAACTCTTTGCGTTGCCGTCACGGAGCTCGACCTGGTGAGCGACGTCAAGCAATGACGCGTTCGCTGCCTTATCTGTGGCGAAGACCGTGTCAGCACTCTTGAGGGCTACCCTATAGAGAGCTCGCTTCAGAGGACCGAGCCCCTCAAGCTCACCTTCATCGATCGTCATAAGTACAACAACATTCGCACCAAGCTTCTTGAGGAGGAACGCCGCAAGTCCACTGTAACTCCCCATGATGGACCACGCGAAGGTGTAGCCGTGTACACGGTGGAGTTTGTGCGCGCGATACGCACCGAGAATGGGGAGCAAAAATTTATCAAACGGCGTGCCGAAGCCGACACGATATATCGTATCTTTACCATGCTCCTCGACCCTGGGAAGTTTTGCATCCATACGAGAAGTGACCACATGAAATGACACCCCTTCCATCTCCTTAGAGAGTGCTTCAATAGCCTGTTCTGCCGGGCCACTCATCGGATGATACGTCGTTGCTAGGACCAACACCTTGCGATCGGCGCGTGGTGCTTCCTTGAAATACGTTATGGTCTTTATGAGACCCTCCTCAAGATTGACGACCGGTTCCCAACCGAGTTCCTGTTTTGCGAGCGTGATATCCGGGCAGCGGCGCTTAGGATCATCGGTCGCACCGCGCTCATAGACGATCTTCGAGTTCGAGTGCGTAAGTGAGATCGCACGCTCGGCGAGGTCCTTCATGGTGATCTCACCTGGATTCCCCAGATTTACCGGCCCGATGAAACCGTCTTTCTGCATCATGAGATCAATTCCCCTGATAAGATCGTCGATGTACTGGAAACTTCGCGTCGCGCTTCCATCACCGTAGATGACCAGGTCCTTGTTGTCGAGCGCGTTCATAAGGAAGTTCGTCACGGCACGGCCATCGTTTGGATCCATATTCGGTCCGTAGGTGTTGAAGATGCGGATGATCCTCACATCAGTCCCGTACTCACGGTGGTAGTCCATGCATAGCGTCTCTGCAGCACGCTTCCCTTCATCGTAGCAGGCACGCGGCCCGAGCGAATTCACATTCCCTTTGTAGGTCTCCTTCTGTGGCACCTCGAGTGGATCACCGTATATTTCAGAGGTAGATGCTTGCATGATCCGTGCCCCATGCTTTTTGGCAAGCTCGAGCATGTTGATCATACCGACCGTATTGGTCTGCATCGTATGTACCGGGTCGTATTGATAGCTTGTGTATGAGCCGGAGCACGCAAAATTCATGATCCAGTCGATCTTGCGATCGGAGTGGATCGGCACAATAACGTCCTGCTTCATGAAGCGGAAGTTCGGGTGCTTCATGAATTGCCGGATATTCTTTGGTGTGCGCGTGGTCTGGAGGTTATCGAGACACATCACAAAATGCCCCTCCTCAAGATACTTCGAGACGAGGTGCGAACCGATGAATCCTGCCCCACCGGTAATGAGGATGGTCTTCTTGTCATTCATGTGCGGCATAGTACCAGAAAGCGCCCTCCTGCGCACTTTGTATAACCTCAGCCCGCAAGGGGAGGTTTCTGGTCTTGTCCAGGTTTCAGTATCTTTTCAAGACGCATAAGTACTTCTCGCTCTTCATCTCTGGTGACATGCTTTGGTGCTTCCGGAGTAGGTTGCGTAGCCGCAACGTTGTGTTGGGGAAGTGATGCTATCTCATGCATCGAAGCTACACTGTTCGTGTCTGGCAGATTCACTTCCGGCTTTGAGGTTGACGCATGACCTTCTCCTGCATTCTGCTGAGGTTCCCGGTTTACTTCAGGAGACGGCTCGCGCGGGGTAGATTGGACCTGACTGAGAACCGAAGCGAGCGCCGAGCGAAGATCAGGTTTACCATCCGGAGGTGCCGGGCGGGCGGGTTGTGCTGAGGGAGTTTTAGTAGACTCTGACTCTGGTTTTTTATGTTGTTTTTCTTGTGGCGTAGCGATCGACTTGAGTACCGAGCGAAGCTCATCGAGACCCTTCTCCTGTCGTGGAGGACGATCATTCCGCTGTTCGCGAGGAAGGTTACGATTTTCAAACTGGCGACCACCCTCACGGCGTTCGCGTCCGCCACTATCAGGGCGGACTCCCGCAATGCTTGCTTGTTCTTGTCTACGAGGTTCTGCACGTTCAGCAGTGTGGTGACCATTGTCTCGACGCGGTTCACGAGGTGCGTCAGTACGCTCTCGTGGTCGATCATTCCTTACTGCTTGCTGAGTATTGTTTCCGCCACTCACATGAGGCTTTAAGACCGCACTCAGTTCTGGACGCAGTGAAGGTTTCTTGGGGAGGTCTTCTTTAGGGATCGGTTCGTGCCATTTATGAATACTCTCCTCGATCTCAAAGCGCGGCTTTCCAAACTGTTTTCGCGACGTGGCTACCACAACGTCTTTATAGGAGATCTTTGATTGCGGTATCGGTCCAAGTGTTGTCGCTGAGAATGGACGCGAACCGATACCGTCGATCATGAGGGTCAGGTAGATCTGCGCGAATCCAAGATTCACGATATCGGTTGCAGTAAATTCAGGAGAGAAGATGGTCTCCAAAACCTCAGCGTCGAATGGACCGACGCGGAACGCAATGATAGTACCAACGTTACCAAACACCGCGTTCCGGACCGATTCTTCCATCTGCTCGATGTACTGGTGCGCTATCGTGAGATTGAGCTTATACTTTCTCGCTTCTGAGAGAATATTCGCGAACGCTTCGTTCGCGAACGACTGAAACTCGTCAACGTAGAAGTAGAAGTTCGGCATCTGTTTTAGGGTCGCTGCCGGGAGATCAGCGCGCGACATCGCCGAGAGGTAGATCTTCGTGATGAGCATCGAGCCAAGGAGATTTGCGTTGGTTTCGCCAATGAGCCCCTTCGAGAGATTCACGATCAAGATCTTTCGTTCATCCATCATCTTTCGTACATCGAACGATGAGGTCGGCTGCCCGATGATATTCCTGATGAGCGGGTTCGCCGTGAACTGGCCGATCTTGTTCTTGATCGCGTCACCTGCTTCTTGCATGTACCGTTCGTTGTACTTTGCGAACTCGTCGACCCAGAACGAACGAACAGATGGGTCTTTGATGTTGGCAACGACCGCATTTCGATAATCCTTATCCGAAAGCATGCGGTTCACTCCGAGAAGTGTTGACCCCGGATACTCAAGGAGTGCGAGGAGTGTGTTTGAGAGAATGTACTCCATGCGCGCGCTCCAGGCATCGACCCAGATCTTCTTAAAGGTCGACATGAGGCCAGAGACCACGAGGTGGCGCTTGTCAGGACCAACGTCCTCCATGACGTTGAATGAGACCGGCTCCTCCATATCGAACGGAGCAAAATAGAGCACATCTTTGACGCGGTGCTCTGGGATATATTCGAGAAGTTTCTCAGCCGTGGAGCCGTGCGGGTCGATAAATGCGAGCCCCTCACCATTTTGTATATCCTGAACCGCCATGTTCTCAAGGAGGGTCGACTTACCCATACCCGTCTTCCCGATCACATAGACATGTTTGGTACGGTCATCTGCCTTGATACCAAATTTCTGCCGCCGACCACGCGCATCAGTTTCCGCAAAAAACGTTATCTTCTTTGGGTCGTACTGCATTTACCCTTTATTATACGCACAATAAGGCTATACAAAAAGCCTCAAAAACTCACCGAATCATACAGCTGGGTGTTCTCTGACTTCACAATGCCACCTCATCGCTCATTGAGCGCTTTAATGGTGCGTGTTCGACAAATGCTTCGGCGCGGTGTTCACCGGGTGCTGTTTCGATAGAGCGTAGGAATGCCTTACGACGAAGTGAGTACCCGAGTGCGATCAATATAATACCAAGGGAGATGTATCCATACCGCTTCCACTCTGAGGGAACGCCGAGGAACGGGAGGACGGCGAGCAAGAGACCTGAAAGAAAAACCAAAGATTCACGAGACATACCCTGAGTATACCCCGTAGGGGCGAAAAATCGCAAAAAGTGGATATCTCTCGGTCACTGTCGTTACACGACAATGACCACGAACTCCCCTTTTTGTCGTTCGGGAGTCTTCGTGAGCAGCGCCTGCACCTCACCTGGAGTACCGCTGACCACCTCCTCAAAGCGCTTAGTGAGCTCACGACAGAGAATGACACGTCGGTCAGGCACATACTCTGTAAGTGACTCGAGTGTCTTCATAACGCGATGGGTCGATTCAAAGAAGATCGTAGGCTCGTTTGAATCACGCATTCCCTCAAAGAGAGTCTGTCTTCCCTTCTTGTGTGGAAAAAAACCTAAAAATCTGAACCCGTGTTCGGTCACTCCGGCGATCGAGAGCGCTGCGGTGAGCGAGGACGCGCCCGGGATGGTTTCGATCGTCGCTTCTGGCAACGCTTCTCGCACCTTTAAAACAAGGTACGCACCCGGGTCAGAGATGCCTGGTGTTCCTGCGTCAGAGACGTACGCAACATGTTCGCCCACTTCGAGTCGTTTGATCACCTCATCCGCACACACGCCTTCACGGTGCGCATCACACCGTTTGGTCGGCGTCTCGATCTCATAATGTGAGAGTAGTTTCTTGGTGACGCGTGTATCTTCACAGAAAATGACATCGGCTTCTTTAAGCACACGAAGTGCGCGAAGGGTTAAGTCTTCGAGGTTTCCAATAGGAGTCGCGACGATCGAAAGTATTCCGCTATCTTGCATGTCCTCAAACCTACCACCCTCTTGAGTAAAAGAAAAGTTTTGTTTGCACACACACCGTCTTGAAGACACATGAGGTGTGGTAGAGTTCCAATGTATGCACCATTTTGTCGGTCAAAAACACAAACATGCGCGACAGAAACGCTCTCTTAAAACAAAGGCACCGCGACCGAACGGTCCCTATGTTCGTGCACTCGATAAGATCACCTTTATTGCTGGCATCGTCGGTCCTATCACTGTCTTCCCTCAGGTGTACCAGATATTCACAACGCACAATGCCGGAGGAGTATCGACAATCGCATGGTTACTGATATTCATTGTCACCCTACCGTGGATATTCTATGGAATTGCACATCGAGAACCAGCGATAATTTGGAGTACCATTCTCTGGGAGATCATGAACGCACTTGTGTTCATTGGCGCTGTCCTCTACAGCTGATCTGTGGCAGAACCTCAGATCACTACCACGTTCCCACGTTCCCCATACTCTGCCATGGCTCTTGTAGCGGTAGTGCGTCCCCTTTTTGGAGGAGTTCAATTGAAATGTTGTCGGGGGTTCTAATGAACGCCATACGTCCGTCGCGTGGCGGGCGATTGATCGTGATACCGCGCTCCATAAGTTTGGTGCAAAAAACATAGATATTTTCTACTTCAAGCGCGATATGGCCAAAGTTGCGACCGCCGGTATATTCCTCTGGATCCCAGTTATAGGTGAGCTCGACCGGCGCCTCGGGACTTTCCGGAGCAGCTACAAAAACGAGAGTGTACCTCCCTTTTTCATTCTCGTGGCGGCGTTGTTCAACAAATCCTAGTGTATCGACAAAGAACCTGACCGATTCCTCGAGTGCCGAGACGCGGATCATGGTGTGTAAAAATTTCATACACACACGCTACCACTCTCGCCGTCAGATGCAAAGAGATATAACATCGAAGCCCCACGCAAGTGCGTGGGGCTTCGAACAGGTCCGCCGTTAATTTTAGGACACAAACGTCCATTGTCAATATCAGACCAGTGAATCCGCGACCTTGTAGATATCGCCAGCACCCATGGTGACGATGATCGTGTCTTGATCTGAACGCTCTTTGAGCATCTCGGTGATACTGTGAAGATCTTTAAGCGCGATCGCGTGTTTGCCGGTCTTTCTGATCGCTTCGGCAAGCATCTCACTACTCACACTGCCATCATTCTCCTCTCGTGCAGCAAAGATCGGTGCGAGAATGACCTCATCGGCAGACAAGAACGCGTCAACAAAATCGTTGAAGAGTAGTTTGGTGCGTGAGTACAGATGCGGATGAAACGCAACAATGATCTTTTTGTCTGTATAGTGTTCACGTGCCGCAGTTAAGGTCGCGCGGATCTCGGTCGGGTGGTGTGCATAGTCGTCGTACACCTCAGCGCCACTCTCTGCCTTCCCTTTGTACTCAAAGCGGCGCCAAGTGCCCGCAAAATCACCGAGTGCTCTCACTATCACCTCATCAGAGAGTCCTTCTTCACGTGCCACAGCGCGCGCTGCTGCCGCATTCATACGATTATGGATACCAATCGCCTTCATTGGCGAGGTGAGATCGAGGAACGGACGGTAGTCAACCATCTTGCGGTCCACACCAGCGAGCGCTCTTCGGACGCTCGGGGACGACATATCAGCAACGATATATCCATCTTCCGCAACCAGAAGTGCGAGTTCATGAAACGCACGTTCAACATCTGCGAGGTCATGGTAGTAGTCGAGATGCTCTGCCTCAATGTTGGTAATGACAAGAACGGTCGGACGAAGCGAAAGGAAGTGTCGCCCAAATTCACACGCCTCCACAATGGCGTACTTGGTCTTCCCTGCCCTGAAGTTACTCCTCGTCGTGGCACGAAGCGACCCAATGACCGCGGTGGGGTCGAGCCCGCTCGCTTCAAATACGTCGGTCAGCATCGCGGTGGTGGTCGTCTTCCCGTGCGTTCCCGCGACCGCGATCAGGTAGTAGGGATTCACACAAATGCCGAGTGCTTCAAAGTAGGTAAGCGTGGGTATACCGAGTTCTTGTGCTCGAACGAGCTCGGGATGTTCCTTAGGCATAGCTGCGGTATAGACGACCAGATCAGTATCTTTCAGAATATTGAGTGACGTCTGCTCGTATACCACACGAATACCGATATCTTCGAGACCTTTCGTTACAACACTAGCCGCTCGGTCCGATCCACTCACCTCTTTGCCCTCATGCAGAAAGAGGCGCGCGAGCGCCGACATACCAATACCGCCAATACCGATCATATGGACCCGGGAGACCGTGCTCAGATCCTGCTTCATATCTACCATGCCTATTACTCTACCAGAGTCACGGCATCCTGCACCTCCGGAAACAGTAGCCTCACTTTTGCCCTAAAGGGTGCAGACTCACCACTAATAAAACACCGAAACGTTCCCTCTCCGACCTCTCGTGGCCAAAAACGCGCGAGTACACGGTCTGCAACTGCCTCAGCGGGATCAACAAGCAACACGTCATCTCCGATCACTTTGCGAAAAGAGCCAAGCGCAAACGGGTAGTGCGTACACCCGAGAATGACCGCCTGATATTTTCCTTCCGGCATACCAGCGAGTGCACCCCGTACGATACCATCGAGCTCATCTTCACTTGCTCCACGTTCAATAGCGCCTGCGAGCTGGGGGACCGGGAGCGCATCGATCTCTTTTCCGATCATACGAAAAGCATTTTGGTAAATACCTGAGCGCACCGTTGCAGTTGTCGCCACAAGAAGAATCTCACCCTCAAAACGCCGAAACTGTGCGACCGTAGGGCCCACCATCTCTATGACCGATCCTGGAGGGAGATCAAACGTATCCACAAGCGATACGGCAAGCGTTGTCGAAACACTGTTACACGCACTCACGATCGACGTAGCTCCATGTGTAGTAAGGAAACGAAGCCCTTTTACCGTGAGTTCAGCAAGTTCATGTGGCGGTCGCTCACCGTAGGGTGCGTTCTTCGTATCGCCAAAATACACAATATCAGCAGACGGAAAGGTCTCACGGACCTTCACCGCAACCGAGAGTCCGCCCATACCCGAATCAAAGATACCGATCATGAAAATCTGTGAGTAGTGTTAGGGAAGCGCCCGCACCACCGCAACAAACTGATCATTTCGGTCGTACTCATTTGTAAATTGCCCAAATGATGCGAAGGCGGGCGAGAAGAGGATCGTGTCACCATTCTCAGTGAGTTCTACCGCACGATCAAGTGCCTCGGTCAGATCTTGTACCGAGATCACGCTCGGGAGGTGGGCACGAAACGCCTCGCTCCCTGTCCCGGGAAGCAAGACCACCTCTTTCGCGGTCTTTCCTATTTCGCGAATGAGCGGGTTCATATCAAGCCCTTTATCTGAACCGCCCATGATCAAGACCACATTCCGACCGTCAGCGACCGCGCGCAAACCTTCTACCGTCGCCTCCGGGGTGGTTGCGTTGTTGTCGTTCCAGATCTTCACTCCTTTTCGCTCACCCATAAATTCAAGTCGCCCCGGAACACCACGAAATGTCGTGAGGCCAGTGAAGATCTGTTCATCAGAGAGTGAAAGTGCGCGGAGTGCTTCGGTCGCAAGTGCAGCATTCATACGATTATGCTTCCCCGGCATCGAGAGCGGGAGACTCTCCGGAAGGGTCGAAGGATCGGTGAGTATCACCTCGCCACCAAGGGTAAGCCCATGCCGCTTTGCAAACCCGGTCGCATACTCAAACACCTCACGGGTGGTCACAAACGCACACCCACCATCTTGATGCAGAAATATCTCTGCTTTATCGGCGAAGTATGCTTCCATGTCATTATGGTAGTAGTTCATGTGGTCTGGCATGAAGCTGGTGAATACCGCTATCTGCGGTGAGATACCCTCTTCACGAAACCCTTGGAGCTGCCACGAATCAAGCTCGAAGACAGCGAGCGAATCCTCCCCCACATCGCGCAAGAGCGCGAGGTTTGATACCCCTCGTACATTGCCACCAAGGAGCACGCCGCCGTCTCCACCCTCCTCGGTACTCTCCTGAAGTACGTGATGGATCATGTGGGTCACCGTTGACTTCCCCCGCGTACCCGTCACCCCGACCATGGGCGTGCCTGAGAGCTTCGCGAACCACGCAGCACTCATCGTAACGGGCACCCCCGCTTCTTTTGCGTGGAGTATGTAGGGTGAATCATACGGTACGCCTGCAGCTTTCAGTATCAGGTCCTTATTCTCAAAATCTTCCATTCTATGCTCACCGAGCACATAGTGGATGTTCGGGAACATCGCGAGCTGATTGAGGGACTCCGCGAGCTCCGCCTCGCCTTTAAGGTCGGTCACCGTGAGCTTGGCTCCCATCTCCGCTAAGAACTCGGTATCGCCCACGCCACGCCCCAAAACCCCCAACCCCTGGACAGTGATGTTCTTCCCCTCAAACTCATGTTTCAGATCCATACGTGCCACTCATCATAAAGAAAAGCTGGCCTATTGGCCAGCGTACCTATTTCTCGATATCAGTGCATTTTAAGAGAGACATCATCAATCTGCATACAGCCGAGTGATTCAAGCTTTCTAGACACTTCATCAACAGATATCAAACGACGCGCCTGCTCCTCTGGTGGTATATCGCTGACACTGAATAGGATGATCCCCATACTACCGCATCCAGTTACATCACTGAACGGTGCGCTGAAACAGCAGTAGCATCCAGTCTCATGAAGTGGCTCAATGAACGCCGTTTGATAGTGCACCATAACTTCGAGTGCATCATCCTGCGACAATGTATGCCGAAGGTAGAGTGAGATGTAGAGGGCATCACTTCGCGCTCCCGCCAACAACACATACTCAAAGTCTTCCAGCGTCAACCGTTCGAGTGGTGTTGTGAGAGACATGATCATCTCTTCACCTACGAATTCACTGTGATGAGATTGATCGTGTTTCCACACAGCTGCGCGGCGTTTCCAAGACTCTTGTGCCGGCAGACCTTTGTCTCTCGCCTCAAGAAAACGTTCTTTGAATGTCATCCTGAACCTCTCTTTCTCGTGCCATCATAAAGAAAAGCTGGCCTATTGACCAGCTGTCCATTTGAGGGACACCGCGGGAACTTCGGGTGTATGCCCGAACAGTCTTCGTAAGAACGTGAATACGACTACTGATTTCCCGACCGTTCTCTTCTCGTACCGTTCGTAGGCAAGAATAAGCAGGTTGTACCGTATCACACGTATGGATGCAATACTCATCGTGAGACGAAGCCAGTAGAACGCAAGTGCATTCATATGACCACGTGTGGCGTTGCACTCATGACACGCAGCAACGAGATTCCACCACTCTGTCGGTCCGTTAAATACTCGTGGAATGAGATGTTCGCGCGTTGCCATTGTGGGGGCATCATCACATTCGAGCGTCATCTCGCACGAACAGTAACAACATCGGTGGTTTTGTGCTTCGGAAAGAGCGAAGCGAGTGATGGTGTGAACCATGGTTCGTCCTCACTTGTAGCTTGGTCTAGTTTCAGCATACCGACTGTTGCGCACATCCTCAACGTCATAAGTGTGAGTTTCTCTATGATCGCTGCGCTTTTTGTGGGCACGGGGAGACTCAAACTCTACGAGTTCGGTACAGTCTTCGTATCGTGCTCCTTTCAGTCGCGCGATATACTCAGACTTTTCGAGTCCTCTATAAAAAGCTTCGCTTTTTACGCAGTGTTCCCGCTTACTGTGCCGAAGAGAGGACTCGAACCTCCATCCCCTTACGAGGACTACGACCTGAACGTAGCGCGTCTACCAATTTCGCCACTTCGGCACAGTAAGAATGAACGACGTGAATAGTCTCCGAGACTATTCATCTACCAATTTTTACCCCGTACTAAAATCCAATTTTGACCAATAATACCGACATATGGCACGTAGTGAGATTTTTAGTGCGGGGTCGCCACGTGCCCGTGCAAGACAGAATACGCGGACAAAGAAAAAGAGGCAAGAAACTTGCCTCATTGTGCAACCGGTGCGGACGAACCATGACAGAGTTCCTGTCGTACTTCACCATGACGTGGCGGTCTGTAGTGGTCAGCAATTTTGCGCTTTGTACGGTTTCCCTCCACATCAGAGATCACTAGTCTCACCATTTGGTTACAGACAGTGCACTGCACTTGCTCTAGTGTCCCATGCGGGTGTGGTTGAAATGGCTCCCGCGGAGCACCCCAGCCAATATATTTCCGATTGGACATGTCATCCCCTTTCTTTTCCGGCGATACTATACACGACTGCATCAAAAACATGAAGGCCGGTTCCCAAATTGGAACCGGCCTAAAGAACTTAGATGATGTAGCCTTCGCGCTGCTTCAAGAGCCGAAGCGCGAAGCCGAACCTGCGGACGTACCTGTCGGACTCCTTCTTGCTCACCTTCTGTGAGCCGGTCGCGCCACGATTGTACGCGACGAGCCGGTCAGCAAGAGGACAGTGGCCGTATCGAGTGCAGACGGCGCGGAAGTACCGCACAGTGCACCGGATGTTGATGCGGAGATCGCTTGGATCCCCCTCAACACCCACATCCTTGCAGGCAACCGCACGTACTTGTCCGACTCCCGTGTCGCCGTTCTTGCCACGGGCACTGTTATCACAACCGCTCTCGGCTGCAATGAGTGCCTTGATGACGAGACGCTCGGCAGTACTCTCACCCACCTCCTCGCGGATAATTGGGTCGAGCGCGTCGCAGGAGCCATTCGCAATACGTCCCCGAACAGTCTCCTTCCAGCCCTTAGCGAGCGAGGCAAACTGTCCGTCCGACGGCGCGATCGATGCAAGTTGAACGTACTCATCAAGGTAGTCCGTCAACTGAGACTGTCCTTGGACAAGGGTCCCCTCGGTGTTGAACTGATGGTACCGCTCTCCGTAGACCATGCCGAGCACGAGCGCCGCCGCCAAAAAGCCTTGAAGTGAGCGACGAATGACACGGCCAGCCCACCAGTACTTACTCTTCTTTGACATCCTTTATCTCCCCTGTTGTCAAAGTTACACTACAGACCTTTGTATCCTCAACTCGAGGGTACAACCTTTACATTATATCATATACAATATATATTGTCAATAATTTTGTGGGTACACCTGTGCCAAAAAGGCCGCAATGTGCGGCCTTTTTTCACTTGTTCTCACTGTTAGTGGGCTACTATTCCTCAAACTGTACATCTGAGCCAGTGTGGTCGGTGCGTGCATAGTAGGTGGTCGATGCCTTGGTCATCGTGACGCGATAGCCATCGACAGTCTCCAGTGTGCATGATTCGTTATCTTCTTCGAGTCCAAGACAGCTGTTTGGCCATTCACGGCGGCGTACCTCATCGATCGAGATGGTGGTCGTAAAGACGTCGAGCTTCTTTGCGAGCGCTGTGCGCGCCTTGATCGCGGCAGGGGTGTTGTTTGACACCTTCTGACCATCGTTCTCGGTGATGTCCTCATCTTCGTCAGCAATAACAGTCACCCGTGCAGTACCCCTCCAATCGGTCACCGGTGCATCAGTTGGGCCAGGGTGCCAGCTGTGAATCTTTACTGAATAGACACCTGGCTTCGTGTACTTGTGCTTCTTCACATCGTTCACACAGGAGGTGTTCCGGTTGCTACCTGTTGCTGGGTCAGGCGACTCATGTCCATCTCCCCAGTCGATCGTAAGACCATTGCCACTTGCGCCGTTGAAACCAACGCTGTATTTACACTCATTGATCTTCTTTAATACTGATGCTGGAACTCCAGCGATCTCAACGGTAAGTGGTGCTTTGCCGAACGATGGTGAGAGGCGGAATGTAGAGACCTGATCCCCGTCATGATTCTCACAGAAGCGTGCCATTGCAGAGCGTGTACGTGCACCAAAGACGCCATACCCGGTCGTCGAAGCAGTACCAGAAGCGACCACGCCGTGATTACTTTGCCATCTTTGGAGTGCCTGTTCCGTCAGTATGCCAAAGTACCCTGTCGCATTGTCTGAGGTCATCTCACCCTCTTCGACAAGGAACTTCTGGATAGTTCTCACACCACTTCCTGACATACCCTTGTGGAAATTGCCGAGATTCAACAGTGCACGACAGTTCGCTCCATCATGTGTACCATCATTCCGAGTTCCAGGATCATTGGTACTAGGGTTTGTGTCGCCACCTCCTACTTTAGCCTTAAGCGCTGCGAGCTGTGCCTTGAGAGCATTCAGCTGTTCAAGAAGTGCTTTGAGACGGGTGAGTACCTCTGTTGAGGACAATGTGCTCGTGTTGGTATAGCTGTGGCCCGCGTAGCTGGTAAGTCCACCGTAACCTGTGAAGTTACCTCCCCCTTCTCTACTTGGATTTGGATCGCCTGAACCATAGTTACCAGTATGTACGCCCCCAGAACTATCTTTCCAGGATGTTTCTTTTGAATAATCAGCTGAGGTCTTTCCGCCATCGTAGTTAACTGCCCGCGCAACAGGAGTGGTATACAGCACCACTGCTATTAGTGTAATAATGAAGCCAATAATAAACAGTCCTAGGGAATAGGTATGTTTTTTCATATGCACCCATTATCACACGTTGGTTTATGATAATGGACTGAGGTGTGAATAAGTGCCTGTTAGGGTACTGATTCATCGCGTCAACTGAATGGGTGCACGCACTAACACAAAGCCCCAAAGTGGGGCTTTGTGTTAGTGCGTGCTGCAGAGCGGATGATCAGTAGCCTGGTTGTCGTGCTGAAGGTGCATTCGCCCCTCCAGGACCAACCGGATCGATCGTTATATCTGACACCACTACCCTCGCCGTGCCATTCCATGACTGTGGGTTAATTTGCGAAGTAGGGTGGAAGATGTTTGGCTCTCGGATACCGAGTGTGTTTTTGTACGACGCAGTAACTGTGTACGAACCATTCTTTGTGTAGGTATGCTTCTTGAATTTGTCTACACAGCCTGAGTCACCTGGTGTTGTGCTGTACTCACTGCCATCACCCCAATTGATGGTGAGGATGGCGCTGCTTGTGGCCGCCGAACAGCTGTTGATGTGGCTGGCAACTGCCTGCGGGAATCCGGCGAGTTGAACTGAGAGTGGTGCTTTGCCGAAGCTTGGCGACGCGCGGAACGCACGGCGTTCATTGCATCGATTGGCCATGTGTGCACGTGTCGCTGGGCCAAACACTCCGTACCCGGTGGTCTGGGGATCGCCGGACGAAACGACTCCATTGCTTGCCTGCCAGTGTTGGAGCGCCCTTTCCGTCATTGGTCCAAAGTATCCGGTTGTACTATCTGCGGTCATCTCTCCCTCTTCTACGAGGAATGCCTGAATCGTTTGCACTCCAGAACCCGTCGAACCTCTCCTATAATTGCCTAAACCTGCTATAGGTGCGCAACCAATAGGAGGAATAATGGTACCACCTGGTGGTATACCGATCGGTGGAATGATCGTACCTCCCGGCTGATCGACTGGGGGACCTATCATTCGGTCACTCACCTGCGACCTGAGACCTGCAAGCTCTTCCCGCAACGCCTGGAGCTCCGCCAGAAGCGCCTTGAGGCGAGTAATGGTTGCAGCAGATGTGCCGGTTGTTGCCGCAGAGCTACTGCCGTCATCAGGTGATGGTGCGGCATGTGTGCTGAATAATGGCACAAGCACCATCGAGAGCGTGAGTACGCTCACAATAAATCTATTTTTCATATATCTCATTCTCGCACATTGGACATCTCTGTCTACCCCAACTGTGCATAACTCTACTGAAGTGTAGCTCGATAAATTGGGCCAATGCGGTACCATGAACCATATGAAGTACAGAAATCACCGCGGGAACACCCTCCCCATCCTCCTTGGCGCGACTGCAGTGCTCGCTGTACTCGCTGTTACCGGGTTTGAGATGCTTCCCTCGTGGAAAGGACGTGGTGCAGTGATGGAACTCCGAACAGATAGTGAGGTGGTGCATGTGGGTGATACGCTCACGCTCGAAATCGTTGTAGATGCCTCGCTACCGGTGAATGTCTTCGCCGGTGAGCTCGGTTTTGACGACAGTGTCGTTCATATACAGTCGATAGACTACAACACCTCGATCGCTGACCTCTGGGCAGAGAAACCGTGGTACGAGAACGGGAGTGGCACCATGAACTTTGGTGGTGGCACCACACATCGTGGCGGGTTTACCGGCACTGGGAGTCTGCTTACGATAACGCTACGGGCGGTGGGTACAGGAAATGCGAGCCTCACCCTGCATGACGCACGAATTTTGAAATATGATGGACTTGGAACCGATGTGCCCCAGCAACCATCTATCGATACAGTACTCTCTGTCCTTCCAAAAGAAGAGGTGGCGCCACAAAGTACTACGGTTGCAATTACCACTACCGACGCACCCTCTCCCGACCTCAATGGGGATGGCAAGATCACCTTTGCTGATCGCGGCATTTTGATACTGAACCTCTTTTCAAACGACCCACGCTTTGACCTCAATCAAGATGGCAAGGTCAACAGCGAAGATCTGAACGCATTTTGAGCAACAAGTTAGGACTGACTGAGTAGCCGTATCGAACGGTACTCTGTGTGTGTGAGCGGCAGTACTGAGAGACGATTCCCTTTTGCCAGTAGCTTGCATTCCGACAGATCCTCATCCTCCCGCATCATTTTGATGGTTACCGGGTTATCAAGACGCCCTGCAAACTTGATATCGACCGCGTCCCACCTCGGCTCGGTGATCTTCGACGATTGATCAAAGTACTGTGACCGACGATCAAACTGAAGCGGGTCTGGATACGCCTCCTTTACGACGGTGGCGAGTCCTACCGCCGCTGGCTCCGCACAAGATGAATGGTAGATGATGCAGATGTCGCCCTCTTTCATGCTACGCATAAGGTTACGCGCCTGAAAGTTACGTACTCCACCCCAGGACGTGACCTCGTCACGCTCGAGGTCGTCAATTGAATACGCCGATGGTTCGGTTTTAAGAAGAAAATAGTGCATAGATGCCTATCATACCAAATGAATGAGTAACCTCGACATATACTACGTAATATGGTTAATTATCTTCCGGGACGGTCCCATAATGGAGGAACAGATGCGGACGAATGAGGCCAATTCATTTCAGTTTCGTGGGAAAGAATATGGGAAACAGGCGATATTTGATACGGTCAACGACCCATAATCCGTCTATAACAAGGCACTCGTGGCACGAGCTTTTACCCAAGGTTTTGTCACTCTCGCTGAGCTCAAGAAGGCACATCGCTGGATCAAAGCTGAACTGATCGCTGAATGGGCAGAGGATCCTGGGGTGAAAAAGTGTTGGAAGGGGTATCGCCCTCCGGTCACCCGTGAGGAACCTCTGGTGACCGATCGTACTGTGTGATCTGTCACACTGCCCGACCATACTCGGTCGGGCACTTGCCATCCTCTGGCGATATCCCGGCACACGGCGTCTCAGTACATAGAATAAAGCGGTCCAAGGACCGCTTTTTACATTCCATGCATAATGGTTAGAAACGCCAAGGGGTATATTATTAGCCACTTTGGTACACTAACCGGTATGACAGAACAAGAGAACAAGATCCCGGACGCCTGGAGACGCCTCCTTCAACAAGAGTTTGAGAAAGAATACTGGAATCTACTTACCGAGAAGGTGCGGGGTGAATACCTCAGCTCGCGTGTGTTTCCTCACCCGAAACATATTTTTCGTGCCCTCGAGTCGTGTAAACCCAAAGACGTAAAGGTGGTCATCCTGGGGCAAGATCCGTACCACACTCCTGGAGTTGCTGACGGTCTCGCCTTTTCTACACTGCCCGGGAATCCCGTGCCACCCTCACTTCAAAATATCTTTAAGGAGATCGCGGATGAGTACAGCACACCAGTGTCAAAAGATCCTGAGCTCTCACGATGGGCAACGCAAGGTGTCCTTCTCTTAAATGCCTCACTCTCGGTTAGAAGCGGTGAGGCAAACTCCCACGCCGACTATGGCTGGCATGAATTTACCGACGCGATCATCAAAGCGATCGGGGACCAAGAAGAACATGTTGTCTTTATGCTCTGGGGCTCCTTCGCACAGAAGAAGGAACAGCTCATCGACTGGGAGAAACACTGTATCCTCAAAGCGCCACACCCCTCCCCCCTTTCCGCCCACCGCGGCTTCCTTGGATGCGGACACTTCAAGAAAGCGAATGAGTACCTGCGAGAACACGGGCGTGGTGAAATTGAGTGGCGATAAAAAACAGCACGTGTGTGCTGTTTAGTTAACTGGGCGAGGTTACAGAATGGATCTTGATCACCCGAAACCCGCGACCTTGACGGTGCTCAATATCGCAGAGAACCTGTGCGCCACAAACGAACTGTAGCTGTGCAGCCGCTTCCTTAATGATGCGCTGCGGCACAAAGACATCGTGATGGAGATTAGCAAAACGGAGAAACCCATAATGCATGTTCGGGGTTGGAGCCTGGTGCACCACACCCGTCACCATACTTCTTTTTGACTCCATCTGTGAAGTCGCTACCGGGCCGATCTGACCCGACGTACGGATAGTGTTTGAGGTTGCGCTCATCACCAAACTCCCTGTTGAACCAAAACTGCGCACTGTTATACGACATATTGCAGATGCACGCAATGCTTTGGTGCCACTGTGGTGTGGGTAATTGTACGCAAAGAGCATTTGTGATTAAGTGAGTGGAGAAAACCTGTTTCTTAGAGAGGATCATATGACGGTAACCATCTCACGTACCTTGTCGTACAAAGGACGCTCGTGGGATGCACGAAGCATCCTGCGGCTTATTGAAGAGGAGAACTGTAAGTCTCCACTATCCCGCGCACTCATTATTCGTGCCGAAGCGGAGAAGCTGGTCACACTAGACGAGCTGAAACAACGAGCACGGTGGATCGTGGCAGCGCTTAGGGAATGGAGACGTGACGCCGATGTGCGTGACTATCTCATCGGCATACTCTGCAGCGATCCGATCATGGGGTCACATGAACCCCTTGAACACGACCAGGACGTCGATCAACCCCCTCAGCCTGGGCGGTACACCGTCAAACGAGGATGGGGGCTCGATGCCGAAAGCGGCCTACTCTGGCACAGAAGTGGTATGGTCACTATTGGATCCACAACCGCCTTGATGCTCCGGTGCATCATGCATGGAGAACCACGCATGATAAATGCAGCACTCATCTGCGAACGAGCAGGTATCAAAACGGACCACCCAACCTTCTATGTCCGCACACATATGGATCAACTTCGTACCAAGCTCGCACAGGCGAAGATGATGTGTCCATTCACTCAGAACAAACACGGGAGCTACGAGTTCCTCCCCTAGCCAACGTCGGCACTCACGTGCCGGCGTTTTATCGTGCAACGAGTTGTTCAATCACTCTACGGTACTCGGGAACAGGGAAGTTTGTTCTTCGTAGTGGCTACTATTCCGTGTACTAAGATAGTAAAAAGAAGGGCATTCCCTCTCATAACCCACAGTGCGTATCCAAACGTTGGCAGAGATAGGGATGGGTGACCTCGGGTGAATACTTCACAAACTCATCACCAAGACCGACGATGCCCTGCGTGCGCTCGTACTCAAACGCCTGCTCGATCGCTTGGTACTTATCGATATCTCGTGCATCTTTCGCCACTCGGTCAATTCCCTCTTCAAATCGAAGCCAGAGGGTCAGAAGAGTCTGGCCTGTGTCGCCAAGTGGTGCGCAGATCTGTTCCATCGCAGACTTCTCACGAAGGAACTTTTCTGCTTTATGATTGGTTTCTCGTTCGTGATCAATACCAACCGTTGTGATTACATCACCATGAATAGCCTCCGGCCAGTCATGGATCTCGAGCATTGCATAGAGATCATCGCGCTCTTCGGTTGTATAGCCAGAATGTTGAGCAAGTTCCTTACCTATCTCAAGCATTTTGAGCGTATGCAGAGCGACCGTTTCAGGATGCTTCACCCCACGTTGAACCCACCCTTTTCGGACTTCTTTTTCGAGTGCTTTCCAGACGTTAGGGGCAAGATGTGTATATTTCAGTGTCTTCATATTTCTGAATCACCTCTACTATATCAGAGTTGAAAATGGGGTGTTTTTCTGGTACTATCACACGGCATAAAGATGACGCCAACACCAATATAATGCGCGTTTAGCTCAGTTGGTAGAGCATTCGACTGATACTCGAAAGGTCCTAGGTTCGAACCCTAGAACGCGCACAAATGAAAAAGCCGACGCGGACGCGTCGGCTCTACGTTGCTATTTTAAGCGAAAGCGTTATGGAGCTCACTCGAGAGTTTATCCACGAGTAGCTGTGAAGGGTTGTATTTCCCCCTCAAGTAGCAATCGAGCTCTCTTCGACTTGCGCAATTGAGGAGCCTGGCACATTCGCCACGAGTGCGATTGGTAGCAGACGAGAGTAGCTCTACTCCAAGGTTGAAGTTGATCTTCCTCCCGCGAAACGCGACCTGCACTGGTTGCACTTGACGATGCTTTGACATGGTAGTACTCCTCACGCTCTTGCACCTACTTTTACACTACCAAACTTGCGGAGATGTGCAATGGCAGAGCTTTGAATATGCGTTATTATTACAGGTATGAAACGATACCTTGGTCTCATAGTACCGATGGCACTCCTACCACTTTGCGCTTTCGCTGCCGGTAACACGTCGATTCAGAGTCAGCTCATTGTGTTCCTCGGATTTGTGAACAACGTACTGGTTCCTCTTATCTTCTCGATCGCATTCCTGTTCCTTATCTGGGGGTTCGCAAAATTCTTCATTTTCAAAGGAAGTACTGAGGAGGGACGGGATTCTGGAAAGCGCCTCCTTCTCTATGGCGTACTTGGCCTCGTCATCATGATCTCTATCTGGGGTATCGTGCGCATGGCCATGGGTGCGTTCGACATCAATAAGTCGAGTGTGCCGTGTCCTGACTTCAATCGAGACTGCTATAGTCAGTATCGTGATTATGGATCAAGCGATGGCTTCACCTCGGGTTCGTTCTATTAACTACGTTGTTTCGCAAAAACCCCTCGATTCCATAGTGGAATCGAGGGGTTTTTGTTCTCACAATATATAGTGGAGTTTAAAATCTGAATACCAGCATCAATTGCGTGAATGACATGTGTTTTCTTTTGCCTTGACCTCGGTACGGTCTTTCCCGTACGTCACATGGGTTTTAGGGCATCACCATGATGAGCCCGTTATGTGCTCAATTGAGGCACATAACATCGACCGGATAAGTCTCTGGGGACGGATCCCGTTGAGACGTTCCGAATTGGAATTAATCCACGACCAGCTTCCGCTAGCCGTGCCTTGTTACGACTTACTCCCTGTCACCGAACTTACCGTAGACCCACGCGAGGTGGGGCTTCGGGCACTTCCGGCTCCCTTGAGTTGACGGGCGGTGAGTACAAGGCTCGGGAACGTATTCACCGCAACGTAGCTGATTTGCGATTACTAGCGATTCCGACTTCATGAGGGCGAGTTGCAGCCCTCAATCCGAACTGGGGTTGCTTTTATAAGGATTTGCTCCACCTTACGGTATTGCGTCCTGTTGTAGCAACCATTGTATCACGAGTGCAGCCCAGGGTATCAGAGGGACATGCTGATCTGGCGTCATCCCCACCTTCCTCTCCCGTGAGGGAGCTGTCTCGCCTGACACTTGTAACAGGCAACGGGGGTTGCGTTCGTTTCCCCACTTAAGGGAACAACTCAAGCCACGAACTGACGACGACCATGCATCACCTGTCCTACACCCTCGAAGGCTTCTCCGGTTTCCCGGAGCGTGCAGTAGGATTTCTAACCCTGGTGAGGTTCTTCGCTTAGCGACGAATTAAGCCTCATGATCCACCGCTTGTGCGAGCCCCCGTCTATTCCTTTGAGTTTTAGCCTTGCGGCCGTACTACCCAGGCGGACAACTTAACGCGTTAGCTTCGCCACAGAGAGGGTCGATACTCCCTATAGCCAGTTGTCATCGTTTAGGGCGTGGACTACCGGGGTATCTAATCCCGTTCGCTACCCACGCTTTCGTGCTTCAGCGTCAGGAATGTGCCAGTGTGCTGCCTTCGCTTTTGGTGTTCCCCATGATATCAACGGATTTCACCCCTACACCATGAGTTCCGCACACCTCTCACATCCTCGAGTCATACCGTTTCCTTTGCGAGTTCCCGGTTGAGCCGGGAGATTTAACAAAAGACTAATATGACCGCCTACGCACCCTTTACGCCCAATAAATCCGGATAATGCTCGGGGCCTCTGTATTACCGCTCCTGCTGGCACAGAGTTAGGAGCCCCTTATTCATGAGGTAACGTCAAAATTTCCTCCCTCATAAAAGAAGTTTACGTCCCGAGGGACTTCATCCTTCACGCGGCGTCGCTCCGTCAGACTTTCGTCCATTGCGGAAGATTCTCGACTGCAGCCTCCCGTAGGAGTATGGACCGTGTCGCAGTTCCATCGGTGGGGGTCAGCCTCTCAGCTCCCCTACGCGTCGTAGCCTTGGTAGGCCGTTACCCTACCAACTAGCTGATACGCCGCAGGCCATTCCAAAAGCGATAAATCTTTCCTCTTGCGAGATATCAAGTATTATCCGACCTTTCGGCCGGTTATTCCTGACTTTTGGGTATGTACCTACGTGTTACTACCTCGTCTGCCATGGGCCTAAACCCATTCGACTTGCATGCCTCATCCACGCCGCCAGCATTCATCCTGAGCTAGGATCAAACTCTAATCATAAACGGAAGCGCTTCTAAATAAATTTAGAAAGCGTTCCTTGTTTTCCTAAGGATCAAGGCAAAAGAAAACGTACGTCACCTTTCACGAGGAAAGGCAGCGAGTCTCTTTCGCCTCCATAAATTGATGCTGGTATTCAGTTTTCAAAAATCCTTCCTTTTCACCGCTCGACGCTCTGGCGCATGGCCCGGAGCCGGAGTGAAAAGAAAACCACCCACTTCTAGGTAGCGAGGGCTATTATACGGGTTTTGAGCATTGAGTCAAGCGCGTACATGGCACAAGAGCCACCCTCTCATGCCCTCATAGAAAAAGCCCGGTTTTGCTCTCGCAAAACCGGGCAGAAATGAGCTAGGCGGCCAGTGCCTTACTCTTTGAGTATTGGGAGAAAAGTCTATCTCCGGGCCTGAGCTCTGAGGGACCGTCTGGCACCAACTGGAAGTACCAGGAGTTCCTCGAACTTTGCCATGTGACCTGGAAAACATACCCAGAATCAGCGAGTGGTATGTAACTCGTCGCTGCTTGCGGGAAGATCTTCTCTGCCTGCCCTGACGCCTCAAACACAGCCCGAAGGAAGATCGTCAGATCATCCTCCGTAAAGCTGCTGCAGGCCCTGATGTGCGCTATGGCGGCGTTTGAATCCAAGCGTCGAGCTACGTCATTGAAGCAAACCTTACGCTGCTCAAATGGCGAGTACGGCACGGTTCGATGCAGCAGTCCTTGCACATTCATCGCATACCGCACCATTCCACTCTTTTCGAGATACGTGAAAAAGGCAGTCATGTCGAGCGGGACCTGCTCGATCGTGACCCCCACAATGCACGACTTTGAATATGGCTGAGGCGCCATACCAAGTCCTGTTAGATCACCCAATGTCATACTTCTTCTCCTCCTTCTTCTCAAAGAGCCGACCAATACCCTACGTTCTTTACTAGATAGTGTCAAGAAATCCAGTGGTTCCGTGAGGCCATGTGGTACAATCTGACCGTCATGTCACACGAACCTATCATTATCTCAGTCGGTGGATCTATGATCGTCCCTGGCGAGATCGACACCGCCTTTCTCTCTTCATTTAAACAACTTATTGAGTCAGAGATCGACCAGAATGGTCGATCTTTTGTTGTCATCGCAGGAGGTGGTAAGACTGCCCGTAAGTACCAAGAGGCGGCAAAGATAGTGTCAGATCTCAATTCAGAAGATCTCGATTGGCTCGGACTCCACGCAACACGCCTCAACGGCCACTTACTCCGAGCGATTTTCCGAGACCATGCCCACCCCGTCATGGTCACCAACCCTGACGATATCTTGGATATGAAAAAAGATACACCCCTGATCGTTGCGGCTGGTTATCGCCCCGGCGCATCGACCGACCTCCGCGCAGTGCAGATAGCCGTTCGTCGTGGTGCTAAAAAAGTGATCAACCTCTCAAATATCGACCATGTCTATACTGCCGATCCTAAAAAGGATCCGGCGGCTACACCTATTGAGACAATATCATGGGCAGATTTTAGAAAACTGATTCCCGCGGAGTGGGATCCAGGACTCTCTTCCCCGTTCGATCCAGTTGCCGCTCGTGAAGCAGAAACACACGGCATCGAGGTAGCGATCGTAAATGGCAACAGGATCGAAGAGCTTAAGAAGTGTATCGAGGGAGCACCATTCACGGGTACTCAGATACACGTATAGTACAGTGCCTCACATCACGTTATGCAACTCGTGCGCGCTCGCGCATCAAGAACGTATCGATCTTTTTGTGAAGCTCAGCGAGTGAGCCATTGTTCTCGATGATCTCATCGGCCACCTTGAGTATTGCGCGAATGTTTGGCCCATCACCTCCCTGACTCCCCTCTTCTTCACGCTCGACATCAGAGAGGAACTGTTCGTATGTCACATTATCTTTTTCACCCTCCTTTCGTTGTATGACACGTTCGTAGCGGAGCTTTACGTCAGCATCGACACCGAGGATGACACCTTTGATGCTTCGAACGTATTCTGCCTCGTGCAAACGATGGAGCGACTCAAGTACATAGTCGGCGTATCCGTCTTCTTGTGCTCGTTTATGGTTCAAGCCAAGGATGCCCCCGGGATATTGAAGCGATAGCTCATTGGCAAGTTCTGAGAGATTTGCCCTGTTTGGTGGAAGCGCTCGTTCGGTCAACAGGTCTTTGAGGGTGCTTGAGCTTGAGTAGTGTGCGAATCCTTGGGTCTTTAGGTATTCGACGACCGTGCCTTTTCCGGCCCCTAATGTACCTGCGATACCGATGATCATAGCGAGGGTATAGTTACGATGCCGAGGAACGATGGCGGCACGGGCGCCGTACCGGCGCAGTACACCTTGTCACCATCTTTTCGCAAGCTCAAAGATGGCTGGCAAGGTCTTGCGAACGTGTCCCACACGTTCTCACCTTTTCCGGCCCCAAGTGTACCTGCGATACCGATGATCATTGCACTATTTCTTTTTAGAGTCTCCTTGCCAGCGTGCTATCTGTACCAAAAGTGGCGACGCCAAGAATATCGACGAGTACGTACCAGCGACCATACCTACGATGAGCGTGAGCGCGAAATCTTTGGTGGCAGCGGGGCCATATGCGAAGAGTGCGAGGAGTACGATAATAACGGTCACCGAGGTGTTGATCGAACGCGCCATAGTTTGCATAGCTGAGCGCGCAACCACTTCATTGAATGGTTCGCTGCGCTTCTTCTCCTCGTTGAAGCGAAGGTTCTCACGGATACGGTCGAACACCACGATCGTGTCGTTAACAGAGATACCGAGAATAGTGAGAAGTGCCACAATGAAGAGCGCATCCACCTCAGCGCCACGTACGTACCCAAGGTAGGCAAAGAGGCCTGTTGGCACAATGATGTCGTGCATCAAAGTGACGATCGCCACCACACCATACTTCCATGAGGAAACCGGCTTTGATACGTGACGAAACGCAAAGGCAACAAAGAGAATGATGGAGAGTGTCACGAGTGCGATAGCCCACCATGCCTTCGCGAGAAGCTCAGCGCCGATCGATGGACCGACTGAGTTGAACTGCACCTCTTCGATCTGCTGGTCAAAAGATATCGAGCTAAGGAGTGTATCTTTTTCCGCAGGAGTGAGGTCACGTTGACGGAGGATGGCATTCTGGTCGCCAGAAGGCTGTACACGCACTGATCCGTAGTCGAGTGATTCGACTGCACCCCTGATCTCTGCGACATCAGGGCGAGTATCAGGATAATGAACTTCAAGGAGTGAACCACCCACAAGATCAATGCCCGGAACAAACCCCCACTTCAAGATCACAGCAATCGAGATGACGACCAGCGCAAGCGGAAGAATGAAGAACTGCTTTTGGTAGCGTAAGAAAAACATACTTAGTGTTTGATACCTGAACCCATAAGGAATTTGCCGAGTGGTCGCTTTGCATCAACCGGAATTGCGAGAAGGAGTGTTCGCGAGATTGTTATTGCAGATAACATTGAAACAACAACACCGAGTGAAAACACCAATGCAAAACCTTTGATGAGCGCTGTGCCAAACCAGAAGAGGATGATGCCGGCAATCACGTGGGTGATGTTTGAATCACGAATTGCGAGCCAAGCGCGGGCAAAACCGCCACGGATTGCTTCTTCTGTCCCCTTTCCGTCACGAAGCTCTTCTTTGATGCGCTCCGCGATCAAGATATTGGCATCAACTGCCAGACCGACCGAGAGGATGAATCCTGCAATACCCGCTGCCGTGAGTACGACCGGAATCAGCTTGAAGAGTGCAAGCATCATCGCAACATAGAGGAGAAGTGCCACCACCGCTACAAAGCCCGGTAGGCGGTACCAGAGAACCATGAAGAGTGAGAGGATAAGGAAGCCAATGACACCAGCGTACACGCCGGCATTGAGCGCCTCACCTCCGAGTGCTGCACCAATGGCTTGAGTGCTCGAGAGCTCGATCGGTACGGGGAGTGCGCCAAAGTTGAGGTTCCTGACCAGCTCGCGGGCTTCTTCAGCAGTGAAGTTTCCCGAGATAGTTGCAGTGCCACCGGTGATCGGCTCACGAATGACCGGTTCAGAAAGCGATACGCCATCGAGGAAGATCGCGAGTTGTTCACCGACGTGTTCTTTAGTGAGTTTTGCAAAGAGATCTGCTCCTTCAGCGTTGAAGGTGACCTGCACGATCGGTTCAGAGAGTCCTGCCTGTGCGCTGTTGTTGTTGCCAAATACGAGCTGTGCACGCTTCAAGTACCGTCCGGTGAGGCCGGTATCGATATACTCATCACCGACCTCTTGTCCATTTACGGTGACATTCGAGATGCCGGCACCGCTCGTTGACGCATTCTCTTGTAAATCCTCGAGAGACGCCTTTGCCGCACGCGCTTCAGTATTCACAAGTTTGAACTCGAGGAGTGGCGTCTTACCAAGCTCTTCAACAGCTGTGGCAACATCAGTGATACCGGGAAGCTCAACGACGAGACGGCGTTCGGATTCACCCGACACCGCAGACGATTTTTCAACTTGTACGATCGGCTCAGAAACACCAAATACGTTGATACGACGCTCGACTACATCGCGGAGTGACGACATCGCATCGTCTTCTTCTCCCGGCGTGATGTGGGAGAGATCGGCAGTGTAGACGAGATGACTACCCCCTGCGAGATCAAGGCCGTATTTAAAAGGAAACCGCGATGACGAATCCACGGTGGATGAGTAGACAAAATAACCGATCGCCACACCCACAATGAGGACTGCGATCGCACGAAATGCCGTCACCGCACGGCGCGAAGAAGCAGATACAGTATCATTCATACCCGCATGTTATATCACATTCTAAAACTCTCCGCTCTCCCCCCTATCCGCAAGCACTATGAGGTTCTCAAAGAGCTTCACGACCGCAAGAGGACCGATCCCGCCTGGAACCGGGGTTAGCAGTCCTGCCTTTTGGGCACATGATGGGTCCGCATCGCCTCGGAGTTTACCCCCCTCTTCTGAGGTGCCTGCGTCAAAAATGACCACCCCTTCTTTGATCTGATCAGGCGTGATGAGTCCTGGGACGCCCGCCCCACTTATGATGATATCTGCATCCTTGATCGCTGTAGTGCCATTCTGGTCAGACTGCGTGATCACGGTAGGGGTGATGTGATGTTCGGTGAGATAGCGTTCCATGGGCGCACCCACAAGGCGACCTCGGCCGAGAAGTACGATCTGACTACCTTCGAAAGAGACCCTATGCGTATGTGCGATATGCACGATCGCCGCGACCACTGGTGGCAGCACCGCCATGTCAGAATATGGTAGCTCACCTGCTTCACGTCCAATACAATCTGGATCCTTATGGCGTGGCAGCGCATCGAGCACTCGTTTGGTATCGATGTGTGGTGGAAATGGGAGTTGCAACACAACCCCATCATGTGTGTGCAGGAGGGTTTCCATTTTCGCAAGCACCTCTTCAGTCTCAACAGAACTCTCAAGCGAGACTACCTCAAGCGAGATACCGATCGCATCTCCGCGCTTCTTTTTTATGTCGAGGTATTTCAGGGTTGCAAAGTCAGGTGCGATAGAGAGGATTGCGAGCGACGGAGTATGTGAAAGCGCGCGCACGCGCTCAGTAAGCTGTGACGAAAGTTCTTCGGCGAGCTGTGTACCAGAGACCACCATGGCTAGATACCCCGTGCGGTGAGCTCGCTAATACCATCTCCGAGCGCGACAGCTGGCTCCCACGAGAGTAGTTCACGAGCGCGTTCAATACTTGCCTCAGAGGTATGGATCTCCACGCGTGCGGATACGTACTCAACGGCACCGCCGATCATGCCTGCAAGATCATTCACGGTCACACTTTTGCCAGACGCGATGTTGATCACCTCACCCTTCCCTACCATCGGTGAGGTTACTGCTTTAAGGTATGCAGAAACAACATCTTCAACATGTACAAAATCGCGAGTCTGGGTACCATCACCAGTTATTTGAAGTGGTTTCCCTTCCTGTTTCATCTTGAGGAACCTACCGATGACTCCGGCATACGGACCCTCAGGATTCATACGTGGACCGTAGATATTGAAAGGTCTGATCGACACGGTTTCAATAGCATAGAGCGAACTCCAGAGTTGCGCCATACGCTCGTTAAAATATTTATGGAGTGCGTAGGGACTCTGCGGCCTTGCGGACATGGTTTCAACTGCGCGCGCTGGCTGATCACCATAGACCGCCGCCGAAGAAGCGAGCACCATTCGGGCGCGCGGTGCAGTGGTGCGTATCGCCTCAAGCAAGGCAAGTGTGCCATCAACATTGGTTTCATGGTACAAAACCGGGTCTTCGATCGATCCAGGCACGCTCACCCTGGCAGCGAGGTGAAAGAGTGCATCAGCACCCGCTACCGCCTCGTTCACTATGGTCCGATCTCGGATGTCACACTCGATTTTTTCAACAGTGTGCGGTATGACACTCCACTGCGCCGCGAGCGGCACATCGAGAGCCACAACATGTGCCCCCTCCTTCACTAATGCATCAACAAGGTGTGAGCCGACGAATCCGGCGGCGCCGGTCACCACACACTTTTTATCGTGAACTGACTCTAATGACATAGATCGAGGTAATAAAATTGTACTGAAGTTATATCACGTCCCACTGCGTAATAAGAGTGCGCGGATCGTTTTAAGGGCGATCTCGAGATCGAGGATGAACGACCGGTGCTTGAGGTAGTAGAGGTCGAAGGAGAGCTTTTGAACGGTGCGCTCTACATCGATGCCGCTTCGCGGAACATCAAAGTCATTGATCTGCGCCCAACCAGAAAGGCCTGGGGTGATCATATGCCGCATGCCATAGTACGGGATCTTGCCCTCATAGACAGAGACGAGTGCTGGCATCTCTGGACGCGGGCCGATAAATGAAAGATCTCCCTTTAAAATATTCCAAACCTGAGGCAGTTCGTCGAGTCTGGTCTTCCTCAGAAATCCACCGACCCGCGTCACGACCAACGTGCTCTGAAGTGCTTGCTGACCCACGTCTTGCCCATTTTTGGTGCGAAATTTTATCAGATGAATGGTGTGGTTGTATTTACCTACGCGTTCAGTACGGTAGAAGAATGGGCCGTGATCATCGAGATATATAGCAAGCATAATGAGCGGATAGAGCGGTAATGTACATATGCCGAGAATAAGTGCGCCACCAATATCAAAGATGCGCTTTGCAACATCATAGAGCGCATGTGGCTGCATGGAAACATTTTCGAGTAGCCATGAATCATGAACCATTGAAGGAGGAATACGATGAAAGATCTGTTCAAACACTTGATGGAGCGAGAGGAACATGGCATGTCTGTTTAAGAAAGCAATGTCAAAGAACGAGGCAACGAGTTTCCCTGCCTTGCTACTCAATGTGTCCCCAATAACGAGCGACACGTCACCCTTTGCTACACGCTCATGAAGTGCCGTGGCGAACGTACCCTGATCGGCATATGCTTCCGGATCTATCTTTTGTGCACTTATGAACGTGAAGAATTCACCCGTATTCAAAATACGCAGGAGCGCATCTGCCTCTTCCCCTCCTCCCACAATGAGTGCGTGGAGTGCACGCTTTGAAGCAAGGTACGGGAAAATAAAGAGTCTCCAGAATGCGATGAGGGCCGTGGAGATGATCCCGTAGAGTACTAACGTCACCTTTGGAGTGATGCCGACGGGAAATACGAAGAATACCGCGGTCGCAAGCGCAAGGTTAACGAACTGTGCTTGGATGATCAAAACAGGAATGCGTTTTCTAGAGAGGTTGACCCGCGCATCATAGAGCCCAGCAATCAGAAATACGATACCCCATACTATGAACACCCCCATGAACGACTCAAGGTGTTCGTACAATACTGCGTCACTCGGCCACGCCCGGTAACGGACCATGAGTGCCAAAAAGAGCGCCGCAATGAATACTGCGACATCACCAAAGAACAACAGCGCTCCGTTGATCCCTATCATGAATTATATGGCGATATATCACTATCATACGCACTTACGTACGTACGGCAAGCGTGTCGTTTTATTGACATCATGTGTTATAACTACTGCAATTACCCTATGGAAACACCGATAACTAACCCAAAGACAAAGGTGCTCTACGTTATCACCAAATCGAATTTTGGTGGCGCACAGCGGTATGTCTTTGACCTCGCGAACGGACTCCCCAAAGACCAGTTTGAGGTCGTGGTTGCACTCGGCGGTACCGGGGAGCGCGGCACAGCACCTGGCGTGTTGCGAGAGAAGCTTGAAGCAATAGGCATTCGCACTGTGGTCGTTTCTTCATTCCTCCGAAATGTATCTCTCTGGCGCGACCTCACCACATTTCGTGAGCTCCTCACACTCTTCAAGCGAGAACGCCCAGCAGTTGTCCACCTCAATAGCGCAAAGGCCGTAACGATCGGCGCGCTTGCTGCACGCATCGCGCGAGTACCGCGGATCATTTCCACGGTACATGGGTGGGCCTCGAATGAACCACGTCCGTGGTGGCAGCGTCGTATCATTTCATTTCTAGAATCGGTCGGGATGGCACTAGCTCACACCACCATCGTGGTATGTGCATACGATAGACGCGGTGACGCTGTCGTCATCCATAATGGCATCGATCTCTCCATGCAACTGGATACTGGCGATATGATCCGGAGCGCATTCCCTCAGGGTGTCCGTATTACGGGAACCATTGGTGAACTCACTCGTAATAAAAATCAGGTCATGCTTATCGAAGCAGCACGTGCCGATGAGGGTATGTATGTCGCGATCGTGGGCGAAGGTGAGTTACGTGCATTTCTGACGGAGAAGATACAGTCGTACGGGCTCGAGGGTCGCGTCAAACTGTTTGGCTACCTTCCTGCACGCCAAGTACTCAAAGGCTTTGATACTTTTGCACTCCCTTCCCTCAAAGAAGGGCTGCCGTACGTACTTCTTGAAGCACGGGTCGCAGGTCTCCCTATCACCGCTAACCCTGTTGGTGGTGTGCGTGAAGCACTCGACCTTCCACTCGATGAGTTTGAGCTCTCACACATGATCAAAAAGACCATCGCGCTCTACTAGGAGACCTCAACAGCTCACACTGCGAGGATTGTCGATACAGCGTGTTGCAGTAACCAGTTTACGCAGCCCCCACCAGTTCGCTCGTTTTGTAGTCCTTAACGATCGGAGCTTTATTCATACCCATGAGCATACCGAGTGCAATGAACTCAGTAATGAGGTGCGAGCCTCCATATGAAAGAAACGGTACGGTGGTTCCGGTGACTGGCAAAAGGCCGATATTCATACCGATATGCACCAAAAAGTGACTAGAGAATAAAATGGCCACCCCAGCGCCAAAAAGTCGTTCGAAGTTTGATGGAGCTCGAAGTGAGATCCGAAGTATTCTCCAAATCACCACACCATACAGTATGAAAAGAAAGACCACACCAACAAATCCCCACTCCTCTGCGAACGCAGCAAAAATGAAGTCGGTCTCGTACTCAGGGAGAAATTGAAGTTTTGATTGAGTACCATACCCGATCCCCTTCCCCAAAAACTGCCCCGAGCCAACCGCGATGGTCGACTGATACGCGTTGTATCCAGCGCCCTGGATATCAGCGAGCGGGTGAAGGAAGGTCATGATACGCTCCTTTTGATAGTCTTGAAACCCGAAGAGCCACAGGCCGGAGAAAGCGACGGTGCCCAACATGCCGACCAGAAGAAGGTGTTGCCAGCGGATCCCGGCAACCAAGACCATCCCGAACCAGATCGATGCAATGATGATGCCCGAACCAAAATCCGGCTGTACGAACACCAGTGCAAATATGAGAAACGCATAAATGCCTGAAACAATGATATGCCGCAGATCGCCGATCTCTACGTGTCGCTTTGAAAAATACTTGGCCAGTGTCATGATCAACACCACTTTCGCCGGATCCGATGGCTGGATCGAGAAGAACCCGAGGTCGAAACGACTTTGCGCACCGAGCGTTATCTCGCCGATGACCAAGATGAGTCCAAGCAGGAGGAGCATGACACCGTATACCGTGATGACCGTATTCCCGGTACGCAGAAGCCGATAATCGGGAACAACCGCAATAAGCAGTGCAACGACCGACGCACCGATCCATACGATCTGTTTTGAGAAGAGCGACTCCTCGCCTACGAACGAGTACATGGTAGCAAGCCCACAGAGCGAAAGTGCCACCGCCCCGAGAAACAGTGGTAGATCGAAACCGGTAAAGAGACTGAAGAATCCGCGCATGAGTTACCGACTCACATCGATCTTGGGAATGATATCGATCACGGCTGCGCCATCCTCACAGATAGCGGTCGAAATAGCACGATATATCCCGTCGAGTGTTGATCGGTCTACTGCAAGATACCCGTAGCCAGGATCTGATGCAAGCGAACGAACAAACTCGGCATTCACATTCTTACCAAGACCTATAGAGAATATGGTGATACCGTATTTTTTTGACTCATTTGCGAGGGCAAGTGCGTATTCTTCTGCAGTATCTTCTTCAGGTGCATTTGCAATGCCATCGGTAAGTACCACGAGTACCTTACGTGCATCGGGATTATGTCGTTCCGAGAAGAGTTCGATCACCCCATCCTTAATGCCATCACCAGTATTCGTTGAGCCACGCTCCTCTTTTGGCTCTACTCTTAGTGTTCCGATAAGATCTGATACCTTCTTAGTGTCTGTAGTAAGTCCTTGCACGACCTTACTCTCTGTCGCAAATGTTGCCACACCGACCTGGTCTTGGCTTCGGAGACGACCGGCAAAAGACTGCGCCGCCTTCAACACCGTCGCAAGCGGCTCTGGTGGTGTCCCGCCATCATCGTTGATACTCCCCGAGAGGTCGATCGCGAGCATGACATCTGTCGGCACCTCACAGCTCCTTAGTGTTTTGGCGATAGGCTCTGGCCAAGTAAATGAAAGTCGCTCGGTCCCCTTCCCGTCAATGCGCGGCACAAATGTCCGGGATGCGGTGAGTGGATGATTTTTTGCATCAAAGATCGTAGCAATCGCTTCAACATTCTCTACACTGTCGAGTGTCTGGTTGGTAATGGAAGCATTAAGTCGTGGCTCAAAATCAGCACTTTTTAAGAGTGTGCCAGTGATTGAAAACTGTTTTCGGACATTTGACATCTTCTCCCACACAGGGTTTGGATCCATGGTGAGCTCCACACGCTTCGGTACTGCTCCGCGAAGATCGATACGATCCTCGAAGAGCGCGTACACATCGTTTGGTGGAAGCGTAGTATGACCGTCGATGGTTGTGATAAGCGAACCGCGCTCATCATAGAAAGAGAATCGGTATGAAAGATCTTTGACCCCAACGTCTG
>JAYQPD010000004.1:0-46717 GCA_038145135.1 bacterium | reverse complement strand
TGGACAATCATCGTTCTTGGCCATTATGTTCAAAACCTCAGAAAACCGTGAAAGTTCATTTTGGACCTTGAGTGCTATCCTGGTCTTGTTGTTGCCTTGCCTCAGTGCATAGACGCCGAGAGAAAGCTCTGCGAGAGGACGACTCAGGTAGAATTCAAACGAAAAGAATGTATACACAGCAAGGAGTGTGATGAGAAGTAACATACCTACAAGGATCACAATGTTTCGTTCTGTTGCAACCATAAGTTCACGCACAGGCACCTCAGCTATGACATACCAGTTAAAGGATTTGACTTCGAGCACTCTCCCGACCACACTGCTTCCGAGGACACCACTGTAATGTTCGACACTACCCGAACCGCTATGGTTGAACAAAATATCTCTGATCCGATCTTCGTGACCGGTGAGAACGGCTCGTTGACTCGAGACGAGCACAGCCCCTCCGCTCGTGGACACGACGACCAGGGTATTCGGAATATCAGTGGATGAAATGCTTGAAGAAAAACTCCAAAATGTCGAGACGTCGATCACTGCAGTGAGCAGTGCTTGAATCGCCCCTTCGTTATCGTAGATTGGCACTGTCCAAAGGAGATAGGGGGTGTTGTACTCTGAGACGTATGGTTCTGTGATGTCTTGAGATCTCGACACGATGACACGATCCCTACTTTTAATGAACTCAGGGTCCGAGACTGAAACAATAGATTGTGCGGTTGATTTAACGGTCCTGAATATGACTGTCCCCGTTGCGTTGGTGAGAACGATCTCATTGACCGCAGAATCATCCTCCACTAGGCGTGAGAGAAATAGACGGTCGCGCTCACCAAATGAGGAGAGGGAGATGCTTCTCACTGCGAGGGATAGGTTTTGTTTTTCGAGTGTGTAGAAATTCTCAATGCGTTCATTCATTGTCTCTGCGATCTCAACCGGCACCTTTTCCCCTGCAGAAACATCGCCACGATAGCTGTACCACACCAGAAGAGAGATGACTGAGACAAGAGAAAGAACCAGTAAGACGAGCGGCGTTAACAAGCGTACCGCCAGTCGCTGCCGGAATGGGATGCGTGGTATGGGGTTTTGAAGTGTGTCATTCATGCACGGTATCGAGTGTCTCCTCGTACACAAACTCACCATCCCTCACCACATTCGCACTGATGAGATGGAGCGAGGTGTCCCCTTCATTGGTGAATGAGTATGGTCCAAAGACACCCTCGTGCTTCTGTATATCTTTCATGGCGTTCAGTATGTCTCGTCGATTGACACGCCCTGCTTGCTCTATACTTTCGATGACAGCATTCATTGCGTCATAGGTAAGGGCACCGAAGACGTCAGGCGCTCCGCCAAAACGTTTTGTGTAACGCATAACAAAATCTTTGGCTTTTGGCGTATCGACCGATTCGGGTGGAATTCCGATCGCAGTGAGCATAAGTCCCTCAGAAGCGTGGTGACCGGCTCGATCTAAGAAGTCTTGTTCGAAGATGCCGTCAGGTCCCATGAATGCAACTTGTGAACCCTTATCACGTAATGTCTTCAAAAGTTCAGGACCCCCATTGGGTGTGATACCTCCGTAGTACACAAGGTTGGCGTGAGAAGAAAGAATGTCATTTGCTATACGCTCATATACTTCTTTATCAGCAGAGACACTCTCATGCTTGACCACAGTGATACCCCGATCTCGCAACCCTCGCTCAAAGAGTCGTGCAATGCCGACACCATATGAATCACCATCGTCGACCACATAGACACGATCATATCCTAGTTTCTCTGCCCACCGGGCTCCCGCAGGTCCTTGAAGATCGTCAGTGGTAGCAGTTCTGAAATAGTGTCGTGTTCCATTTGGATAAAAGATACTTGGCTCGCCGGTCAGAAAGCCTGGTTTTGTGAGCCCAGGCCATGTATTTGAAGGTGAGATCTGAAGGATGCCGGCAGCGTTAAGGATAGGCATCGACACCTTAGCAGCTCCACTGTTAAGTGGTCCTAAATATGCAACCACAGTTGAATCCTCAGCGGCACGTTTTGCATTAGCTGCCTCTTTTGTTTCATCCCACCCGCCACTCGGATCACCGTCGTCATAGGTGGTGAAATATAAGGTGATGTCTCCCGCTTGATAATTATGTTCTTCAAGAGCCAACAACGCGCTATTCTCTGACACGGTGGTACTCTCAAGTGAGAGTGGGGCGCTGAAGATGATCGTTGCAGTTTTGATCTGATTCGCGAGATACCATGGGTACAGAGCTACGGCGAGAATTCCAACGGCTACAACAACAATCGTATACGTGATAATACGTACAAACAAAAGCGGCTCACCCTTGGTTTGTGTCGGCGGCATATACTGAAAGTATAACAGCCCCGTGACACGCACAGTCGAGACATGTACACACCATAGGGAAGCTACTTCATTTCATCCAATTTCTTTTCAAGTCGGAATATCTCATCTCGGAGGAGTGCCGCTGTCTCAAAATCGAGATCTTTCACAGCTTTGGCCATATGGGCGCGCTTATCACGAAGTACTTTCTTTGGAGCGCGGCGGAACTCGTCTTCGTCGATACGCACTAACTCATCAACTGTCTTTTGATGTTCAGTACGTAGTTCCGCAGTGATGTCTTTGATGTTTTTCTTCACGGTCTGCGGCGTGATGTGGTGAGCTGTGTTGTACGCTACCTGGATCTCTCTACGCCGTTCAGTTTCGGAGATGGCTTTTTCGAGTGCTCCCGTCATCGTGTCTGCATAGAGCACCACCCTTCCATTAACGTTTCTCGCAGCACGACCGATCGTCTGTATGAGTGAGGTCTCAGAGCGGAGGAATCCTTCTTTGTCAGCGTCGAGAATTGAGACAAGCTCAACCTCTGGCAGATCAAGTCCCTCTCGCAGCAAATTGACTCCCACCAAACAGTCAAACACACCTTTTCTGAAGTTGGTCAGGATCTCAATACGCTCTATTGTGGTGACATCGCTGTGGAGATACTCTGCCTTAATACCACGATCTTTCAAGAAATCAGCAAGGTCCTCTGCCATTTGCTTCGTGAGTGTTGTGGTAAGTACACGCGCACCTCGGTCAATGGTCGCAACTGCGTCTTCAATGAAATCCTTCACCTGCCCAGGAAACGCTCCACCTTCTGATTGACTGATCGGTCGCACGCTGATCTCGGGATCAACAAGGCCTGTTGGTCTAATGATCTGCTCAACGATCTGACCGTGTGGTTCTTTCGAGTGCTCAAGTTCGTACTTCCCTGGTGTCGCAGAGGTATAGAGTACCTGACCCACGCTCGCTTCAAACTCGTCAAAGGTGAGCGGACGATTATCTTTTGCTGACGGCAGACGAAACCCGTGTTCAACCAAGGTATCCTTTCGAGAACGATCACCGGCATACATACCGCCAAGCTGAGGGATGGTCACATGAGATTCGTCAATGACCGTAAGGAAGTCGGGTGCACCTTCGGGTGTATGAGGAAAGTATGAAAGGAGTGTGTGAGGCGGCTCACCTTCACTTCTGCCATCAAAGTGACGCGAGTAGTTCTCAATACCATTGCAATACCCGACCTCTTTGATAAGTGCGAGGTCGTGTTCGGTACGACGCTTAAGCCGCTGATACTCAAGGAGCTTTTCACCCTTTTCAAATACAGACAGCTGCGCCTTGAGCTCGTGCTGTATATCGGCAATAGCACGCTTTCGCTCATCCTCAGGTGTGACGAAGTGTTTTGCTGGAAAGAGAAAGAATACATCGGGCTCTCCCATGATCCCTCGCGTCACTGCATCTATCTTGGTGATGCTCGACACCGCCAGAGCGGAAAAACCAATGCGATAAATGACGCGTTCGTTGATCGGCATGATCTCGACCGTGTTCCCGACTGCACGGAACGTGCCAGGTGTGAGATCGGCATTGGTTCGCTCAAAATAGAGATTAACGAGCTTTCGTACAAGGTCTGCACGATTGGTCACTGTCCCCTTCTCGATGCGCATATGCACCTTTTCATATTCTTCTGGCGAACCAAGACCGTAGATACACGAAACAGATGCAACAATGATCACGTCTCTCCTCGTTAGCAGTGCTTGTGTCGACGCATGGCGCAGTCGATCGATCTCCTCATTGATCTGTGCTTCTTTCTCGATGTAGGTATCAGAGGTTGGCATGTACGCCTCAGGCTGATAGTAGTCGTAGTACGAGACAAAGTAGTGCACTGCATGATCAGGAAAAAAGTCGCGGTATTCTTGGGCCAACTGTGCCGCTAACGTCTTATTGTGTGCTATGACGAGTGTTGGTTTACCAAGAGCCTGTATCACGTTTGCTGCGGTAAAGGTCTTTCCCGAGCCGGTGACACCAAGGAGTGTCTGGTGCTTCTTACCAGAGTTGAATCCCAACACGAGCGCGGAAATAGCTCCTGGCTGGTCGCCGGCTGGTTTGTGTTCTGATCTGAGGGTAAAGGTCATGACACATCAGTATACCAAAACACCGCCAGTAAGACGGTGTTTTTGGGTTTCTGACCTTTGTGACCTACTTAGATCTCGTCAAAACTCGGGAGTACCTTGACCGTTGCTTTAGCTTCGTCTGCACTTGTACAAGCGAGCGTGTAGGTTGTTTCGTAGTTGATAGGACCAGATTCGACAGTCTTATCTTGATCGCCCGACACAGTGTAGGTCTTCCCATCAGCGGGAACTGAGGCGATCGAACAAATACCTGCCCTCTCTGTGATCCAATGAATTTGCGTGGTGTTGCCCCGTTTGACGCGCGGTGGGTACACAGAGATCGATGCTCCACCTGAGCCGTCACAAGAAACACCTGTGAGAGAACAACTGCAGGCGATATCTGCTACACAATCATTGTTGTCATGAAGTGTATTGCCACCGATACAGACAAGGTCAGAAGTGCACTCTACAGTCACTTGGGCGTTATCTGTCACGGTCTTTCCGCCCTTTTCACAGGTCACTGTAAACCATGTTGTCTTTGAAAGTTTAACACCTTTTAAGCCGCCTGACGCTGACACAGACCCATTCCACACATCATGAGCTGGTGAAGCAGACGCAGTACATGAATCTGGATCTCCGGTGGTTGACCATTCAAGCGTTGTCGTATCATCTTTGTTGATCGTTGAAGGAGCCGCATTTAACTGAACACCTAATGGTTCACACGGATCATCTTCCGGTACCGTGACAGAAACGGTGGCTGCTCCGGAGGCAAGACCTTGGGCGTCCTCTGAAATGACCTTAAATGTTTTTTGTCCCGGGGTGTTCCATGTGCGCGTGACCACTTGCGAGGTACCGCTTGGCACATAACCTAACGCTGGCACCCACTCATCCACAGTGCCGTTGTTGTTCCAGTCAATTCCATAGCGCAAGTCTTCTCCTCTTGGACTGATTGAGGTAAGTGTGAACGAATAATCGAGACATGCTGCATCTGTCTTCACTGTAGGGGTCATAGGCTTATCTGACGATGTCTCTGTTGCAGTGAGTGGATACGGTATCTTCACCGTTGGAACCTTGACTCTGTTTGTACCCACTGAATCCCGGTAGCCCCAACTCCACGAACCATACTTATCACCAATGCTTATATCGACCCGCATACCTTCATCAGCATCCTGAATGTGGCAATAATAGCCCATTTTTGTTTCTTTGGTACTACCACTCCATCCCAAGTACTGATAATAGAACGTGCCGTATGTGTCACTAAAATTGAAGACGGGCGTGAAATTTCCTGGTGAGGTAACGGTACAGTTGAGCTCACCCGCTGTGGAGAGTTCGCCACAACTTAAGCCATCAAGGTCTGTAATGGTCTTCACTGGTGGATTTACATTGAACGGAATATAGACCTTGTATGGCTCAACCGCATCGTACTCTGGATCATCTGACGGAACATCCCCGACATAATCTTTATCTTCACATGCTTGAGTTTCTGGTGGAGGTGTTGCACCCACAACCCAATCACCGTAAGGTGAATCGTGCCCTGCCCCCGTTCCAAACCAGTAAATATGCTCTGAGGTATGCGGTGTGAACTTAAGCGTAAGATTGGTACCTACTGGTATAGATGCATTGGGAGGTACTACTGTGCCCACATCCGCGTTAATTACTTGGACATCATACGTTATATTTACCGTTGGTTTAAGAAGCCCCCTCATCCAACCGTAGGTAAACATGTGGTACGCCCAATCCGTACCGAGATTCTCCGTCCATGTCTTACTGAGCGCCGACGCAGAGAGCGGGGAGAAGAGAAATAACGCACAGAAGAGTGAAAGTACCACGGTAGTATATTTTTCGTAGATCATATATTTTCTGAATAGTTTTGAGGTTCAAACGTACGGCGACGTTTACGTAGGATAATGAAGATGACAAACAACAACACACCAACTGCAACAGTGGCGACATGCAGTGCGTAGGTATTTATAAAGGTCAAAAATTCGGTGTCACACTGATCATTACTCGTGCACGGATAATCGTAAGTGATCTGATCTACTATCACTCCAGATTGCTTAAGGGTTGCTGTGAGTGTGAATGGGCGATGCTTAAATGAATCTGTCACTGCTAACGAAAGTGCAGCGATATCACCCGATAGGTCTCCATGATACTGCTTTGTGATCGAAAGTGGACCAACGAACGAGTCAAGAAATCGTTGAGCGGTGACTGACAACTCAAGATCGACATCTTTAGCATTCCCAGAGCCAATGTTGTGAGCACATACAAATGCCGTACCGTAAGTAGTATCTGTTTCAGTTACCCCAACAGAGTTCAACCGCGGAGTGTTCACGTTAGCATTTGCAAAGCGAACACCGATAAGAGATACTGTGCCGTTAGCATTTTTAAGCTCACCTTTCAAATAATACATCGACTGAGTGGCGTCAGCGGCATGGAAATTGACCTGTATTTGCTGGCCAGGAGCAACAATAATTTGTTCAGTTTTTTGTTCAATAACATTGTCCTCACGAAGTCCATCCCAAGTGTATAATGTCCAGGTAAGTACAGACGTTGCCTTCCGTACCGTGGTATTCAGTATGGCTGCAGTGACATCTACACCATGTTCATTTAGTTCGACAGAAGGTGGATATGCAGCGAAAAAATGGGGTTTTCCTCCCACTGTAACGGCATTTTTTACAAAACGAACCGCACCAATATCTTCACCAACGACCTCAAAATCATAGACGGAGCCGATGATATCGTCAGTAAATGAAAGTCCTAACGAGTTGAACCTCTTTTCGGAAGTAACAAACGAAGCGATCTGATACTCACCAGGTTCAAATGTCTGGGGTACGGTATAGGTGACACTTATCGGAAGTACTTCGTGTGGTTTAAGGGTTGCCCCACGGATCGGCACCAATTCGTCAACAACGTCGGGGCCGTTGGGGTTCTTACCCAATACTTCACTTTTCCTGAAGAGCTTGAGTATGACGTCGACATCACGAAGTTCATAGTCGTTCTGATTCTCAACTGAGCCAACCAAGCCCATGGTCGCCCCTTGCATGACCTCGTGGAGTCGTCCACTTAACGTAACCGGTGTACTACCGAATCTATAGAAATCAAAACATGATTGGAGCTCGCTAGGGATAGAACGTGAAGCAAGTGAAGGTCCAGGTGGAGGAGTTCCGTCCGGAGCTCTATCCTCAGTGGTAGTTTGTGTATGACTCGTTACTTCACTTTCTTGTGCATGAGAAAGTGTTACCAAGGACATTGATAAAAGTACTGCGAGCACTAGAACTGCCAAAACCCTATGGGCGGCAGAATTGAGTGTGGTCATAGTCACATTATACGCAGTAGATCTTGAGCGGCACCGCGAGATTGTGGAGAACACACCAGAGGATGTTCATGACTCCACCAACGATGTTTCGAAGAAAGTTCTTATACACGCTGTTCTGTGTGTATTTATTTTATGCGGCCGCATAAAATAAATACACAAGAGGTGTGATACACGTGTGTCCTACAGAGAAAGGTAGCGGGAGAGGAATTGTACTTTGAATTGTTCGTAGGTCTGGTCGAGTATAGACTGCCTGATGCCGTCGGTAAGCACTACGATGAAGTGTAGATTATGGATCGAACACAGGTGAGGGCCGAGCATCTCTCCTGCTTTAAGGAGATGGTTTATGTATGCACGTGTGAAGTGTGTACAGGTATAGCACGTACACGCGCTATCAGGCTTCCCGAGATCACGGGTAAACGTAGCTTTTCGTAGATCAAGTTTACCTTCACCAGTGGTATATATCGTTCCAGTTCGCCCAATACGTGTCGGTGCAACACAATCGAAAGTGTCGCACCCATTCTCGACACCCATAAAGATATCCTCTGGTTCTCCTATGCCGAGGAGGTGTCGTGGTTTATCTGCTGGTAGTACCTCATTCACCACGCGGAGTGACTCCCCAAGATCTTCTTTCGAGAACGAACCCCCGATACCGAACCCATCGAAATCGAGCCGTGCCATTTCTGTTGCACTCTCCTTCCGTAGGTCAAGGTGTCTTCCCCCTTGAACTACGCCATAGATACCTTGTTTTTTGACCGCTTCGTAATCTCGGCGATGTGCCATGACAGAGCGTTTCGCCCAGCGATGTGTTCGTTCGAGTGCCTCTTTCTGATACGCGTAATCAGCTGTAGGTGAAGTGCACTCATCAAACGCAACGATTATGTCGGCGCCAAGTGCTTGCTGGATCTCTATAGAACGCTCAGCAGTGAAGCGGTGCATAGACCCGTCGATATGGGAGGTAAAGGTAACACCCTCTTCATCCACTACGCACAACTTGCCGTGCGCTGCAGCAATTTCTTTAGAATACACAGTAGGACGTGCTTCCCTCTCAATTGTTTCTTCCTTTTCTACATCCCCATCCTCCCCCTTGGCGAACTTGGTCACCCCTTTCCCGAACGCCGCACCGAGTGAAAAGACCTGGAATCCTCCCGAATCGGTCATGAGTGGCTTATCGTAATTCATGAACGAGTGGAGTCCACCCGCTTCCTTGATCACCTCGTGACCTGGCTGCAAAAAAAGATGGTACGTATTTGCGAGAGCGATCTGATTACCTACATACGAGTTTAGGTCGTCAGGTGTGAGTGACTTTACTGTTGCTTTGGTGCCTACAGTCACAAAGGCTGGCGTGCTGACCACACCATGAGGTGTCGAAAGCTCCCCAGCACGACCGAGCGTGCCAGGGAGCCTTGTCACTTCTTTGAAGGATATCGCTGATGCCATTATTGTATCTCAAGCAATTTGATCGAGAACAGCAGGACTGAATTTGGCGGAATAGGTCCGAGTGCACGATCGCCATATCCCATAGAGGGAGGGATAGCGAGTACTCGCTCCCCGCCCACCTTCATGCCAACTACACCTTTGTCCCATCCGGTGATCACCTTACCCTCACCTACAGTAAAGGTGAAGGGTTCACCGCGGAGTGTTGAGTCGTCAAAGCGGGTACCGTTCTGGAGCGTACCGGTGTAGTGCACGGTTATGGTGTCGCCATTCTTTACTGGCGCACCGGTGCCTTCTGTAATATCCTCAACAACCAACTTTACGAGCTTACCGGAGCTGTCTGTGGCAGATTTAAGTGCCTCAGCAGCGTTTGCAGACTGAGACTTTGAATCGACGACAGTGACCACAGAATCATCTTGTGGCGCTGCAGTCGTATCGGTACGAGTAAAGAAAAGATTGGTATAGGAGCCGAAAAAGAGGAATCCGAGCACCAACAGAGCCGCAAAAATGCTGATTGCTTCGTTTTGAGATAACTGTTTCATAGGTACTGGCCATGATAGGCCATTTATGGCAACTTGCAAGTAGAGAGATGGACCGTCGCGTGCTACGGCTGGCTAGTATTTTACCGCAATAACACCACGCGCTATATCTCCGGAAAGTTGTATATCTGAACGTTTAGCGAGTGAAGTGAGTACGGTTGTCCGCTCGTCACCTTCAAGTACGTGTGGTACGGCTCGAGTAATGCTGATTGGTACCAATTCGAAGCGAAGTGAGTCAGTCACCATTGTCATCCGTACAGCCAATCCAGTAGTTACATCGCTTCCCCAGTACTGATCAAAGACGTAATTACCGAGTGAGTAGAAGACCGGTACCCCCCGAACGAGTGCGATATCCTGTATGACATGAGGATGATGTCCGATGATCACATCAGCTCCATTTGATACAAGGAACTCTGCAAGCTCTTCTTGCGCCTTAGAGTGTGTAGGTTCATACTCGATCCCCCAGTGCACCACGACGATCTGCCGATCAGTAACGCGACTTAATTCACTCAATGACTTCGCCAGCACCGCACGATCTGGGTCACCCCAGACCGCGTGAATGCCGATCAATCCGATCGCTACCCCGTTTACTGTAAAGATGGTGGTCGATGACGCAGTCGTATCCTTGGGAGCGCCAAATGAAGTGATGTTGTGTTCACGGAGTATTCGGTAGGCGTTTGTATAGCCGTCCTCATTGTAGTCGAGTGCGTGGTTGTTAGCGAGATTCGCATGGGTCACGCCCGCATCAGAGAGTAACGCAACAGCATCTTCAGACACTGAGAATTGAAAGCCGAAGTCGGGAGTGCGAACATGTGGGATTGCCATTGCAGACTCAAAATTGCACACCACATGCGTAGCGCTTTTTTGAAGCGAGCGAACACCATCAAACAATTTTGGACCAATTGCATTGATCTTATCTTCTACTGCGCGACCAAGCATCACATCACCGACGAACAGCACTGATTCTGACTCTGAGCGTGAGAAGTCGCTAATGAACGCGAAGGAGGTATGGTACGCAAATGTATACACCGCTACAGTTGAACCGAGGGCAAAAAGTATACATATAAATAGTAGGCGCTTCCCGACATGCATAGATAGCGCATACTACGTGGTTTTACAATATTTTGCAACGGAAAACTAAATTGTCTAGAACCACTGCACGGTCTCGCGATATGGCCCGATCTTCATGGTAAAGAGGAGGAGCCATGCGACAACGAGTGCGAGAATGGTTGCGAGGAGAAGGATTATCGTCCAGAGGGCAACCTCGTCTCGAGCGCGTTTTTTCTTTACATACTGCCCTGTTTTCCGGTCTTTGATCACCGAAGGGTCGACCACCACATCAACACCAAGAAGGCGTGAGAGTTGTTTGGAAGAAAGATTGAGTTCTGGACTAAAGAGCGTCGTATCGTGCTTAGTGACCGCAACGATACCGGTATCATCAACAATGCCTCGAAGTATCAAAATAGCAGTCTTTACCTCTTCATCAGACCATTTTGCTCCCTTAAGAACTGATGCTATCTCAGTATCGGTCGCATCAGCACTGACACCGTTTATCTTGAGGAAGTTGTTTATAAACGCTTTATCTGGTGATGGCATAAGAATTATTTAGTGGCCTTCGAACTGGATGAGAGGTAGGTCTCATAGATCTCAAGTAATGCGATCATAAAACTCATCACAACCGGTCCGAGAATAAAGCCAACAGGTCCAAAGAGTGAGAGGCCTCCAAGTACTGACACAAGGACAAGGAATGGATGCATGGTTGCTCCGCGACTCATTATGTAGGGGCCGAGGAAGTTATCTACCAGACCAACAATGATCGTTCCCCAGATCGCAACACCGATCGCTGAAGTATATGACTGTCCAATGACCAAGAAGATGACAGTTGGTATGAGTACGAGTGAGGTACCGACCGCAGGGATGAGTGCCGCGAGGGATGCAACCATGCCCCACAGCACCGCTTGTGGGACACCAAAGATCGTAAAACCAATAGCTGTAAGGGTTCCCTGAATGAGTCCCACCGCGAGACTACCCACAAGAACTGAGCGAATAGAGCGCGCAAGTCTGTCGATTATCTTTGCATCTGCCTTTTCAGGAAGTGGCGAGAGTCGAATGATGAGCTTCATGAGTCGGTCACCATCCTTGAAGAGATAGTAGAGTCCGATGAATGCAATGAAAAGTGTGAGTACTAAGGTCGCAGTAGAGGTAAAGACCGTTCCCATCGAGTTTACTACCCAGCCAGCTCCCTGCTCCGCATAGAGCGTGAGGTCGATATGAGCGTTTGGCAAGAAACGATCGACCATATCCTGAGCCATGGTAAGTGTCGGCGCGATCGATATAGAACGTCCAGTAGTAAGGGCTGAATAGAAGGATGCTGCTTCAAGAAAGATCAGATAGGCCACAAACGCGATGGGGCCAACCACAACAAGAAATACTGTGAGTGTTGCGAGGAGTGCCGGAAACCCATTGCTCTTCATGTGAAGAAGATTTTTGATCTTCAGATAGAGTGGATAACATACCGTAGCGATGATCGCTGAAAGCACCAGTGCCGGCATGAACGGTAATAGGATCTGAAATACCAAATACGCACCGAAAGCAAGGAGTATAAAGAAAAATGCCTGTTCAATGAATTTTTCTTTCATACGTTCATAATACCACCCTATGTCTCCTGTTGTGGAGACTTTTTCACTGGTTGTGGGTAGTAGGTCTTCTTCCGAAGTGATTCTGGACGCATGTCTTCATCCGTATACATCTCGTACCCCTTACTGTACCCAATATCCTTCATGAGCTTGGTCGGAGCATTCCGCACGAAGAGTGGTATGTCGAGGTTGCCGGTGCGTGCCACATCGGCCTCCGCAAGTCGAAACGCGTCGTGAGCACGCCTATCTTTCTTGGCAGTCGCTAAGTAGGTCACTCCATGAGCCAGATTGAGACCACACTCTGGAAGGCCGATGATCTCACACGCTCGAAAAACTTCGTTTGCAACCACGAGAGCAGTCGGCTGTCCCATACCAACATCTTCGCTTGCAAAGATGACCATTCGACGTGCGATAAACAGTGGATCTTCACCGGCAGCCAACATGCGAGCGAGATAGTACAGTGCACTATCTGGTTGCGAAGCGCGCATACTCTTGATGAACGCACTGATAGTGTTGTAGTGTTCTTCACCCTTTCGGTCGTAGCGAAGATGCTTCGATTGAACTGCTTCGGTGAGGTGTGTGGTAGTGATACTTCCGTAGAGTTCGTGCGTTTGGTCGAGTATGCCAAGAACTTTTCTCGCGTCGCCATTCGCCATATTGACGAGCCACTCCATCGCATCGTCGTCAACCTCAAAACCGGTGCGGTTCACTATCTCGCGGAGTTCGGGAGGAGTGAGTGGTTCAAGTACGAATACTCGACATCGTGAGAGGAGTGCAGAGATAACCTCAAACGATGGATTTTCAGTGGTTGCTCCCACGAGTGTCAGCGTACCATTCTCTACAAATGGCAGAAGAAAATCTTGTTGCGCCTTGTTGAAGCGATGTATCTCATCAAGAAAGAGCACTTTGGGTTTTCCACCTGTCTGTGTCTCAATAACATCACGCACCTGAGCCTTCCCCGCTGAAACTGCCGAGAGCTCAAAGAACTCCGCTCCCATTGCGTCAGCATAGATCCTGGCGAGTGTTGTCTTCCCCACCCCCGGTGGACCCCAGAGGATGTACGAAAAAAGAGTTTTATTCTCGATCGCTACCCTAAGTGGCTTCCCCTCACCCACGAGATGGGACTGGCCCACGAACGTGTCGAGGGTCTTAGGGCGAATGCGCGTTGCGAGAGGTTCCATGCAAGCATTTTACACCCATTCACCACTACTGACAGCTGCGGTGCAACTTGGCTTAGCGAATGGCGAAATTTGCATCTATCACGCCATCTTTTGTCGTCACTACCTGAGTAAGCGCGGGACGGTACTCATTCTCACTCACGCGCTCCTCGATCGTTATGGTATAGGTCCCGGGTGAGACGAGGGCCACATACCTTCCATACATATCACTCACCTTATTTGTAACTTCCATCTCGCCACGGAAAACGCGAACTATAGCGAACGCAAGCGGTACAGTACTTCTTTTCAGTGTGCCGTAGAGCAGCGGTTTCCCTACGAAGAATCGGATGAGTAGAAGTACGGTATACAGACCAGTAAGGAGGTAAAGGATCGTTCCTGGTGTGACGTAAAGTTGCCAGAGCACTGAAGCAAAACCAAAATAAAATAACACTATAGTAACCTGTGCGATGAGGGGGTCAAAACGATGGATGAAAAGGGTTTGGTTGGTACGCATCTTTTCCCATTGGTTCCAGTCAAATGCGATCGGGTCGACCGGCACATCATGAGCCACCACTCCACCCACTTGAAAGGTTCCACCTAGATACAAGTTGTTGTAGATCACATCATGACCAGCAAATACCGTCTTCTGTGAAGGAAACTGGTAGTGTGCTTTCATAACGTTCATGACGTACGTACCTTCTGGGACGAGGAACCCGTAACGTCCGTCGAGGTCAGTGATGGCCTCAGCAACTTTTTTACCTTCAGGCGTAAATAGCTCAATGTACGCAGGATCGACTGGTGCCTTGGTCACACTGTCGTATACAGTACCCCACGCACGATGTCTTCGTCGAAAGAAGAACAGCCCAATGAATCCAGTCCAACCGCGTGCAAAGAGATTACCAAAGTTGCTAAAAGAAAATGGTACACGGGCAAGTGAGAAGAGTGAGATCATTACACCACCAGTTGCGCCGACTACGCCGACAGCTGTTTTGTGGTCCATAACTGTACTCACTAAGCCCACAATTGGTGGCACGACGATTCTCCCCACCGTGTTGGCAACCGTTCGTAAGGTTAGTTTTTCTCTCGGGAGTGGAGCCGAGTTAAACGTGGTCAACTGTGTCGCTAAAACAACGGGCACGACAAAGGCTCCAGCATTGTCATCAAGTGACACCGTATACAACAATTCAGTGATGCGAGCATACTCTTGAGTTCTACTTATAGATGCATCGGACACAAAGAACCTATCGCCCGCTTCAATGACTTCTGAGGTACCCTGCTTCGGGTTCCAAAACAGGTCATAGAGTCCCGTTTTTCGTGAATCGAGCAGTAAGCCAAAGGGCGATGTGGCAACAGGTACTGTTGTTCCGTCTCCATCAAGATAGATCCCGTCCACAAAGTATTCGTCATTCCCGTCATTGTCTATGTCTTCTCTCACCAGCCCGCCTGCATCCTGAACACAACCATCAAAGTCAGATCTTGAGAACCACACCTCTTCATTATGCCCGTTTGAAAAACTAAAGTGATAGATGACATGAGGAGCACCACGTACATCATGCACCTCAATGAACCACGGCATTTTGGGGCCAATTCGTGCCACGATCGTTGGAGATGAATTGTCTGTTCTACGGGAAATCAGTACAGAACTGTTGCCATCCCACGTAAAGATCGGATGGCAAGATGCCGTGATGCCTGACTCAAGGTACGGATCAATTTCTGTCCCGCTCTGATCATCACTACCATCGTCAGTGGCAACGTCCTGACCGTCATCCGTCACTTCGCTCGGAACTGTGGTGTCGGGTGGTGTGACGGTCTCTGTTACTGCTGAGATGGTTATGTTAAGTGTTCCGTCACTTACACCGTCAGAATCCTGTGTGATCTTTACACCATTAAGTCGAACTGTGACTTGATCTACACCTATATGTGAAGCACTGTACGTCGCACGGTACATACCACCTCCCAGGTAGTTACTCACCGGGGCGCCATCATTTGCGCCAGTCACAGTAAACACCACATCCTGTTCCTCTGCAGAAATGGTTACACCATTCTCGTCCTTAAGGAGAAGCACAAGCACTACTTGCTCGCCTATGAGTACGTTTTTGGGACCGATGAGAACTGATGTGTCAGGTGATGGTGCTAAGACCACCTCGGGTGGTGGTTTGTTAGTAGTACTCCCCCCACCGCCACCAGATGATCCCGTAGTGGTTGGAGTAGTGGCAACATCATAGTGGTACACATTTCCATACTCAGGAGTAAGTTGGTAACTGGCAGATGTAGAAGTGCTCGTGATACCAATGGGAGTGATCACTGGGTTTCCAACTGTGAAATTCTCACTTGAGAGGTCTGCAAAGCTCACCTGTGGACTAAACACCAGAAACACACCCACAAACAAGGTCATGAGTACGCGTATTGTTCTTCTGTGGTTTGACCATTTCATCACACACCTGGCACATCACTAATCACTTCAGCTCCGAGATCTGTAGTAGTCGTATCCGTTGATGGCGGCATGTCCTCAACAGGTGGAGTGGTGTCCTTAATTGGGTCAGAGACCGGGGTGATAGTTTCATCGACTACAGGATCAGTTGGTGTTTCAGCTGTACCGGTAGCTCCGACGTCCCCACTTACCGTATCCGTAGTGGTATCGTTCTGTGTCGTACTTCCGGTGGTACCTACTTCTGAGATAGTATCGCCAGTTGTGCTCGATGCCGTACCATCAGTGTTAGACACACTTGATGTAGTGGTCCCGCTACCTGTCGTTTGAGTGCCCGATGTAGAAGTGGTCGTAGTAGTTGTTGTGTTTGAAGCGTTAGAGTGTGAACTGCTTGATGATGGTTGAATGTTTCTAGAATCCAAAAGGTCTTTGAGCTCAGCTTCTGTGATACAGGTGTCGCCTACACAGAGTTCGTCCGTTACAAATCGCTTACGCATTTCTTTGATCGCATTGATGACTGCTGCAAGTATTGGACGATCAGAGAGCGAGAGGAAGCCACTCTTATTCGTCATTACCGCCTCAGGGATGAATTCTTGAATATTCTGAGCTGAGAAGCCAGTGTATTCGTGTTCAGTATCGTACCCAGTCTCGTCACGCCACTTATATATAATAGGAGTGATACCCATAAGCGCATCCAGTCCACGGGTAAACTCACCCTGAATGTGCTTCAGTCGTTCATCAGACGATGCGGTCACGTTACCATTTGCGTCCGTCGAGAGTGCGCCGCCAGTGATGCCGGCAAACTGCACGGTACCGGTGGTAGTAAGCTGAGCACTCGGAGATGTAGTGCCTATACCTACTTGGCCAGTGCTTTTCACCATAAAGTAGGTACTGGTCGCCGCACCACTCGTCGATGAACCGATGTTAAAGAGGTTCCCCATCGCACTGTTGTTTGAGTGAATCGAAAGCAGTGCCGTTGGTGAGGTGGAGCCGATACCAATGGCACCACTGGTTGGGTACGCAAAGGCAGTTGAAGTTGCAGGGAGAGAACCGTAGAGCAGGTTTCCTATGTTGAGCTGGCGGTTGGTGGTTGCACTTGGGAAGTACGTATCAGAACCTAGGGCCACACTTCCCTGCGATGTGGTGAGGTTGTACCCAGCGTTCTTGCCAAGCACGGTGTTTGCGTGACCGGAGAGGTTGTACCCTGCAGAGTAGCCAAGGCCAGTGTTGTATGAACCGGTTGATACACTGCGGAGTGCGTGTGAGCCCATAGCAGCGTTTTCTTGTCCGGTCGTGTTGTTAGCAAGTGTGTTATAGCCAAAACCAACATTGTATCGACCTGTAGTATTTGAGGTCAGGGCTTGCCAGCCAAGTCCAAGGTTGTACGATCCAGTAGTATTTGCATAGAGAGCATCTTCACCAATAGCGAGGTTGCTTGCACCAGAAGTGTTGGTGAGAAGTGCTCGGTTGCCGATCGCGGTGTTGTAGTCTCCACTGGAGTTTGAGTAGAGTGCCACCTGCCCGATCGCGACGTTGTTGGTGCCGGCAGTGTTTGAGTAGAGCGCTTGGTAGCCAATAGCGGCGTTATAGGAGCCAGTTGACGTACCAGCTTGTGCACCGACAGAGAAATTGCTATTTGTCGTGTTTATGAGGAATGCAGTTGAGGTGCTCGTGAGGGCGTCAGTGGCCTGGCCGATACGGAAGATGCCGTCACCACTATTAGAGAGAAGCCAGTGTTTCTTTCCGCTCGCACCTGCCATGTTGGTGAGGGCGACGTATGGGGTGGTGGCTGAGGCGACTTGGAGTTGCCAGTTTGGTGTGGTGGTACCGATGCCGAGTTTGCCGCCATTGGTAAGCGTCATCTTGTCTGTAACACCATTCCAGAATCGTAATGACTGATCAGTCTCGTTGTAGTAGATATCGTATGAACCAGACGGTCCTCTAAGGATCAGCTCACTACCTCCACCCGCAGCTAGAGTTTTTATCGTTATACCAGCCCATTCATTGGTAGATACGAATTGAGGGTATGTGTAGGGGGAGACAACACTAAAAATATTGTCTGGCGATGACGTACCAATCCCCACATTACCACTGTTCGTCACCACGAACTGGGTACCTGTTGATGACCCTATGAGGAACGCACTCGTCGTACCGAGTGAGGTGGTGTCAACCGAGAGACGTGCGTGTGGTGAGGTAGTGCCGATGCCAATTTGACCTCCTGACGTGATGTGTAAACGATCCTGATTGTTAGTCCAGAGTATGAGTGGGTATGCACCATTGGTGAAAATATTGAATGAATTAGCGCCACCACCACTGCTTTCACTCGCACCATTGAGGTATATTCCCGCAAGCCCGTGCGTTGCGGTCGTATTCCCAAAATCAAGTTCAGACCACCCTGATGCATTAGTATTTACCAGTTCAAGGTGTGTGGCTGTAGTACCATTTCCCGCGATCGACATAAAGGTCTCTGGTGTAGTGGTTCCAAGTCCAAGATATCCAGAAGAGGTAAGGCGCATCTGCTCATCACCTGCAGTCTGCCCTCCTGTGAAGAAGCGGATGTCAGCTGATGTTGATGCTGCAACGATTGAGACACCGTTTGAGAAACCTCCTCCTCCGTATAGATACGCTCGGTCGTTATAGACGCCTGCGGTGGTCCCTGAACTACCAATACCAAAGTCAGCAAGTGACCCTCTGTTGTTCTCTGACCAGAAGTCTGCGTAGGCATTTGAACCACTATTGGCGTTGTAAAGGTAAGAATATACAGAATTGTTCACATTTCCCCATATCGAGAGTCCTCCCGATACACCAGTGCCAGCATCAATAGTGAGGAAGTCGGAAGACGAGGTCGTGCCGATACCCACTCCACCATTGCTTGCTACATTGAAGAGTGTGGTAGTAGCAGAAGCTGTGGATGAACCAACGGTAAAGAGATTTGTGTAACTCGCGCCTGTATTGGCATGGAGTGAAAGCAGTGCGGTTGGTGAGGTTGAGCCGATACCGAGCGCACCACTGGTCGGATACGCAAAGGCGGTTGTGGTTGCAGGGAGAGAACCGTAGATCAGGTTTCCTATGTTGAGCTGTCTATTCCCTGTTGCGCTGGGGAAGTACGAGCGTTCACCAAGAGCGATGTTGCCCCAGCCCGTTGTTACGTTTGCACCACTGATCTTGCCGATACTGATGTTGTTAGCTCCGCTAGTGTTCGCGCTGAGTGCAGAGTTACCGATGCCAATGTTGTTGTCACCAAACGTAGTGGCATTGAGTGCATTGTATCCAAGTGCTGTGTTGTACTGACCAGCAGTGTTGTTATAGAGCGCAGCATATCCTAGACCCACGTTGTACGAGCCTGAAGTTGTCTTATTGAGTGCGGTCTGACCAAGTGCAATGTTGTTACTTCCTGACGTGACCGAGGTGAGCGCATCAAAACCGATACTTGCGTTATAGGTACCATATGAAGTACCAGATATGGTACTGCCCACTCTGAAGTTCGCGAGTGCGCTGTCGATAAGGAGCTCAGTGGTCGTCGAGGTGAGACTGTTTGAAGCAGTACCGATCCTGAAGGCACCATCACCTGAGTTAGAGAGGAGCCAGTGCTTTTGGTAGTCACCACCTGCCATGTTGGTGAGGGCGAGGTATGGGGTGGTGGCGGTCGCGATCTGAAGTTCCCAGTTAGGAGTGGTGGTACCAATACCGATCTTGCTGCTCGTTGCGAGTGTTAATCGTGGAGTGTCTCCATTGGCGAGATGGACAGGGACAGAGCTGCCAGCTAGATAGATACCATCTTGTTCGTAATAGCCAAAGTAGCCATCTATTGTTCCAGCTGCCTTATAGAAATCGAATTCTGTGTAGTTCTTTCCTGTATTTTTGCCAACATACGCACTCAATCCTCGTGTACCATCATTATTTAAGAGATCAATGTTGCCATATCCGCTTCCACCAATAGTGAGTGAAGTGTAACCATCGTAATGTTGTGGTGTTCTTGTGCCAATACCGACATCTCCACTATTAGTAACCACGAACTGGGTACCTGTTGATGACCCAATGAGGAACGCACTTGTGGTGCCAAGTGATGTTGTGTCGATAGAGAGTCGAGCATGCGGTGAGGTGGTGCCGATGCCGATGTTGCCCGAACTCTTTAAGGTCATAGCTCGTTTGGTCTCAGAACTCCAAAGATTGAGTCCACCGCCTTGAGTTTCATAAATAATGTATCCATTCTCACCATCATGAGTTTGCAATCTGAGGCCGACTTCAGAATATCCTGCTGAGCTACTACTTACACGCAGTGTTGGGTATGAATACCAGGTTGAAGAATCATCAACGACAAAAATATCTTGGGGTGAGGTGGTGCCGATACCGAGTTTGCCACCCAAATAGTTGTCCTGCGTACCTTCCTGGTAGATGCCGTAATCGGTGTTGGTTGCAGTTCCAATCGGTGTAGCCAAAAAGAGACCGTAGCGATTTCCAATGGTTGACCCAGTATTATCTAAAGAGATGTAGGCTCCGTAGTTCTTATTGACCGTACCACCATACGCACCTGTCCATGAATCTAAACCTATCAACTGGTCAATAATCCCTGCATCGGTTTCAGCCGATGCAGCGATACCGGTCACTAAATGAACTGTTGCGTTTGCTTTGTTATATGCGAATCCGATAGCACCTTCAAGCGCACCAACACTCTGGGTACTGCTATTCTCTGAGTAGCCAAACACTCCATTAATTGATGAAACCGTTTTTGAGTTTGATGCAGGGATGATCGACTGGAACATACCGGCGTTTCGGCGACGTGTGGTGTAGTTGGTCGTAACCGTTTCATTCGAACTTGGTGTGATAAATGTCAATGCATTTATCGTGTTCCGAGTATCTGCCGCGTTGTTGAACGAAGTATCGATTGAGTAGAGATCGAGCGGTGAAGCAGGAGTAGTAGTACCTATACCCACACGACCATTACTCTTCACCACAAAGTAGGTAGAGGTCGCCGCACCACTTGTTGATGATCCTATGTTAAAGAGGTCGCCAACGCTACCGCTGTTTGCGTGCACAGAGAGGAGTGCGTTTGGTGAAGTTGAACCGACACCAACGAGGCCAGTCGCTCCTACAGTCAATCGCTCTGTATTGTTCGTCCACAGACCAAGTGTCGCTCCAGCACTACCAATATATTCTCCTCCTACGCTCGATCCATTATTTTTGAACTGGATATATGAAGCGTTCCAGGAATTATCAGCCTCAAATAGTCCCACAACATCAGTATCTTCACTACTGAGCGCTACGTGCAAGAGTTCGGTCGGCGAGGTGGTACCGATCCCCACATTTCCGTTATTAGCAATCTTAAATAATGTCTTGGTTGATGAACCGACAGTGAAGGCACTCGTCGTCCCGAGTGAGGTGGTGTCAACCGAGAGGCGAGCGTGTGGGGACGTGGTGCCGATACCAAAAGTGGTATTGGAAGTATTGAGAAAGAGATTTGATGAACCTGAGACCGTAGTACCGTTAGCTGCGTAGTATGCGAGCTGACCAAGCGAACCGCTGTCCACAGTGCCGCTGCCTGAACCGAAGCCAAGTGATGAGGTAGCAAACCAGCGTGCACCACTTCCCGTACTCATGAGGATAGTTGATGACGCACCAATACTACCCGAACTGTCATAGAGACCGCCAGTGAAGTAGATGTCACCTGCCACGGAAAGTTCTTGCGCTGGTGATGAGGTGCCGATACCGACCTTCCCGGTACTCTGGATGATGAATGAATAATCGGGTGCATTATTAGCGATCGAGAAGGGCGTTGTGTTGTACGACACATCATAGAAGCCGACATATCCTGAGGTGTCTGCATAGAGATCCCAGACCTGACTACCAGAACTCTGGAGCCCAATATCGACAGAAGAAGGACCAGCTTGTGTTGACTTGAAGAACGCCTCCCAGCCGCTTGAACCGTCATTTTGAACCGCGAACCCTGCAATAGGACTGGTGGTTCCTACGCCGAGAAGACCTGCTGAGGTGATACGCATCTGCTCATCACCCGCAGTCTCCCCTCCTGTGAAGAAGCGGATGTCTGCTGAGGTAGAGGCAGCGACGAGGGAAAGACCGGCTGACTTAGCAACGTTAGACCATAGATATCCACGACCTGCGTACACACCAGCAGTAGCATTACTTGAGCCTATGCCGAATGTTGCTTGAGTGCCTGTATCGTTCACTGCATAGTACTCAGCGTACGCTGCTGAGTTGGAACTTGTATTTTCAACTTGTACATAAATACTTGAGTTCGCTGATCCATGGAGATAGATACCCCCACTCCCTCTTGATGCGTTGATGGATAGATAATCTTGTGCAGACTCACCAATACCAACATATGTTGCACCTTGAAGGCGACCGACCTGGAAGGTGGTAGCCGACGATGAGCCGATCTCAAATGCTGAATAGTTCTGACCTGGATCGATCGAGAGTACCGCGTTGGGAGAAGTAGTGCCTATCCCCACCTTCCCATCACTCTTCACCACGAAGTAGGTTGAGGTCGCCGCACCACTCGTCGATGAACCAATGCTGAGGAGGTCACCAAAGGATGAGCTATGTGAGTGGATCGAAAGCAGCGCATTTGGTGAGGTTGAGCCGATACCGATAGCGCCACTGGTCGGATATGCAAAGGCGGTGGTGGTCGCAGGAAGGCTTCCCCAGATCAAATTTCCGATATTGAGCTGTCTATTCCCTGTTGCGCTGGGGAAGTAGGTACGCTCACCAAACGCAATGTTACCGATACCAGTTGTGTTGTTCGCACCACTCCATCGTCCAATACCGATATTACTTGAACCAGAGGTGTTACCCCAGAGGGCTTGATATCCAAATCCATTATTGAAAGAGCCTGTTGTATTGAACTCCATTGCAGCTTCACCAATTGCGTTATTGTCGAACCCAGTCGTGTTACTACCCAGAGCACTTGAACCAATTCCATTGTTATTTGACCCAGTGGTACTTTCATTAAGCGCACGATACCCAAGAGATATGTTGCTGTAGCCTGTAGTATTAACGAGGAGCGATTCAAACCCGAGTGCAATATTGGCAAAACCAGTGGTGTTGCCATAGAGTGCATAGTCCCCTATCGCAACGTTGTTAGTGCCTGTCGATGTGCCTGTTTGGAATCCTAAATGAACATTGCCTAAAGCTGAATCAATGAGCGCCTTTGTAGATGTACTGGTGAGCGCATCGTTCGATGTGCCTATCCTAAAGATGCCATCCCCACTGTTAGAAAGGAGCCAGTGTTTCTTGTCGGTGGCACCTGCCATGTTGGTGAGGGCGAGGTATGGGGTGGTGGCGGTCGCGATCTGAAGTTCCCAGTTAGGAGTGGTGGTACCAATACCGATCTTGCTGCTCGTTGCGAGTGTTAATCGTGGAGTGTCTCCATTGGCGAGATGGACAGGGACAGAGCTGCCAGCTAGATAGATACCATCTTGTTCGTAATAGCCAAAGTAGCCATCTATTGTTCCAGCTGCCTTATAGAAATCGAATTCTGTGTAGTTCTTTCCTGTATTTTTGCCAACATACGCACTCAATCCTCGTGTACCATCATTATTTAAGAGATCAATGTTGCCATATCCGCTTCCACCAATAGTGAGTGAAGTGTAACCATCGTAATGTTGTGGTGTTCTTGTGCCAATACCGACATCTCCACTATTAGTAACCACGAACTGGGTACCTGTTGATGACCCAATGAGGAACGCACTTGTGGTGCCAAGTGATGTTGTGTCGATAGAGAGTCGAGCATGCGGTGAGGTGGTGCCGATGCCTATTTGACCTCCTGACGTGATGTGTAGACGATCCTGATTGTTGGTCCAGAGTATGAGTGGGTATGCACCATTGGTGAAAATATTGAATGAATTAGTGCCACCACCACTACTTTCACTCGCACCATTGAGGTATATTCCCGCAAGCCCGTGCGTTGCGGTCGTATTCCCAAAATCAAGTTCAGACCACCCTGATGTATTAGTATTTACCAGTTCAAGATGTGTGGCCGTAGTACCATTTCCCGCGATCGACATAAAGGTCTCTGGTGTAGTGGTTCCAAGTCCAAGATATCCAGCAGAGGTGAGGCGCATCTGTTCATCACCTGCAGTCTCCCCTCCTGTGAAGAAGCGGATGTCAGCGGATGATGAGGCAGCAATGAGAGATAGACCAGCGGATTTGCCGTTACCAGCATAAAGGTAGGCACGGTCAGCGTAGACACCAGCGGTGGTGCCACTCGACCCAATACCTGCCTTAAAGTATGACGTTCGGTCGTTGTAGGTGAGGAATTCTCCGAACGCACTTGAGCCAGTGTTAGTGTTTTCTATGACGTTATAGATAGATCCGTTGGTTGAGCCGTGTAGGTAAATACCGCCCGCACCCTGATTTGCATTGATCGAGAGATAATCCTGAGCCTTTTCATTGATGCCTACAAACCCTTCTCCATCAACGTCAAACTGTGTTCCTGTCGATGATCCAACAAGGAACGCACTCGTCGTACCAAGTGATGTGGTGTCAACCGAGAGTCGAGCATGTGGTGAAGTGGTACCGATGCCTATGTTTCCTGTAGAAAGCGTTGAGCCAACTCCATCGAGACCAGTGCCGTATATCAGATTTCCAATATTGAGCTGACCGTTTGCGGTTGCAGATGGGAGTGAAATGTTGTTGCCGATCAGAATATTCTGTGAACCAGTCGTGAGATTCGCAATTGCTGTTGATGAAGTAGCAGCACCGATCAGGATGTTGTTTGAGCCAGTAGTGACGTTGTATCCACTCTGGTACCCGAGGAAGGTGTTGTAGTCTGAGTTGTCGCTTGAATTGTAGCCTGACTTGTAACCAATAAAGGTACCTCCCTGATTAGAGTATGAACTGCCAGAACCGAACCCGGCGTAGTAACCGACCGCAACAGAACTAGTAGCAGAAATATTTTTAAATAAAGCGCCCGATCCCACACCTGTATTGCCAACGCCAGTTGTGCTATAGGAAAGTGCGTCGGCGCCAACAGCAACATTGTCGTCACCAGTGTTGTTGTTGGTCAATGATCCGGCGCCAAGTGCCGTATTCCACCTTCCGCCTGTATTCGAGTAAAGTGACCACGCACCTGCAGCAAGGTTGTAGAACCCTGAGGTGTTTGAGTACATCGACTGATAGCCGATCGCAGTATTGTTGTCGGAAGAAGTTGCAGCAGTGAGTGCTTCGTATCCCACTGCAGTATTGCGTAACCCACTTGTATCCAAAAGTGATCCCGCACTAATACCTACCACTGTTGAGAGATTGGTACTCGAGGCGTAGAGCACTCGTTGTCCTTGGATCTTATACCCGGCGTTTGGTGCACTGGCGTCAACGTCTCCATATACCGTGAGGAGTGAGGTCGGGGTTGTGGTACCGATGCCTATGTTAGAACCTGAGAGGTATAGGGTGGCCTGGTCATCTACCGTAGTACCGTCAGCAGTATAGTACGCGAAGTATCCGGTGAGACCAGTATTCACGGTACCGTTCCCTGACCCGAAGCCAAGTGATGAGGTGGCGACCCAGGTGACACCGCTACCAGTCGTTTGAAGGACGTAGCCGTTGGTGCCGGCTGAATTTGCGGAATCGTAGAGGGCTCCCGAAAGACGGAGGTAGGTACTTTGAAGACCGGTCGCATTGATACCCGCCGCAAATGTTGACGTTGCAGCTGCGTTCGAGGTAATGACACCGGTGTTGGAGATCCTAAAAAGGGTTGTGGTAGCAGAAGCTGTCGACGAACCTATCTCAAAAAGTGAGCTTTCAGCGTAGCCGTAGTTTGCATGCACAGCAAGCAGAGCGCGCGGCGAGCTTGATGCAATTCCTACCGCCCCAGTCGTTGGAAGTTGGAAGGATGTTGACGTTGCGGGGAGTGTACCGTAAATGAGGTTGCCGATAACGAGCTGGAGGTCAGAGGTCGCGCTTGGGAAGTATGTATGTGTGCCGAGTCCAATATTACCCGAGCCAGTAGTTAGATTCTCACCGTACGAATTATCGCCAATGATCACATTCGAATGACCAGTTGTGATATTGATACCTGAGTACGCGCCGAGTGCTGTATTGAAGTTTCCTGTTGTGTTATTGATGAGTGAAGTCAGACCGACAGCAACATTGTTACTTCCGCTGGTATTCTTCCACAAGACAGTGTCACCAACTCCCACGTTATCAAATCCTGTTGAGTTAAGTTTTAATACTTGTTGTCCGACAGCAACGTTATTGTGACCTGAGACATTACTCAAAAGAGCTTGGTATCCAATTCCGATATTGAAGGTGCTCGATGTAGTACCCGATTGAGTATCCACCATGAAATTGTGGCCAACCAGATCCATGAGAAGTGCAGTTGAGGTACTGGTGAGTGCATCAGTAGCCCTTCCGATACGGAAGATGCCGTCACCACTGTTAGAGAGGAGCCAGTGTTTATTGCCTGAACTGCCTGCCATGTTGGTGAGGGCGAGATAGGGTGTGGTCGCTGAGGCGACTTGAGCGGTCCAGTATGGTGTACTCGTTCCTACACCAAGACGGGTGCCATCGAAGACGAAAGTTGATGAGTGGAGAAGTGCTGTTGCGCCGCTGTTGGTATACGGGATCGAATATGAAGTGAAGGAACCTGGGGTGTCAGTGAGAGCGAGGTAGGTAGATGCTCCTGCGCCCCCAAGTCCTAGTGAAGAGGTCGCGACCCAGGCGACACCACTACCAGTCGTTTGGAGGACGTAGCCGTTGGTGCCGGCTGAATTTGCGGAATCGTAGAGCGTTCCAGCGACGGTGAGGTTTGTGGTCGATGCGTAGGTTGAGGTAAGAGTGGTGAGTGCTGAGGTGCCGGTCGCGGTGATGTTTGTGATGGTGAGACCGCCGTTGATGTATGCACTTCCAGCTACACTCAAGCGTGTAGATGGTGAAGATGAACCGATACCAACGTTGCCACCATCCAAAACAGTGAATACTTCTGTCGAGCCATCGATCAAGTTCAGGATGTCGCCTGAACCTGCTTGTGTGATCGTAAGGAGCGTACTGGTTTCTGAAGCTGAGATAGTACCACTCGCATTTCCACGAAGGAGATCGACTGCGTCGTATCCGTCCACCTTATCGCTATTGAACGCATACGGCACAGCAGCGAGACGCTCACGGGGTGACATCTCTGAATCAGCGCCGATCGTAAGGCCTACGTAGATTGAGTTACTCGAAAAATCAATACCATCAAGCGCATTGCCGGTCCCCGAACCAAGTACGACCGAAAACTCGCCATTGGTTACCGTTACCGGGTTGCCATTGCCGCTCGTGTGTGTACTCGTATCGAGAAGTGTTCCGCCGGTTGGTGCATCATAAAAACGAAACACCATATCGTAGGTGCCGGTGAGTGGATTTTCACTTGTATCTTTAAGTGTTCCGTAAAAATTGATCTGTTCGTTGATCGCAGCGAAGGTAGAGGATCCGGGAACAACAACCCACAGGAAAAGAAAGAATATCACCAAAAAAAGATGTATCCGCAGATACTTTTCCCTCATCACATATATAGTATCATCTGCACCCCCACTGAAAATGTCACGCTGGTGATAAAAAACCCTTGACGATAAGGGTTTTTTATCACTTTTTGGGTGTTCTAGTTGCGAAAGTGATCTGACTCTACCGAATACCTCCCGCGCAGTCTCATCGCCTCATGAAGTCGGTGAAGTGCGAGACGGTACGCAGCCTGGCGTTGTGAGATCTTTTGTTCTTCAGAGAGCGCAATGACATCACGGTATGCAGTGGTCATCACCTCTTTGAGTTTTCCCTTGACATCGTCTTCTGTCCAGTATAGGCCAGTGCGATTTTGTACCCACTCAAAGTACGACACCGTCACACCGCCTGCGTTTGCGAGCACATCAGGAATGACTGTGGCGCCTTTCTGATACAGATGGTCATCCGCTTCTGGTGTTGTCGGATTATTGGCGAGTTCTAAAATGATATCTGCTTTAATGTCGCGTACATTGTCTGGACGTATCTGATTATCGAGCGCTGCAGGAATGAGAACATCGACATCGAGTGTAAGCACATCGGTGCTGCCATGGACGGTCGCGCCAGGTATTCTATCTGGATGTGCGGCAACAGAACCGTACTCACGCTTGATCTCGTCGATCACTGCAAGGTCGAGTCCATCGTTATGAAAAATGGTGCCTCGACTATCTGAGAGTGCGGTGATGCGATAGCCGTCGCGCGCGAGCAAATGAGCGATCGTGCGACCAGCGTTTCCATACCCCTGCACTCCCACACGCATCTCGTGTGGGATACGTTCAATGGAGCGGACGAATTCTTCGAGCACATACGCGCCACCCTGTGCGGTCGCTTCACCGCGGCCACGGGAGCCACCAACGAGTATCGGTTTACCGGTGATCATGCCCGGTTCACTCTTCCCTTTCACCAGCTCGTACTCGTCGAGCATCACTGCCATGATCTCAGGAGTGGTATAGACGTCGGGAGCAGGAATGTCGCGATCTACGCCGATGTGATCTGCCATTGCACGCGCATATGCACGCGCTATCTTTACGATGTCCTCCTGTGAATAATTCTTTGGGTCGAACATCACACCACCCTTCGCACCGCCAAGCGGTATGTTGACGACCGCACACTTCACTGCCATCGCTGCCGCAAGCGCCTTTACTTCGTCTTCGTTTGCGTCGGGGTGAAAGCGAATTCCACCTTTATACGGGCCACGTGCGTTGTTGAACTGTACTCGAAATGCATCAAACCTTTCTGTGCCGCGAGCGGTCTCTACCGTGAGCTCTTTGATATGAATAGCATCTGGTGTCATGAGACGCGACGCTTCATGTTCTGGTATGGAAAGCGCAGTAAGTGCAGTCGTAATATGCGACAGTATTTGCTCGTAGGGCGTCATGGATTATTGGTTACGTGATTAGTCGATGAGACCATCGAGGCGCGTCATCAACACATCGAATGATGGTACATCGATCCGGTGTTCTACCACACCGCCTTCCTGATCATAGATGATCAACTCAGGCATGGACCGTCCTTCGATCGTATTAAAATACGCGTCATCTTGATCGGTCACGTACGTAATACGTCCAGGAAGTGGAAAAGCTTTTCGGTAATCACGAACGACCTGTGGCTCTTCTGCACGATCAACCGCCACCACTTCGAGCTTGTCGCCAAACCGTTCCTTAGCACGGTCGAGATCTTGAAGAAGCTGATGACATGACGGGCACCATGTCGCCCACGACACCACGACAACGACACGGCCATTAAGCGTACCGAGATCCAGTGAACCTCCGCTCTCAAGCGAGAGTCCAGGTACAGAAAGTGTTCGGATCACTTCACTCTGAGCAGTATTTCTATTGCCCAAATACTCACGCAACATAAATGCACCGTAGAGCATGAGACCTGAGAAGACAATCAGTGCTGCTACTCCAAAGATATGCCTTCGTGTAAGCTCCATGGTGATAGCGTACTACCCTTTGAAGAAGAATTCATCAAGCGTGTCGGGGCTTTCATCAGGCCCGGCATCTCGAAGATTGAGAGTCACTGGTTTGCCATCTACAGTCACGGTAATGACAGCATACTGTGAGGCAGTGAACGACACACTGAAGCGTTGCGGCGTGAGGACCTGCGCGCAGGTGTCTGCATTGTTGATGAGTGAAAGCGCGATCTTTACCTGCTCCGGCATTGACTCACCAACGGTAACATCATCTTTGATGAGATGACACGGGGTTGGAAGCAATAACTCCCCGACGATGGTGTGCTGCCCATCATTAAAGAAGTGGACTGCGTCAACCCGCATCGGTGACTCATCTTCAGGGGTTGGGGTCTCGACAAATGGAGTTGGTGCTGGCGCAAGCTCTTGCTTCTTCATATACGCATAACCAAACATACCGGCGACGACGAGCACGAAGACGACGACGGCTATGATAAGTGCACGCTGGTTCATAGTGAATGGGATCAATGAATAATCCTTTACACGATCATTCTATCACATCAATTCGCACGGTCGCGACCGATGATAATCAGTATACTTGGATCGGTTTCTTCCCCCTGTGGACGTGCTGAGAGTATCATGCCGTCAAGCAACTCCGAGAGTGCGGTCGCCTCGCGAGCCACGCCAGCGTTGAAAATGATCACACTTGAGTCCCTTCCATCAGCATCGGTCGATACATCTGTGACGCTATATCCAGACTGTTTCAAACGTTCGACTACCTGGGACGCTGTACCAGATAGTCCACTAGCGTTCACAATGGCAACGTCAGACTTGACCTCAGTCTTAGTTCTCTGAAGCTCATTCGTACTTCGAGCAGACTCCATCTCTTCTGAGGTGATAGTGGTCGCACCGCCATCATTCTTCACAGTGATCTCGTATGGCCTATTCGCACTCCGCGCATCAAGGACATACCAGACTATGAGTGCGATCCCGAGTAGTGCGATACAGAGTGCAGCCAAGAACATACGATACTCCGACACAAATCCCAAGATGCCGCGTGCTTCACTCACTACACCATCCTGTTTTCTCACCGCCTTACGAAGATCGAGCACACCTTCACGAAGTGGTGCAGTCATGACCGTTCTGGTGATACGTGCTTCATGTCGGACTGTGCGGGTTGGTTCGGGACGCGATCGTCTATCTAGAGGGGGTTGTGAACGTTGCACACGTTCCTCGTAGCCAGCAAGCTTAAGTGCATGGCGAATGTAGAGGCGGATGGAGAACGTAATGAAAAGTGCGAACAGAACGAGCACACAGAGTGTGATCAATGTCGCCTTCACTGGTATGACCCAAAAATATACGATCCGACCGACCGACTGTCTTCCATTCTCACCAAATCCCAAGCTCGCGACTGCCTTATACCTTCCTATGTCGGTGAGGGACGGTTCTCCTTCCCATGAAAATTCAAACTTTCTGATACTGTTCGGGAGAACGTTTCCAAAGTTGGTCTTTTGATTGACTGGGATATATCCGCGCTCTGTGCCCCACATATTGAAGACCGTAATATCGCCCTGCGGTTGTAAGTACACATTACCGGTGTTTTCAAACCTCAGTGAAAAATCAGCACGTGGCGTTCCCGCAAAGGAGTGGCTGACTGAAAACTCTCGAATACTCCCCGCCTCTACCACCTCTCCCTCAACGCGTGCCATAAGGAGCGCAGTCACCACCTGTGATGTTTTGAGGGCTGCGGCTTCACCGTCGATCTTGGGTGGCTGTGTGCCGATCAGAAGTGCAGCGAAGTGCCCTCCGGGCGACGCGTCTTCAGGTACTGTGATCGTGTAATCGACTTCTTTTGAGGTTTCCGGAGCAATAGTGATCGGCTCGCTCGTCACCTTGATCCACCCGGCGAACGTTCCTTTGTCGGCCTCTTCATCAATGAGCGGAATGAATTTTGGATGCCCAGCTTCATCTGCTGTTGCGAAGTTGACTGGCGTCACGTAGACAGTAAGCGGAAAACTGTTTGGGTTGATGATCTTCACGTAGCTCTTAAACGCACCACTTCGTGTAAGTGACATCTGCGCAAAGGGCGGGGTCACCGAGAGCGACTGGCGCTCCTGTGCAAGGGCAAGAGGAAGCGAAACAGTCCATACTAGAAACAGGACCGCAAACAGTATGAGGACGTACGAAAAGTATTTGATGGGTGATCGTATGGTCATATGCGCGGTTTCATATCGATATCGTGATGTACTGGTTGCGATACGGTCTCGCGAACGTGTAGTGGTAGATACTCGCCGTCATCATCAATGAAGTCCTCTTCGTCACCAGCAAAACGCTTATGTGCGAGAAGTGCGAGTGCGAGTGCGACCAGGAGTATTCCTCCGAACAGGACGAGGAGTTTCTTCCATGGCAGTGCATAGAAGAAGGTCGTATCTTGAAGTTGTGCGCGCTGTGTATTGCCATAATTGAGCGCAAGGTACGCTTTATACTTTCCGACCAGCCCATCGATAGGGAGTGCTGTGGTGAAGGTACGCGTCTCACCTGGGTGGACTGTTGCCGCTTCTGCATTGACCGGTACTGAGCCAACCTCCTCCCCGCGATGATTGTAGATAATGACGGAGCCAGAAGGGATCAGTTGATCATCACCAGTATTTTCAACAACGTATGAGATCGCTTCGTTGTCGTTTGAAACAATGAAGCGATCGACCAAAAAGCGTGTGAGTGAGAGGAGCTCAACCGATCTGTCTTCAATGGTGATATTGACCATCACACCGGGGGCTACCCCAGCAGCCACCTTACGTTCGGCTTCAACTTGGTTATGTCCGGCTGCGAATGAGATAAGTACATGGTACACACCCGGCATCACCTTCGGTGCGATCCGAAGCGTAAAGTCGACCGTACCTGTTTCACCAGGCTTAAGTTCAAGTGCTCTTCTTGGTATCTCGATCCAACTCGACGGATTAGTACTTCGGTCGGTCATCGTGGGAGAAATGAACTCCTCGACACCGCCACTTTCCCCAACAGTTACATTGTTGACCAACGGAAAAATGTCGACGCGGCCACCTGAATCACCATTGGTCACTGTGATGGTGCGATGCTCGATCGTGCGTGCTTCGGCTTTGAAGTCGACAATGAGCGGCGAGACAGTATGTGTGTCCGCAAACACCGCTTTGAATGGCAGAAGGAGAAAAATTCCTAGGAATACTAGATTGATGCGCACATGACGTAGTGGGAGGTTGAGGGACATACGCTAGAAGAATGGTACTACAATATACACCAGATTTGTCTCATAAATACCCGCAGGCTGGCCGTCCTTTATACGGATCCGATATATCGTGGTCACAATATCATCGATAGGAATATCGGCATGCGCCACTTCACGCGGTGTCGACTCAAGAGCGGCGAACGTATTGTCAGGAGCAAAGCGCGTCGAACCTCCAGAGAGCGTATCATCACCAGCGTGGTATCCGAAACACCCGAGCGAACTGCCGATACATGCTGAGTCCCATGCTTGCGGTGCTGTATTAGACGCAGTGATCGGATCGATCTGATCACCACTTGCTGACAAAAGACCCGCACGGGTGTAGAGGAACACAGAGTAACCTTCGGTCGAGTTGGTATTCACCTCAAGTTGGTACGCTGCGGTCTTGGTCGCGTTCCCCAAGAAATCTCCGAACGGTATGGTGGTCGGTGTCGTGCCAACGTCGGTCGTTACTCCCTCGACAACCGTCGAAGTTGCAACACCGGTCAAGGTGAACATCAGATCTCCACCTTGGGTAATGAGTGACGGATAGGTCTCCCCACTGTTGGTGGGTACTGGGATACTGTGGGTCAAACTATACAGCCGGAAGTAGTACACGGCACCTACGCGAGCTCCGGCATGACGTATCGTGAACTCGTACTCTGTGGCAGCGCTCCCCTCTTGTCTGAAACCAGTCAGGTACACTGATGATTCATTGTGGGTACCACACCCCGTGCCTACGCCTGCAATACACGAATCGGCGTCAGAAAGTGTTGAACTTGAGATCACACCGTTGTCGGCGCCACCTCCATCGGAATAACACCAGGTAGAAGTTGCAGTACAGGTCGACGATGCAACCACATCAATGGGGTCAGAGAAATTTGCAGTCTCGTCATACTGAAGTTTAAATCGTATGTCATCGCGACCGATGTTATTGAGTTCTTTGACGGTCACGCGGAGCTTGATGACATCCTGATTCACGACATCGATAGGTGAGGTATTCTCGCTTGCCAGTGACGTGGCGGGCGTCTCACTTCCTTCATCTCCATACCAACGCCAGTTCTGGGTAGCGGGGTTGAACGAGGCAGTACGTATCTGTGGATAATAATTATATGCTTGGAGTTCTGTGCCGTCGTTGCGCACCATGCGGAAACAGTATGTTGTTTCACCGAGTGCACCGTTTTGCTCCACCACCCAATCATATTCAACGTCCTGAAGCTCATCCGCGCTATTTGGGTTCACCGCTGAGTCGTTTGTCTCCTCGATTGTTCCACCAACATCTGAGGGAGAAAGTGTGAGTGGGCTGATGGTCGCACCATCGGTGATACCGCCGCTATTGTAGCCTCGCCAGATAGTACTCGATGAGGTATCACCAAGAGTGTACCAACCGGAACTCGCAACCGCACTACACGTCGTATCACGAGCAGCATACTGCAGTCGAAATGCCTGCGTGAGTGACGGCATGGTCGCGTTCTTCACGATCAGGGACATACGGATACGAATAACGTCTCCCTCTTTAAGTGGCTCGTCTGCTGCGGTGAGCGCCGTGTTCTCTCCCAGGTCGGCGGTCCCGCCAACTGGCCATGGATCGGTTGGGGTGATGTCATTACTATCGACATAGAGTCGGTAATAGTTCTGTTGGTACGTGAGCGCGAGTACTGGCCACTCAACCACCTCGGTCTTATAGGTGAGTGTCGAACCGGTATCGCTTCTCCAAAGTATGTAGTGCGTGGTCGATGAGATCATCGCGCCAACTATTGGTTGTGGAAATGTGGTACCGGTACCAGAACTCGAATCGTTGACAAAGATCGACGTGTTATCGACACCGTCGACAGTCGTCTCGATCGGGATCGAAACGGTGAGCGGAGAGGTACCGCCAGTGATGTCGGCCCCCGAGCGTGTGACCAGCATCTGCCCCGTGCCTGTTTGCAAATTCTCGATGACCCATGCAACGGAGGTCTGTCCGGTTGTAGTGCCCGCTCCCGGCTCAAGCCAGAACGAAACCACACCGACTGACGAGAGCGTCACCTGAGCACCAAACTCATCTACACCGTTAAGTCCCGCACCGACACGTTTTTGTGTGTGCAAGAACGTATGTGCGCGGTCATTAACCAAAGTAATGTTTTCTGTTTCAGTGATACCGGCTGCTGCATAAGCATGTTCAACACGCTGGATCTGCCAGTTGAGACCAATGAACTCAATGACCGCATAGCTTACGGTCACCGCATCATTACCATGATCACCGCGTGTGAACGCTGGTTGATCGGTCGCACTATCCCACGCAGAGGTAGACTGCAATGACTCGTAGTTGGTACGCGTCGTATCGGGTGAACCCTGCCCAGTGATGAACACCACGATATCCGCATCATCCACAACACCAGCTGACGGTGTACCTGTCGCTTGTGTAGCGGTAGTGCCATAGGTAAGTGTCTTTTGATCGCGCACTATGATCTCATTATCGCCTCCCGCAGACCCAATGTACTCAACGATCTCCCAGTACACGCGCGTCTCAGTGTTCGCAGTTGAAGAACGCACAAACGTTATACTGTTCTTGATATTCGATGGATCCGAAATGTACGCAGTCGCGTCGTCAGCGTTCTGGTTACCACCACCGGTACTGTTTCCCGCGCCGGTTTGACTTGAGTTCGTGATGCGTATGAACGCGCTCGTTGACGCAGACGGTGCGTCGTAGTTAGAGCCAGCAGTAATAGTTGCAGATGAGGCAAAGGCAGGGATCGTGACAAAGTTGCGCTGGACCTTGAAGTCACGTTTTGGTGCGGTCGTGAGCTCTGCATAGGAACTGTACGTATCCAGATCAGACCCGGTCCCCTTCACTACCTTGAAGCAGTACGGAACATCAAAGCCAGCAAAGGTGCTCGAGCTCACGATCGAAAATTCCAGTTCGGTGAACTGTGAGGTGGTGAGCGAAGTGGATGCCACCAATGAAGAAGTATCTTTGACACCAAAGTTAGAACTGAGAAGTGTTTTTCCACCTGGATTTGAGACACCGCCAGTACTGGTTCCGATATCTGTAGTGTTGTTTCCGTCAGTGAGATTGATCGTGTTGTACATATCGAACGCATCTGTCGCGGACCCGACATCCGTCCAGGTACCTACTGCACTACAGGTTGTCACTTTCGCGCCATACATGAGTCGATACGCAGTTGATGGTGTCGAGGTCGAGCCACTATTTGATACCTGAAGACGAAGTCGTATCGGAGTATCTGTGGGGAGTGAGTCGAGTGGTGTGTCTTCTACTCCGAGCGTTGCCGAGGTCGAGGTCGATTCGCCACCGTCGTTGTTTCTCCAATGGTAGTGCGTCTGCGAGAGGATAGCACCGGCAAGGGTTGTTGACCCCGTGATGTCCTGAGTTGCCGACGGCGAGACTGACCCGCCACCACTTACCACAACATCATTCGATGGATTGTTAACGACTATGTTGACCGTATCACCATTATTAGCAGTCTCATTGATATCAGCTACCACATAGAGACAGAGTGTTTGTGTCGTGGTAATGCTGACCGAGCCCGTAAAGGTGGATGTACCGTTTGCACTGGAGAAACTGCTACTCGTAGCACCATACTGCAGCTCACTGCCACTATACGACTCTGATCCACAATCGTAAGGGTTTGAGGTGTCGAGATCGTATTTGATCCTGATGTTGCTTAAGTCGTTTTGGGCATCGACAGTACCGTTCTCTGTGAGTGTGATCGAGGTCACACTACGCGAGGAAGTATTCTCTTTAATAACGTACGCTCCTCCAAAGTACACATTCGAGGTCGGAATATCTTTTGAGGTTGCCGCAGTACCGGTCGCGCTCACGTTAACGTCAGCAGAGATGGTGGCACGGGGGTACTGTGAGTAGCTTTGCAGTGTGGTGCCGGCGTTCGTTACGCGGAAACAGTACGTGTTACCTTCGGTTGCGAATGCGGTTGGGACCACCGAGTATTCAAGCTCAGTGTACTGACTTGAGGTTAGCGTCACCGCAGTTGCCGTCGATGAGGCATCTTTCACGCCATAGTTAGTGGTGAGGAATGTCTTTCCAATAGGATTCGTAACGCCACCGGTTGAAGTTCCAATATCATTCGTGCTGTCGTTGTCGGTGAGATGGATCGAATCATACATATCCCAATCGTCAGTGGTGGAACCAACATCGGTCCAGAGGTAGGCAGCGCTGCAGGTAGTGGTCGCGCGACTGTATTCAAGGCGAAACTGTGATGAGGGCGAGGTGGTGCCACCTGTGTTCGATATTTGAACACGAAGACGTGCCTGACTTCCCTGTTGAAGCGCAGAAAGCGCAGTGTTCTCAATGCCACCGGTCTTTGATGTTGCAAGGAGTTCAGTGTTGTCGTCATTCCTCCAGTGGTAACCAGTCTGTACCAGGTAGTCATTTCGTACCGTGGTAAAGCTACTCATATCGAGGTCTGTAGTTGGGGTCACTTCACCACCATCAGTAACGGTTACACCGGTCGATGGTGTTGGCACATAGACATTGAGAGTCGCACCATCAACCGCAGCGTCCAAAATATCCATGACCACATATACACACATAGCACTCGTGGTCGAGACGGTCACGCTCGAGCCGGTGAATGACGAGATGCCGTCTGCTCCAGAGAATCCATTGGCATCGGTACCACCAAACTGGGACTCTGCACCGCCCCCATCATACTGCACACTCGCACAATCATACGGATAGGTGTTGTCCATTTCATAGTAGAGCTTGATATTGGCAACACTTGAGGTACCGTTGATGGTCCCATTCTCTCCGATCGTAATACCAGTTACGTTGCGCGAACTCACTTGCTCCTGAAGTGAGAACACACCGCCGATGTAGTAGTTGGTCTTTGGGGCGCTCACCTCGGTATTTTGTGACTTGGTCGTCGATACCATGACGCCGTAGGTCAAGTCTGCGACCGTATTACCAAACACCGTGGCTCCGGTGCTTCCATACCATGTTGCGTAAATGCGGTGGTTGTTACGTGCATTGAGATCAACACCATACATGTCGTTTGACGAAGTATTGATCGGGCCCTGCTCAGCAGACCAAGAACTGATAGATGAGGTACTCACCTTCCAGTACACGTTACCCGTACTCGCGGTACCGGGCGTTGTGCGCGCAGTATATGCGAGATAGATCGATCCTGAATTCTCGTCACGTCCGATAGAAGCGCTGGTGATGCCTTTGGCGTCATTAAGGACCGGTGTTACCGTAGACCACGAGGAATTCGAATACACGCCGACGCGCACATCGTCATCGGTGCCCAGCGTTGTGTTATCAGCAGTGTAGGCCAAATACACTGTACTCGTTGCAGCTGAAGTTGAAGTTGAGATAGTGGCTGAAAGACCGACTGGATACGTGCCGTTATCGGTCGCCGCAGCATCGATAGTGGTCCACGCTGTTGTCCACGCACTGATCGAGTTGTACCAGATCTTTGAGCGGATCACACCCGCAGAAATGTCACGATTGATGATCATCACGTTACCACTCACCAATGGGACAAGTATTGAGAAGTCGTTTTGTGCATCCTGAGGACTCGTTCCTGCTTCAGTCCAGTTGGTTCCCGTACCACACGTGGTAGAGCAGCGGAGCACCGCTGAGTCAGTACGGTCATCGACTGATACATAGAGTGTTCCATTGGTCGCTTTGGTGATCGAAGGATAGTTCGCGCCAGCTACAAGCGTGTAGGTCTGCACGTTGCCTGGGTCGGTATTGATCGCAGCCGCACCGGTAAGTCGTGTATCGGTCGTGGTATCGAGTGCGTTATAAAAGATGTTGTCATTGTTACTTGATGAGTCGATCGTAGCAATATGGATCGTTGTCCCAGTGTCGTTCGGTGTCCACTTGTCATACCATACCGCAATCCCGATACAGTCTGTCTGTGAGTCGATCTGGACCGGAGTATTCCACGAAGTACCGCCGTTGGTCGTCTTTGAGTACACACAATCACCGCCAGAGTCCACATAGAATTTATAACCAGTCTGATCACTCGTGAACACCGTCTGTGGACCTGCATGCAGTTGCATACTCCCATTCGAGTTTGCCGTTGTATCAATACTTGCCTGTGCTGCCTCTGCAACCTTCGGGCCAAATGGAAGTGGTGAAAATGGTACTGAGAACACATTCCAAAATACCAGTACACTCATCACAGTAAGTGACACAAAAAAGCGCGCGAAACTATATATCTTTCGCATTCCCATTACCCTTCTATTTTCGCATAGGACAGTCCTCAAAAGGCGGCGCCTATACACACTATTCACCAGTCTCTGAAGTTGTGGTCGAAACATATTCACTCACTGGTACCGACTCGATCACCAGATCAGGAACTGGCGGTTCGACCTCGTCTGTAGGTGTCGACAGATCAAGTGTCAGTTCAGCCTCGAACGTATCTGTCGCCCCCTCAGTCACTCCCGCGATCGTTAGGTCAGCAGATTCATCTTGTTGTGTAGTAGTTGGACGCATATCAACATCAGTCACACTGTCTGAAACTGCAGGAGTAGTTGATGCTCCATCTTCAACCACGGTATCACGTGGGGCTGGTTCGGGATCGGGGTCACCTCCAGCTCCTGAAACATCAGGTGTGGTGGTTGCTTTTGTCTCGATACGAGTAGTGGTCGGTGCTTGTATCAACGCCTTCTCTTCTTCTTGATGTTCAGGTACCGGTATCTCACGCGGAAGTGGTGTAGGCACTGCGGCAAGCGGAACCAGCTCCCCTCGCTTGAGGTCGTACCCCATGGTCTTCACATCCCCATTCTCTGCACGGCTATCGAACACCATTACCATCCGTGGGTTTTCAACGTTACCCCCCTTCACGCCATGAACTGTCTCAATATCCTTCGTTTTTCGGTCGTAAACTTTAGCCACCCACTCACCCTCCTCGTCAGATTGCCACATGATGTAATCCTCTGTTATCGAAGGCGCAATGTCATGGGTATCGTTATCGGTGAGTACTTCCTCATGGTCACCATCAGAGAGCACAATATCCCAGTCGTTTCCACGCCAAGCTTGATATACCACCTCGCCCTCATAGACCGCTGGTTCCATACTGTTCACAGATCCGTGGGTCAACTGAGTTACCGCTTCTGTCTTTGGGTCATACCTCATGATCTGATACCGATCATCGATGAGTGACTGCCACACGATGTACCCATCACGAGAGTCGAGTGCCGGCGCATCATCGTCAACCAGGTTATTGGTGAGTGCACGGAATGTACCATTCTCCTTTATGTAGATCTCAAGGTCACCATCTTTATCCGGGGCTGAAAATACCGGTGAGTTCTCTCCGCCGACTGCTTCGGTCGCCTTATCGCGTTCAACACAATGGAATGCTCCACCACCGACCGGTACACATTCATTAGTGCCAAAAGTAATACGGTTGTCGCTCACAATGTTATTGATCACAAACGGGAGCGGTTCAGTAGATGATGCAGCATCATCGGTAGTTGATGCAGTGTCGTCTGTAAGCACAATGTCACTTGTAGTCGCCACGACCTCTTCCGGCAATGGTGGTGTGGGAACGATCACCTCGTTTGAAGCAACAGTATCGGGGACCACAGTGGGTTCGTTGACATTAGTTTCGGTAGTCGATGTTCCAAGCACCTCTGGCGCTGATGGGCTCTCGTTTAGGATCGCATCGTTAAGGGAAGAATCTTCAGCATCAGTGTTCTCAGTACTTGCCGTTCGGTCAGTGTCTGTAGTCGAACCCATAGTGGGTACTGACTCATCGGTAGACACCGTCACTTCAGGTGTTGTTGAAGCTGAATCAGCAACTAGAGTCTCTTGTTCTGGTACTTCAGTGCCTAGTGGTTCCAAAGTAACAGACTCTGAAGTAGTCACATCACCCACCGTGTTTATTAGTACTTCTTCACTCTGAGGGTCTTCATTTTCAGGTGATTGTGAAGTTTCACCTACTACATCATCTACTACTGGAGATTCATCCGCTGACACCTCATCAGTAGGAGAATCTACCTCTTCAACAGCAGGTTCTGCAGCTGCTACAGAGACAACACTCTCTTCAACAGGGTCATTCTCCACTACAGCATCAGTTTGTGTCTCATCACTTACCACGTCAGAAGCAGCAGCATACGCATCTGAGACAGGAGAGAGCAAAAAAGAAAGGGTTAATAGTAGCGCAAACCAAAATGAGACATATGAGGTACGAGATGATGAAAGCGTTCTGGAAGAGAAGGATGCATTAGAACCACGTGCAGAAGAAGTACGTGCCAAGTGAATGGTGTCTCTTCTGTTCGATCGAGTAGTGGTACGAATGCGAGTCATAGGCCAAGAGAAGTAGTTACTGCCGGGACATCGTCCTCATACGAAGAAGTGATCAGGTGGTCAATTGAAACTGAAAGCACGTGGATCAGGATGATCAAAAAAAAGACAGAACAGCCGATGACGATATACAGAAGGGGACGTGCAAACTCTGGGAGATCAGCATGTGGCATCTCGGTGAGCGGTGCGTCCTTACCCTTTGACCCAAGATATTCACGGAGCGATGCCTCACTCGTGACCCAAGAAACATTGCTATATATCTGTCGCCCCTCTATCTTGCCGGAGCGCACCAACTGGCCAATATAATCGGGGGTATATTTGGTAAGCGCAGCAGCTTCTTTCAGTGTCAAAAAGCCATCTGGGATCTCAGATTCAGCTATCTCAAATATATCTTTGTTTTTAGCCATATCTCGTGCCTCGAGATAATTTCTCGACCCTCGAGAAATTACTTTCCCCCATATTATACCTCTCTAAGTCACACTTTATCCACAAAAATATACACAGTTATCCACACCACAACTTGAGACCTTGGAGTCCCAGTTGGGCCCTCAATATCTGCCGTCCTGACACATTAAAAACCCCTAGTAGGGGTCAGGGTGATAGCGTTTGAGTTCTACTTTTTGACTTTAAATGCCCTATTTGAAGAACGCATCGGCAAGGATGATCGCAAAGTCTCTGAAGGTCATTTTTCCATCGCCACTAAAGTCGTAGATAGCTATACCAGTCCTCCACGCGTTCATAAATACCTGTATATCGTTGAAATCGACATCTTTATCACCATCGATATCTGTAATTATTGATACCGCGACCTTACCGGTGAGTGCTGTGGTGTGTCCGGCTACACCAGTGGCGGTACCTATTTGTATCGCTGCCTTTTGATTATCTGATGAGTTAATAGCGATCGGGGTTGCTTTTCCGTCCCCTGCAAGAAAGATGCTGTTTCTGACAAGTACATCGGCATTTCCAGCAGTTACTGCCTTTGCATTAATGCGTGCGATCGTGTGACGCCCAATGAAGCCCTTTCGATAGACACCGCCTCGTAACACCACCTTATTTCCCTCAGGTTTTGGCTCGGTGGTCCAGAGCGTAATGACAGAACCACCAGTTTCAACACCGGTCACTTTAAGATCTGAAGGAAAGGCCACTTCGATATCGACGGTATTGACCGGGATGTGCGCGACAGCCTCTACGATCACCTCAACAGAATCACCTGCCTCTACGTAGGTAGGATTCGGGGTCAAAATGACATATGAAGAGGAAACGTCAGCCAGGTAGGTGGCACCAAGTATACCGAAAGTCGCCGCCATGAGCGGAAACATATAGTGGAGCGTGGTCACCTTGTGCTTTCGTATGCGGATCCTACGCTTCAGTTCCTCGAGGTAACGCTGCATGATGTAATTATACAAACGGAAGACGAGAACATCTTGGTATCTCCGCTCTTCTAGCATACCACCCCTCAGCGTTCTCCTTAATTCGGATCTGTATGCGGGCGTGGATAGCAAAACTTGCCACTTCTTCTATCGAATGGATGGGTCGTTCTTGTCGTCCGCTAGGAGCGAATACGTTGCCAAATCAAACGGACGAACAAAAATGCAGTTTACTGACAGGCGAGAAAAATGCCCATCCGCTTTGCGGTGGGTATGAATAGTCGCCCTAAATGAGTGCGCGGGAGAAACATGCTGGGAGCATGTTTCTCCACTCCTCTTCTAGCAAAACACCCTGGTGCCGCCCGAAATACCCCGTACGGGGATAGCAGAGCGGCGTGTTTTACTCTCCCTCGAGTGCTTTCGAAAGCTGTGCTCGTGCACTATCGACTGCAGCATCTGCAGTACCAAGCTCTGCACTAACCACTCCGATGCGATCGGTAAGCGCGGGGTCGTCCATACTTCCCTGTTTCATAGCTTCAATGATATCTCGTTGCACTGAGATCTGTTCTTGCATCGCAGTCTTTCGTTCCTCTTCGCCACGTATAATCGCCTCCATGTCTCTTCGTACTTCTGCAAAATGATCATCTTCTGCGTAGATATGATCTCGATGCTCAAGGGTAAGTGTGTACTCACGAAGCAACGTATTGAGGTGGTCGATGTGGAACAGCTTGAGCCGATAATAGTAGTCGGCGCATTGAGGAAAAAGTACATCGAGCTCTTTTCGCTCGCTCGCGCTAAGCGATTGGAGGCGCGAGAGCAATTCGTCAAACGTGCCTCTCGAAGCACAGTCAGACACAGCTTCTTGGCTTTGCTCAGTTACCTCGGTCCTGTCAGCGCTCACTGCCGCTTTGAGGTAGCTCCCAGCTATATTCTCGAGCATACTCTCAGTGTAGAGCTTGTACTGACTCAGGCGATGTGCAATATACCCTGAGGCAAGTACGAGTGTGATAAGCGCGCCTATACCGGCCGCTATGAGTATCTGTCGAGCTTGTGGGGCGAGTGGCATAGAGTACTATACTAACACGTGTCCAGACCTATTTTTAGAGTATGTCGCTGATGCATACCTAGCTCTTTGCTGCGCGCTCAATATCCTTAACTTCTTTCTCCACACGGTTACGAACCTCCACGATCTCTTTTTGGATGGCATCGAGGAGCGCGATCTCTGATTTAGTGATCTTACCTTTTCGCCCAACACCCAGTGCTTCGATGCGCTCATTGATATCGTCTATCACTCCACCGATCTCAAGCGATACTGATCGCTCGGCTTCAAGTGTCTCTTTTATGACACGTGAGCGGAGTGACCGGATGCGGTTGCGCCCGTAGAGGACGAGAAGAATGAGAAGTACGATGAGTGCGACGAGCGGCACGGTGACTGAGAGTATGGTAATAAGTGTAGCTCCTGCTGACTTAATGACCGATTCCTGTACTGCGATAGAGATTGGGTCGCTCAGCAAGCTCTGCGCACCTTGTTCATCAACTGCACGTGCCGTTACCTCATAGGACCCAATGGCGAGGCGGCCATCTGCAACGAAGGTGAACTCTCCGTTATCGTTTGCCGTCACCTCCCGCTCAATGGCCATAACCTCGTCTTCTCCAGCTCCGCGCTTATGGAGCGACACAAACACATGCGCACGCGGCCGCGTAGTTCCTTTCACGACTGGAATGATGCGCTCACTGATCTCACTTGGGTAGTCAGTGAATACGGGCGCTTCGAACGCTTCTACCGTAAAGCTGATCGATGCGACGAGTCCGTTGCCCGCATGATCGATCGCCTCAACAACCACCGTGTGATCACCTGGATCAAGGAGTGGAAGTTCGTAGACACCATCCTTCTGTTCATCTACCCATTTGGCACGTTCACCGCCGTCGATCTGCACCATGTAGTACGCCACTCCGGAGCCGGCATCTTTCGCGTTGAATATAAGACGCTGCTTCGGGTTGGTTTCATCACCTGATTCGAGCGTGATATCAAAGGACTCTGGGCGCACAGCATCAACAGCGAGGCGATAGTGAGCAACCTTGCCCCAACCATCAGCATTCTTGAACTGAAGATGGAAGTACGAAACACCCTCGAGTTCTGTGAGTTCTTTCTCTCGGATCGGTGGTTCATAGACATTTGTCGGTATGGTGCCACGACTCTCATCAAGGAGCATGCGAACTGCGGTCACTCCAGACGGCAACCCCCACGAGAGTTTTGCGGTCGTGTTGGTGTACCACGCGTCAGGATCGGGATGCGTTGAAGAAGTAATATCAGGCATGCCCGGTGTATTTGCCGGCGCTATGTATTCTGGTTCAGGTACTGCTGTTGCTGCATTTACAGTATACGTACCTCCTTGCATCGAGGAGAGAACGTTCGTTCCCTGCCCATCAGCGGCAAGCACTGATCCTGAGGTGAAGTTCACCTTAGGGGTACCTGCTCCGAGCGCGCGAAACGTGATAGATACCACAGTTCCATTCGAACCGGTATATCCGGAGGGAGATCCGCCACCAAAGGAGATCTTCCCTCCAGAATATTTTGGTTCAATGGTCCAGAGACTGAAGATGGATCCACCTTTCGAGACACCAACCACTTGGAGTTCTTTTGGATTGTAGGTCAGTTCACCTTCAGCAGCATTGATCGGCTTTCCTCCAGTATTCACAACGACACGCGCTGAGAACGTGCCTCCCACAGAATACACACCGGTCGGTGGAGTGAGTGAGAGTGTTGCCGCAGACGCAGCTTGTGCATACAGGAACACACCACTCAGCACTACACAGAGAACAATACATCGACTCAGCAAGGTGTGCTGAATGTAGCTATTCAGATTCAACATGATCTTCTTCATGTGTGTGACGAGTAATGAATCGGCGTCTCATAAAGAGCCCGAAGACCACAATAAGTACAAGAACGAGCACGCCGATTGATAGTGCGAGCACTGCGGTGAGTGGATCTATGACGCGAGCTGCCTCTTCTGGAGCGTAGATCGCGATCTGTTCATTGCCCGCTTTATCGATCGCCTTCACCCGAATGACACTCCGTAACCGTTGGTCGTTCAGTACGTACGGACTTTCTGCACGCTCCCAAACGGCATCAGGCTCGCCCCATCTAAAGAGCGATATCTCATCAAGTGGCTCTTCGAACACTTCGTAGTGATCGAGACCAGATTGCTTATCGGTCGTTGAAAAGACTATATAGTGTCTACCGCTGAAGACGGAGTCGTTTTGGACGAGTTCGATCGAGAATGGACTTGGCGGCGCATCGTCGTTAGATACCTCGGTACGCCACTCATCGCTTATGGAACTTCCTGCCTTCTGATCGACATGCACTGTAGTGCCGAAGGTCCGTAGTGGCGCCATACTCCCATCACCACTATTGAGGTATACGTGGGTCTGTGGATCGAAAGAGATATTTGCGATACCGTTCGTACTTCCAGAACCAACAGAGAATCCAGGTACCCTAAAGATGATCTTCGCGATCACATTCGTAAGACGAGGATCGCCTGGTATACGACCACAGTAACCATTTGGAATACCTCCAGCAAACGTTATCGTGTGTTTCTCTTGATCTATCGTCGGACGTTCTACCCAGAGCGTGAAGATCGAATCTCCAAGCGACACATCAGCGGCGGCTATGGAAGGGTCATAGGTAATGACCGCATCAGCCGCATTGATACACTCATCCTCATCGGTATCGACACGCACCTCAACGCTGAACGTATCCGCACGGTAGGCATGGGTCTCGGTCGGATCCATGTACAGAGTCGCAGCTTCGCTTGTATGCGGCAACAAAAACACCAGAAAGCACAGCGCAAAGAAAAGTGAGTGCCACTTCATACGATCTATATAGGTAAGTATAGCAAGAGGTAGTGTAAGTAGTATGAAAGATATGGGTATAGTACAAGAAAGGTTCAGCCAACTTTGTTGCGTGATATGTTTGAAATATCAGGTAAGGTCGTTTTTCGTTTTTAATATGCTCCCAGCACAATATTTAAACGAAACCTTCTTTCTGAAACAAGAGAGCTCTTATAGAAAAGTTCACTTTTCTATAAAGTGCGAGCGCCGTTTCAGCAAGCTCTGCTTACAGAAGCAGTAAATCCTACTGAAACGAGTGAGTATGTGTGGAAATATATTTACACAACATGCGAATGAAGTTTCAGGAAGCTTGCTTACGGATTCTGTTCAGGTTGTTTGACATATTCTCCCTTTGGTCGAATCTGTCGACAACCTTCTGAAATGCTCCGCATTTCAGCCTTGTCGATATTTCTTTTCGTTCCTCAAGAAATATCAGGCAAGGTCGTTTTTCGTTTTTAATATGCTCCCAGCATATTAACTCAACTCCTTACAGGAGCAGTACACCTTGTCGCCACTTTTCTTGCTGCGCAGAAAAGATGGCAGGCAAGGTCGTTTTTCGTTTTCCAATGTGCTCCCAGCACAATATTTAAACGAAACTTCTTACAGAAGCCGGTATACCTTGTCGCCACTTTTCTTGCTGCGCAG
>JAYQPD010000003.1:0-52266 GCA_038145135.1 bacterium | reverse complement strand
TCTGGTGCAACGCCAGTCGACTCTGGTGCAGGACTCAAAGCTGACACCTTTGCACTCTCTGAGAGTGGTCCATCAGGATACTCTGGATCAGACTGGGTCTGTGTCGGCGGTACACAAAACGGCGCTTCCATCACCCTCGGACTTGCAGAGGAAGCAACGTGTACTATTACGAACGATGATATCGCACCAAAGCTTCACCTCCGCAAGGTCGTCACTAATGACAACGGCGGTACCGCTACCGTCGCCGACTTCACGCTCTCTGCAGACGGAACAAATTCAAATGACCTCTCCGGCACGTCACCAGTGGATTCTGGCTCTGGTCTCCTCGCAGACACCTTCGCACTCTCTGAGAGCGGCCCAGCTGGATACAGTGCCTCTAATTGGGTCTGTACTGGTGACGGCACACAAAACGGCGCTTCTATCACCCTTGGTATCAACGAAGAAGCAACCTGTACCATCACCAACAACGACATTGCACCAAAGCTCACCCTCAATAAGGTAGTGGTTAACAGCTACAACGGAAACAATGTCGAATCAGATTGGACGCTCACTGCAGATGGTGGCTCTGCTGGTACTTTAAGCGGTAAGGGTGCAGTAGGTGACATTGATGTGGTCTCGGGCGCCGGCTTCAAGGCTGGCACCTATGACCTCTCAGAACTCGGTGATGCTGGCACAGATGGTTACAGCGCATCAGACTGGGTCTGTACTGGTGACGGCACACAAAACGGTGCTTCGATCTCGCTTGCCCTCGCTGAAGAAGCAGTTTGCACCATCACGAATACCGCGCTTCCAGCAAAGATCACGCTTATCAAAGATGTAGTGAATGATAACGGGGGCACTGCGCTTCCTGACGACTTCAATCTCACGGTTGGCGGCAATGGTGTGCTCTCTGGTGCGGCGAATGAAGTCGATGCAAATACACCGTTTGCACTCGATGAAACACTTCTCGATGGTTACGACTTTGTTTCTATCGGTGACGGAGTGGGGGATAGTGCAAAGTGTCCCGACGTACTTGGCGGCAACGTTACCTTGGACGAAGGTGAGGAAGTGACCTGTACCATCAAGAACGATGACCAGCCAGCAACACTCATCATCACTAAGGATGCTGCACCAAATGACCTCAAGGACTTTACCTTCTCGACCAACTTCAGCAGCAACTTCCTCCTCGATGACGATGAGGGCGTCCAGGGTATCGGCGAAGGTGGTGACATCGATCAGCCACAATCAAAGACCTTCGACGATCTCGGAGCGAACATGACCTACACGGTGAATGAGACCCCGATGGACTACTGGGAACTCGGAAGTGTGAGCTGTGTGGATACCGATACGCAACAAACAGTACCTGCCACACTGAGTGCGACCGGGGTATCACTTGAGCTGTCACTCGGGCAGACCGTAGAGTGTACCTTCCACAACAACAAGCTCGGTCCAACACGCACCCAGGGCTTCTGGCAGACGCACACCGCGTACACATCACAGATCTTCGCTCTTACAAGCATGCAGCAGTACGTCGGCTTTATTGGAGCCGCTACAAACGCAACCCATAAGGGAACCATCACCAACGTGCTCTCAAGTGGCGCGAGCGAGCTCTTCGGTGCGTTCTACTCGAATATCGCCAAGAAGAGTGTCGGAAAGGGTAAGGCGGCGCAGCGAGACGCTACAGATAAAGCGCGCATGCAACTCCTCCAGCAGCTCATGGCGGCGAAGCTCAACTGCGCAGCGTTCGGGTGTGCTCAGGCGATCAAAGACTTGATCGCAGATGCTGATCAAGCCTACAAAGATGGCGATAAGAGTGCGATGAATACGCTTATGGGTGAGCTCGATGCCTACAACAATTCTGGTGACACCATTATCATCAACGCGACACCAGGGAAGGCAACACCGAAGGATTCACAGATGTACGCAGACCTCAAGTTCTGGGACAATCCATAAAACGTGTGGCGTATTAAGTAAGGAACCACAAAAATCGCCTGCAATTGCAGGCGATTTTTGTATGTGTATAACTTCAGAGTTATACACAAGCGCAAAAAAGCGTTTTAGGTGTACGCTATTTTTGTTAGCAGGGTAATAATGGAATATGAAAAAGATCTATTCGCTCGTTCTTATGCTTGCGATGGTCATGATACCTATGGTACATGCGGACGCCGCAGTACCTGATTGGGACACGACCGGTTCGTGGGTGGTAGTGTTCGAGTATGGTGGTAGTTATCCGCATGACATGATGCTCACACAGGACGGGTCAGGCAACCTGACCGGAAGCGGTGGGTATCTTGCAGGCAATCCTCCGTATTCGTTTGCTTGGACCATAACCAGTGGTGTCGTAGATGGAGATACCATCTCGATGACCATGGATTACACAGTGGGTGCAGTAGGGACGACCATGCACATGACCGGTACCATCGCGGGTGATGGCACTATGTCCGGTGACTGGGACGACAATTACAACGGCGGTTCGCGAGAGGGTACGTGGCACACTTCGAGCGGCGTAGCAACGATGATCGACCACGATCCTGATGGCGACGGTGTCCTCGATAGTATGGATAAGTGTCCAGACGGCCCAACTCCGGGAGATGGCAACCTCGATGATGTCGATCTCTTCGATAACTGGGGTGATGCGAATGGACGATATCGTTGGATCGACTCGAATAACCCTGATGGTTACATTGGATGGGAGTCATCAGGTAAGGGTGACAAGAAATTCCTTGCAATGCTCGAAGCAGAAGGACTCGAGTACACGTACGGCTGCACCGGAAGACAGATCCTCGACGCGATCACCGCAGCAACTGGTGACGCTATGGAGGGTCACTGGAAACATGGTCTTACCAAGGGCGATCTTGAGGCATGGCATGAAGGGCGCTGGCACATTGGTCCTACCTATGTAGAGACCGTCGAAGTACCTGGAACAGGTGGTGTTGTATCGAGTGTGAATGATCTTGCGCTTGATACCGACTACTTCTTGGAGGCGTCCGGTACGTATCGGTTCGCGAACTGGGGTGACTACGGTATTGCTGACGCAGAGTGGGCAAGTCGTGACGCTGCGCACTACCCAGGTCCAGGTTTGACCGAAGTATACCCAGACCTTGGCGAGACAGCTGGTTGGGTGAAAGGAGAGGGGTACTATGCGTCTGAGTGCGGTCTCGACGTGCAGGTGGACGGTAGCTGTGTTGATTGGGGAAGTTTCAGTGAGGGACATAATTACTCACGTAACTACACTGGAACAGGCGCACCGGTGAGTTTCACCATCTACGACAGTAGCTACGGTGATAACACCGGCTCGATCATGGTTGATGTTATTGAAGACAAGTGGATACCTCTTTGGTAAGAGAGGTTTGAAATAAAAAAGCCCCGTAAGGGGCTTTTTTGTATTTCGCTACTCTGTCTTTAAGGTGAGCTCTTTGGTCTTCCATGCTTTGAGTCCCGCAGATTCGAGGATCGATTGGTTTCCTGGCGAGCGGAGACTGTAGCGGAATCCCTCGAGTTTGAGGTGGTACCCCTCATCGGTCATGCGTGTGCTCTTCGGAGCAACATAGGCGACCAACAGAGTGAATGTTGAGCTCGTGTTTGCCTTAATGACGTAGTAGCCGTTTGTCGGAGTGAGTGCACTTGTTATCATACCGAGCGCAGTGCCATTTCCGACGCGTACGTTGTCACCATTGTAGATGCCGTACTCAATACCTTTACCCATGATGTCGAGCAGATCGCCCACTCGCTCAGTACCGGTGCGCAAGTATACATCCTCACCGGTCGCGTTTAAGGTAAACGTGATACCAAACACCCCGGTATTCTCATTTGCAGTAGAGGCGAAGCGGCTTTCGAGCTCTCGGTAGGGGAAGATAGGGTTCTTTTGTTCGACCGGCGCTGCGTTACTGACTCCCGGAAGTATAAAGAGTGCTAGAATGAGGATATAGCGAATGTAATTCATACGCCTACAGTATATCCTACTGAGTAGCGACTGCTCAATATGAAACGACTTCTCATCAATCTCATCCTCATCGCGCTCATCTACGTTGTGGCACGGTATTTCATCGTACCCCAGATCGTGTGTTGGCAAGACGGCGGTGCATGGAAATGGGGTGGTCAGGTCTGTGATATGGGAACGTTCGAATTTCCAAGCATGAATTCGCTCCCGAGTATGGATAATGTGAAAAATGAGGTAAAGGAGCGCATCAATTTCTCTGAACTCAAGAAACTTCAGCTCCTCCTGCCAGACATGCACGGTGAGACCGCTACCCTCAATATGACCGATGATTCATTCTCACACCTCATGACGACACTCTCTGAGAATGGTCAGGTGATGCAAGGATTCGCTGAGGCATTCATTGATCGAGCTGTGTCGGACACACGGAGCGATGTGTCGCTCATCCCATTTGTCGTGAACTACGGAGGTACAGGATCGTTCGTCTATGTCGGTCTCTTTGTGCCAGAGAACGGCGTGCCGATACATAAGGACTCACTCCTCATTGGCGACCGTGTAGAGGTTACCAAGCTTTCGTTTGACCGTGTTGGCTCTTCGACAGCCGCAGTCATCGAATATCTCGATCGTGAAGCGAACGAGGCGATGGCCGTGACGCCTCACATCCCACGGCGAATTGAGATACCTGTGTACGGCGATGCATTTGGAACCGTCGGTACACCTACCGACACAGAGGGTTCGAGTGTCACCCACCGAGACCTGATACGAGTGACTTCTCCTATGGAGGGAAGCACGATTGCTTCACCCGTCACGGTGACGGGTGAAGCGCGCGGTAGCTGGTTCTTTGAGGCATCTTTTCCCATTTCGGTAGTGGACTGGGATGGGAGGATCATCGGGGAAGGGTTTGCGAGCGCGAATGGCGACTGGATGACCACTGATTTTGTGCCATTCACTGCGTCTGTTTCATATTCAGTTCCTGCGGGGACGCCCTATATGCGTGGCGCGGTGATACTGAGGAAAGATAATCCCTCAGGCATCAGTGAGAATGATGATGCGGTGGAGATACCGGTAGTGTTCAATGAGTAACACATCCCAGACCTCATTTCCTCTAAAAAGATATTAGTTCGAATTTGGAGCTACACATGATTCGTTCCTTGTGCGTACTTATTTTATGCGGTCGCATAAAATAAGTACGCACAAGGAACATGTTGAAAAGGAATATCACCGGTCAAATAGAGTTTGGGAATGTATGTTGGGTAGGGGAACAAAAAACGCCCCGGCCGGATGCCGGGGCGTTTTCTGGTCTGTGAATAGATGTTAATCCCACTCGATGAAATTCTCCAGGTCATCCCGATCAACATCGAGGTCATCTGCGAGTCGGCTTATGATCGTTGATTTGTTGGTGGTGTTGTACGTATAGCGATCAGTGTCGCCGTCATCGTACTCGACCTTAACATATGCCTTGCCGCCAGAGATATCGATGCGAATCTCCGTAATATCGTCGAGCGAAGTATCGGAGAAGTTGCTGTAGTGCCAGTCAACCAGATCTTCTACGTCACTGTCGTCAATATCGAGATCGTTAGCGAGCTTATCGACGATGCGGCTCTTGCTATCAGTGGTGTAGTAGAAGGTCTCGGTGTCGCCACTGTCGTACCGTACGATAGCCTTTGACTCATTGTCATCCCGGTCAATGTAGACGTCGATATCACGGACATCGTTGTCGTGGTGATGGTCACTATAATGGTGTGAGTCGTAATGATCTCCATCAAACTCAATGACATCAAGAATGTTCTGAAGGGAAAGGTGGGTGAGGGTGAGCAAGTAGTTGATCACTTCATTGTCATTGTCTGCGGCGATCACGAAGCTTTCATCACGGCGATCACGATACTCAATATCTACGTACGCAGCATTATTGCGGTACTCCACGTAGATAGCGGTCGCCTCGTCGCGGGTGTTCTGGTATCCGTGTCGGTACTGGTCTTGTATGCAGTACTGTACGTTGCCTGAGATATAGCAGGGCTGCTCAAGTCTGACTCGCGCTTGTTCTTGCTGCAACTTCGTAAGGATCGCCTGAAGTTGCTTGACCTGCTCCATGAGTGCCTGGATCTGTGCCTGGTGACTTACCGTGTAGCTGGTCGAGTAGTAGTTTGGATAGTAGTAGGTTGCTGCGTCAGCACTGCCTCCTGGAAGTAGCATGAATGCAAGCGCTGCGACACCCACAAATAGTGTCTTTTTCATGGTAAAACGGCTTAATTTCCTTGATAATCCCTCCTTGTACAGTACGCTTTTTAAACTGTTTCTGCAACTAGAGGGTCCAGTTGCAGTAATATACAAAAAACCGCTTTGTAAAGCGGTTTTTTGTATATTTAGCGGTATGTCTTAGATAAACTCAATAACGCTCTCTATCACAACCTCATCTACATCGAGGTCATCAGCAAGACGAGAGATCACATCGTCTTCATCATCCTCATTTGCATACGTTTTATGAACGGTCGTACCGTTGTCATACTTGATGGTAATGTCAGCGTCACCGTCTACGAATTCAACCTTAATGCTCTTTAGGTCGGTATCGAAGTCGTACTCCCACTCAATGACATCCTCGATCTCGCTTTCTGAGAGGCCGAGTTCTTGAGCAAGGTCGCTCACGATGTCGTCCTTATCAGTCTCATCTAGGACGATCGTTTCTTTATCACCATTTTCATATCTGATCGAGGAGGTTGAATAGTCTTCACCGATGGTGGTCTCAATCTTATCGAGTGGATCACCCCAGTTGCTATCCTTGAAATCAATCACCTTACGCACTTGTTCTTCTGTTAGATCAGTGCGGTCGACGATCTCGTCGATAACATCCTCCTCATCAGTTTCGTTCTCTATAGTGAAGTTCTCTGTGTCCCCGTTCTCGTATTTGATCTTTACGTCCGAGTCACCATCTTCAAAGTATACACGGATTGAATCTACACCATCAGTATCTGAATCGTCGTCATCATCCGAGTCATCATCGTCATCATCATCATCATCATCCTTCTTTATCTTACAGAATGGCCCAGTACCGCTTCCTTTCCCTGAAGAGAAGCATTTACCTTCCATTAGGCGCTCTTGGTACTTTTTGAAGATGCCTGGTGCCCTCAGAAGGCCTGGTGGCACATGGCCATTAAAGCGATCTTTGAGCATTTCCTCCATAAGATCATGGGTCTCACTGTCGACAATACCTGTTGCACCGATTCCGGCTCGCTCCTGGAAGCGCTTGACCGCCTCTCTAGTAAGTGGACCGAAGTAGCCGGTTGCACGCCCAAACGGATAAATGGACGGGTCGCTTGCGAGAAGCTCCTGGATCTCGCGGACGTCATCGTTCTCCATACCTTCACGGAGACCATCTTGGATAGCGTCCCTGACCTCACCCTTGAGCTTTGCGAGCTGCTCTTGGAGCGCCATGATCTGTTTGAGTAATTCTGCGATCTTCGACGCAGTGTCGTTGGTCGCAGCGTGTGCAGCACCTGGCATCATCACCAGTGCTACGAGTGCACAGGCAATGACGCCAGTGCGGATCGAGTTTTTCATAGTTAAAAGTTGTTCAAATACGTGACTTTTAAATCCCACACTCAAGAGAGTATGTTCTGTATACACTATACGTTATAGTACCCAATTTCTTACCATGTTTCCGACCAATACAAGTATATTGACAATATGTCAAATAGCGCTATATACTAGCGATTAGCTGTAGGCAAAGGGGAGCTTTGCCGTCATAATATATGACAACTGAGCGCTAAGCGTATGCTTGGCTTTCGGGTGTGTATGAATATTAGGTCTTTTGGTGGAAAGATTATAAAAAGTTACTAAGTGGGAATTACGATTATGATGTCATTTATTTACACACGAGGGTTTGCACACAAAATGAGTGCTTTCTTCCTCGGTTTTAGCATGGTCCTTGCACCGTTTGCGAGCCTTGTCTCAACAGCTGTTGCTGCTGCCGGACCGAGTGCTGATCTCAGTCAAGCTCAAAACGGTGGCGTCAATAGCGCTGTTATCGATCCAGTCACTTGGGTATCGGGTGCCGTTAATGAACAGAAAGGTCACTACACTGAGGGTGAATCAATCCCTTATCAGATGGTAGTGAGCGGACTTACTGCCAATCAGCAGAGCACACTCATCATTGGTTTCGATGTCATAAAGTCTCAGGGTCAGACCTCAAAATTTGCGATCGACTACATTACTTCGAACGATCGTATTGGCGAGACAGTTGATCCTTGTAGCAACGTCGCCTCTTGTTCTGGTGCCCCAAGCAGTACCTATCCTGTGCCTCCACCAAACTACACAGGAAGTATCAATGGCTATGGCGCAGCAGATGTTCTCGATAGCTTTAACACTCTTGTTGGCTCTGAGGGCACCCAGTACATGAAGATGTGGGGCGGTACCATCAATTCAGTTTCATACACCACAAATCCAAATCTCTCGAATAGTCAGGAAGCGCGTGTCACCGTCACCTTCACTCCAGCAAGTACGCAGGCAGTACTCTCATGGGGCGGTCACATCTCATCAAGTGCTGACTACCCAGGTGAGTCTGCAGTGACCATCTCTGGGTCTCCTTACCACACCCGACTGATTTCTATTGATGGTAAGGGTGGAAACCAGGATATGGCACTCAGCGCCTCAGCGGTGAATTTCCCTGGCAATCTCATTGTGGTGAAGCATGTGGTAGGTGGTAGTAAGTCAGCGTCTGACTTCACCTTGAATGTGAATGCAAGCAGCACCGCTAATCCTGCACAGTTTGCGGGTGATGAGGCTGGCACCTTCGTGACCATCGATACTCCGAATAACGGCACGACAGCATATACCGTAACTGAGCAGACCGATCCTGAATACGCTGTATCGTACTCTGCAGATTGTACCGGTACAGTAGCTGCGCTCGAGCAGAAGGTATGTACTGTTACGAATACCTACGTACCCCCAACTGCAACACTCACTCTCGTTAAAGAGGTTGATAATGGAGCAGGTGGCACTGCGGTAGTAACTGACTGGACACTTTCAGCAAGTGGACCAACAAACATTTCCGGCACCACGGGTAGTGGCGATGTGACCGCAGCAGTAGTAACGCCTGGGCAGTACACACTCTCTGAGTCGACCGGTCCAGATCGCTACTCACCAAGTGAGTGGAGTTGTGTGGTCAACACTGATGCACCAGTACTCGGTTCTACGATCACGCTCCAAAACGGCGACATCGCAACCTGTACGATCACTAACACCTACGTACCACCTGCAAAAGCATCTATCACAGTAGAAAAGACCGTCATCAACGACAACGGTGGTACTGCAACACCAGGTACCTTCCAGTATTTCGTGAACAGTGTCACTGAGATCTTCAGTGGAGTGGCGTCGATGTTCGATGCGGTCACTCCAACACTCTTTACGCTCACTGAAACAAATACCGAGGGCTATACACCGAGCGTATGGGGCGGTGACTGTGCGGAAGACGGAACAGTCACACTTGGCGAAGGTGAGTCAGCAACGTGTACGATCACGAACGACGACATTGCACCACAACTCACGGTGATCAAGGTAGTAGAGAATGACAATACCTACAACGTAGGTACCAAGACTCCAGCGGACTTCACTATGAACGTCTCGGGCACTAACGTAAGCAATGCTTCCTTTGCAGGTAGTGATACCGGTGTCACCGTTACCCTTGACGCAGGACAGTATTCTGTTACAGAAGGTGATCATGCTGGTTACAACGTAACCTACTCGGCTGACTGTTCAGGAACCATTGGTGTAGGTGAGGAAAAGACCTGTACCGTCACCAACAACGATATTCCTCCAACGGAGGCTGTCATTACGGTGAATAAGGTACTCGTCCAGGACTTTGGGGGTACCAAGACCGTCTCTGACTTCTCATTTGAACTCAACGGCGCCGATACAACCCAGTTTGAACAAGATGGTTCAAACGAAGTGATCGTTACCTCTGCTGGCGCTATGGATATCACTGAGGTGTCCGTCCCTGGCTACTCTGTCAGTTACGACCAGTGTTCATTTGATGTTGAGCTTGGCGCATCATATAGCTGTACGATCACCAACACCCAGCTTCCAGCATGTTCAGATGGTATCGATAACGATGGCGATGGTCAGATCGACTATCCAAACGACACTGGCTGTAGCGATGGTGATGACAATTCTGAAACACCAACAGGCACGATCACTATCGATAAGGTGGTAGAAGGAGAGGGTGCGAATAACGACCTTGCCTTTAGCTTCGATGTATCACTTACTGGTAGTACGACCTACGACTACAACTTCCTCCTTTCAGGAAGTAGCACCCCAGAACAGATCGGCAACGGTGATCTTGAGCCAGGTACCTATACCATCACCGAGCTTGATGCGTTCTCACACGATCGCTGGAATCTCGGTCAGACGGTAGGTATCGTATGTTCAGGAGTCTCTGAGGGACACATCACCACGAATAGTGATAATGTGGTGATCGACCTTCCACTTGATGGCTCGGTCTCCTGTACGTTCACTAACACCTATACACCTCGCGATTCAAACGGAAACGATGAGAATATCGTCATTCGTAAGGAGGTGACTGATGGTAGCGATACCAGCACGCTCTTCGACTTTACGCTTACTGACACTGACACCCAAGCTACTCTTGCAGCACAACTCTCATCTGGACTCGAGTACGATAGTGGCGATCTTACGGCAGGACATACGTACAGCATCTCTGAAGACAGTCTCCCACTCGGTTGGTCACTTGATAGCGTAAGTTGTACATCGACCGACGAGACCCACACCGACATCAGCGCGTCAGCTATTGAGCTCCGCGACGGTGAGACGGTCACCTGTGTGTACACCAACGATCAGGAACTCTTCGAGATCTACGGCCGCGTATGGAATGATGGCAACGAGAACGATGCGATCGATGAGGAGGAAGGTTTCCTCGAAGGGTGGACCGTACGCATCACTGATGGTGAGAAGAACTACTCAACCACCACGGATGCAGATGGAAATTACCGCTTCTATGTACCTCGCGGTACCTGGACCATCACTGAGGACGTGCAGTCTGGTTGGGCGGAGAACTACCCAGATGACTTCCAACACATCGTGACTGTCCCTGCTGAAGAGCAGACGCTTGGTCTCTTCGACACTATCCTTGCGTACATCATCCCAACTGCACACGCAGCGGTGAATGTGAACGCATACGGCTCGTACGACTTCGGTAACCACGTCATTCCACAAACTGGCTGTACCGTGAACTGCGGTGGAGGCGGTAACGGTATCCGCATCTCACTTGGAGGCGGTACTTCTGACAACGATCCTGAAGGCGAGGTCCTCGGTGATACCGATGTCGCTCCTGAGGTAAAGGGAGCAGTAGCTCCAGTTGGTGCACCTAACACTGGTATGGGTGGCGCTGCAGGTGCGACTGCGCTTCCACTCGCAATGCCGCTTCTCGGAATGCTCCTTGCGCTTATCGGCGTAGGACGCCGCAATTAATCTCATGGATCGTTTGATCCAACAACTAAAGAACGCATATCGCCGCCACAGGTTTGTGGCGGCGTATGCTGTTTTCGCGCTTATTGTACTCGCAGCACTCGTTTTGCTTACCATACCTGGCAAACATAATGTTGTTCTGGCACCCAGCGAGTTGCCAGCTGACAGCATTGAGAGTGCCACTAAGGACGACCGCTATCTTTTGAAGCCTTCAGAACCGATGCGGCTCGTCATCCCGAAAATCAACCTTGACGTTCCGTTTGAGGCACCTCTCTCTCTTAATGCTGATAAGACCGTCGGTATTCCAAAGGCGTACGATACGGTGGGGTGGTACGATGGGAGCCCAACGCCTGGTGAACTCGGCCCTTCGATCGTGCTTGGCCATGTCGACTCGTACCAGGGCGCAGCGGTCTTTTACCACCTTGGTCAACTTGAACCTGGAGATGAATTCCAGATCGGGCGTGCAGATGGCTCGAAGCCGATATTTGTTGTTGAGAAGCTCGAACGCTACCCACAGAGCGATTTTCCTACCGACCTGGTCTATGGACCGATCGGATACGCCGGTATTCGGCTGATCACGTGCTCGGGTACGTATGACCATGGTTCACTCCGCTACAGCCACAACTTGGTGGTCTACGGAAGACTTGTCGACCCTCGAGACCAAACGGCTTCCACCTCACAGAGTGGAGAATAAACAGGTCCGTCCTGTTGGTTGTTCGAAACATCCCCAAGGGTTATCCTTGGGGATGTTTTTTCACTATGATATATCATAGTGCGCTCAGTGATGTTTATGTTGATTTCACACACTCGTGTAGAGGTATAGACCACTTGCAGGTATACTAGAGTTGATGATGGACTGGCTTCATCGGTTTTTGGTGCCGTCAGAAAAAAATGGCTACCGGCCAACCTCGCTTGAGAATACAGCGGCGGGGATCATGCTCGTGCTCATCGTCCTCACGTTCACGATCGCCAACCTTCAGTCTATCCTCCTCATTTCCTCTGATTGGTTCGCATCAAGCATCCTTCCTGCAGCACTCGTCGATCTTACAAACGTGAGTCGAAGCGACAACGAGCTCCCGGATCTCACGCGAAGCCCGCTCCTTGATGAGGCAGCTCGTCAGAAGGCAGAAGATATGGCTCAGGAAGGATATTTCTCGCATGATAGCCCTGAAGGAGTGACACCATGGTACTGGTTTAAGAAAGTGGGGTATCAGTATGCGTACGCAGGTGAGAACCTTGCCGTACATTTCTCTGATTCCGAGGATGTGGTCAATGCCTGGATGGATTCGCCGGGCCACCGTGCGAACATTCTTAATAATCACTACACTGAGATAGGGATCGGAACCGCAAAAGGGACCTACAAAGGCACCCCGACCGTGTTTGTGGTCCAACTCTTTGGTGCACCATTACCTCCAGATCTACTCACAGAGCGTATAGCGAACGATGTGGTCGAGACACCAGCACTCAGAACCACACCGGTTGTCCTTGCGGCAAACGATAGTACTCCAGAGCAGACCGCTCCCGAGGTCAGCACTCAGCCACCAGTACCTGCGTCGGTCGCAGAGCCTGTGCCCATAGACACCGCTCCACTCACTTCCATAGAACCGTCACCTATGGTCACTGAAACGCCTACTCTAGAGGTAGACGAAGACAGGGAGCAGTTGCAGGATATAGATGAGACTGACAGAGAGGAGTCACTGATGACGATCCAGAATGAACCGGCGCCGGAAGCACATCCTGAGGAGGTGGTGGTTGAGCACGGTGTGGTCGCGTTGGTATCGCCGATGGCGACCACTGCAAGTCCATATATCGGTTCACTGAGGCCTGACCAGATCGTATCAACTGAACCGCTCTCACCGATCACGAAGATGATGAACTTCCTTGCTCGACTTGTTACCTCTCCGCATACGGTCATCTCAGTATCCTATTTGATACTCTCAAGCGTGGTCGCCTTTATGCTCGCCTTTTCAGTGGTGGTAGAGTGGCGACGGCAGCACCCTCTGCAGGTGGCGTACGCGGTCGGACTTGTTGCGGTGATGCTCCTGGTGTTCCGCATCCATATGGCACTTACTACCGGCATACTCATTACTTAAGTGATGAGTATGTGAACTCGTTGATAAGTATTAGAACAAAACTGTATCGGATTCAAACTAATGGCGTCATCCACAAATGATCATAATGGAAAATCTGGCACAGACGGCACGCTGAGCTTACCATCCATATGCACTAAGAATACTGCGTGCATGACTATCAAAGAGAGAACTGTTAAACCAATTAATAGCTTTTGGTATTTCTGCAATGGTCTCATAAGTAGTGATGTAAAACCTAAGATCGGCATACTGACCACCACATAGAAGATTAGGTGAGCTACGGAAGTAGAGGTGTACCTGCCAATCGCTTCATAACCCACATAACTCGTTGGGGGAGCAAAATAGAAACAGGTGAAATACTGACAAGACATGAAGAAAATAAAGAAGGAGTACACTAACGTGTATATAAATGCACACGTGAAAAATATTTTTGTCTTGATCGGTTAAGTATACACAATCCCAACCCTCTCAGGCATTTAATAATCATCCCCCAAAATGTCACTCCAAATCATTGATTTTCTGCTCGTTGCCGAAATTAGTGAGGGTTTGGACCAAGACGCATTCCGAAAACTAGGAACTATCTGCTGTAGGTTTATAATAGGGTTGCCATGCCAAAGCGACCCGTTGGTAAAACGACCAAAACTCAAAAAAAGACCTCTAAAACACATACCACAGCAGGTGTGCGTCCGGTTCTGTACGCATCGCGTCCTGCGGCAGGATTCCCCGCACCTGGCGATGATCTCATAGAGTCGCAGCTCAGTATTGATGAACTCCTTATTGACCACCCCGTCAGTACCTTTTTTGTACGGGTTGAAGGGGATTCGCTTATTGGGACCGGGATACTTTCGGGCGATGTACTGGTGGTGGATCGGTCACGCGAAGCCGTGAATGGCGCGATCGTAGTAGCTTCCGTGTACGGAGAACTTGTGGTCAAACGGCTAAAAAAGTATAAGAACCGTATTGAGCTTGTCTCAGAGAACCCGACATATGAGCCGATCTCCATTACTGGCGAGGATGACTGCCTGATATGGGGGGTGGTCACCGGGGTAGTTCGAAAACTCGTCGTATGATGAAGGAAGGCAGTGGATATATCGGTCTCGTCGACTGCAACAATTTCTTCGTGTCCTGTGAACGACTCTTTAGACCAGATCTTGCTAAGAGGCCGGTCCTCGTACTCTCCTCAAACGATGGATGTGCGATATCGAGGTCAAAAGAGGTGAAAGAACTCGGTATACCCATGGGTATACCGCTGTTTCAGATACGGGAGCACGTACGCAAGCACAAAATAGCGGTCTTTTCCTCAAACTTCCCACTGTATCGTGACATATCGGGGAGAGTAATGTCAGTGGTCAGTGATGTAGTGGATGAGTGTGAGGTGTACTCGATCGATGAATCGTTCTTTAGCGTCTCAGAAACTAAGAGTGATAGCGTGGGTGTGGTGCTCCGGCAACGCATCTTGACCGATGTTGGTATCCCCGTTTCAGTCGGTATTGCGCGAACGAAGACGCTTGCTAAGCTGGCAGCATCGTTTGCTAAAGGGTCACAGCAGGGTGTGCATGTCATCATGTCAGAAGAAGAGGTGAAGTATCATAGTACGTCGCTCAATGAACTGTGGGGGGTGGGTCGCGCGACCTCGGAGCGCCTCACTAGAGCAGGTATCGTTACGATAGCTGATCTACTGAGTGCTGGTCCGAGTAGGGCCCGGGCGCTCCTCGGACTCCATGGAGAACAGCTCTACTTTGAACTCTCTGGTGTTCCCTCGATAAGCGGCGAGCATGGGCTCAGTTCAAGTATGACCAGCTCGCGCTCGTTTGGTACAGCCACCACGTCCTTTTCGGTACTTGAGAGTGCGCTTTCGTATCATGTCGCTCATCTCGCAGAGCGGCTGCGGCGCAACGAGGTACAGACCGCTCATGTGAACGTTGTCCTTTATCAAGCTGCTCAGGGGAGAGGATTCGGGGTGGGGGCGGACGCTCCACTCTCAGAACCCACTTCGGATACGCGGGTCCTTACCTCGCGGGTCATCAAGGCAGCTAAAGAACTGTATCGTTCTGATGTTCGCTATAAGAAGGTGGGGGTGACGTTTGGTGGCATTGTGCCATCTGCACAGAGTACAGGATCACTTTTCAGCGACCCACACACACAGGAACGACCAGTACTCATGGACACTATCGACCGGATCTCACAGCGGTATGGGAGGGGGGCGGTCAGGTTGGGTACTGAGGGTATGGGACAAGTGTGGCGCTCTAAAGAACAGTACCGCTCACCGTCCTATACGACATCGTGGGGAAGTATTCCTCATGTCCGTAACGAGCTGTAGCTAGCCTGTCCTTATGTCCGTATGCTGATCATCTTTTCTTTCACAGTATGAGACGAATGCAACTTAAAGACATTGAGAATAGTTATCAACACTCATGTCGTATGCTGTCGCTAAAAGGTCTGTACAATAGTATGTAGGTCGACCGTAGAAGGCAAGGGTGACGGAACTTGAGCAAGATCGGCTGCATCGTTTTTGATGCACAGCTCGAGCGAAATCACTTCTCCACACGCTTTCGCGGATCGAGAACGTGCAGGCGCACGTAAGAGTTATTTACAAATTATAAATATGAAGTACATGTACATTCTTCACAGAGAAGCGGCTCGTCCGCTTCGGGCGATCGCGACGCTCATTGTGATGGCACTCGTACTCTGGACGCTCGGCATCACGCCCTTCCAAAATAGGGCAGACGCCGCAAACCTCACGTATGTGAGTGATACGCTTTCAGATTCCGACTTGGGTGTGAATTCAAACCACACGATCGGATTCACTACTCCAACAGGATTAGTGGATGGCGAAACGATCGTGATCACATTCCCAATAACGGCCGGCGAGTTCACACTTCCATCGGCAGGCTTCGACTTCAACGACCTTGACGTCACTGTAGGTGGAGTAGAGATCACATTGGGCACATCACCTTCAGGTGATACATGGGGAGTCTCAACTACAACGTCAACGATCACGTTGACCACGAGCTCCACAACACTTGGTGCAGCAACCGTCGGTTCAAGTACTGCAGTTGTTGTTGAGATCGGTAACAATGCCACAGCAGGCGCAACCGGTAACAGCTTTATCGTCAACCCAACAAGTGCTGGGTCGCGACAGATAGAGATCGTTTCAACAAACGATTCAGGTACAGCCATGGTAGCGATCATCGATGATGTCGTTGTCACTGCAAACATTGATGCAACGTTCACCTTTACGATCGAAGGAGTTGCAACAACCTCAACAGTGAACGGAAGTCCAACGACAACCGCAGCGTCATCAACCGCAACATCGATACCATTCGGTACGCTTGTCTCAGGCACAACCACGATGATGGCACAAGACCTTCGTGTCAGCACCAACGCGACCCACGGTTTCGTGGTCACCGTTGAGCAAAGCGATAACTTGAAGTCATCAACTGGTGCAGACATCGATGGATTCTATGACGGCACGTACCTTAACACACCTGGCAGTTGGCAAACACCATCTAATCAGGTAGGCGTTGAAAGCACGTACGGTCACTGGGGTCTCACTTCAGAAGACGACCTCAACACTGATGAGTTCGGAGCTGACCTGTGGGTCGCAGCATCGACCACACCACGTCAGGTATTCGAGAACAGTGGACCAGCAGATGGCACAACAGCAAACGTAGGGTACACACGAGTTGGCTACCAGGTTGAGATCACTGATCTCCAGGAAGCAGGCGACGACTACACTACTACACTTACGTATATCGCAACACCGACCTTCTAACGACGATGAAACGTTACAAAAACCGCTCTTACGAGCGGTTTTTGTGTATATGTCGATTGAGTAGGATTTGCCTCATGTTACTATAGTGTAGTAATCAATTCGCACATGCGTTCATTTTTTAAAACGTTCGTTTTTGCTTTTCTTTCTGTCCTTCTACTCGCTCCGCTTTCTCCATCTACAGTACACGCTCAGCAATCTGCTGGTGTGCAGATACAACCTGCCATCATAGAGGAGGGATTGGCGCCTGGTGCGATACTTGAAGAGACACTCACCATTCGCAACATCAGTTCTTCTGAACAGACCTATTACCTCCTCCATCGTGATATCACTGGTGTTGCCTCGAACAACCAACCTGTTTTTGCTGAAGAGGGTGCTGAACAGACCGGATACGAGATGTCGTCATGGATCGAGGTATCTGAAGAACCGATCGTGCTTCAGCCTGGTGCTGCGGCAGATGTTCCGGTCACCATCCGCGTGCCTGATACTGCAACACCAGGGAGTCACTTCGCCGGTCTCTTCGTGACCATGACACCACCTCGCCTTCGTGCTACTGGTGCGGCTGTAGGTTACGAGGTAGGGACCATTATCTCGATCCGCATTGCTGGGGAGGCGAACGAGGTTGCATCGATCCGTTCATTTTCAACTGATAAACTCGTCTATAGTTCACCCAAGGTCACCTTCAGTACTCGGGTTGAGAACGGGGGTAATGTTCTAGTTCGTCCACGCGGTCCACTCGAGATCCGTAACATGTTCGGAAAGAAGGTGGAGACCCTTGTGGTCAATGACACCCTTGGTGGTGTATTCCCTGGAAGTATTCGCGCATTTGATGTGACCTGGGACAGTAAGGATTTTGCTATTGGACGTTACCAAGGCATAGTCGCACTTATCTATGGCGAGGACGGGCACGACACCACGATCGCTTCAACGATCTCATTCTGGGTGTTACCACTTAATGTGATCCTACCGATCCTTGGCATCCTCGTACTTATTGTTGTTGTTGTGTACTTCGGTGTACGACTCCATATTAGGCGCACTCTCGAGCGATACCAGGTACCGACTCGCCGCGGATCATCGTACCGAAGTCGCGGCAGGGGAGTGACACGCCTCTCTATCGTTGCGGTAACCCTTCTCACTGTCACCGCACTCTTCCTGATAGCGCTCCTATTCTTGGTAGCCTGACATTCACTAGAACTTCTGCCAAAACCTATCGCGCTAATATTCTGTCACGTTCGCGCAGAGCATCTTGAAGGCGAGGGAGCTCTATCACGCCGTGGTATGTCAGATGAGTAGGGCGACGCGCACTAGGCAGTGTCGATCTTCCCCAGGGTAGGTTTTGAAGAGAGTTCTAAGTGCTACTATAGACATATTAGATGCGTATGAGACCTCATACCTATTATCATCGAACGTTACGATCAGCTGCGGTTATCACCGCTTTGGTCCTTATCTTTGATAGTGGTCTGGTACAACCTGAAACAAAGACACTCTCTGACTCTGCGTATCAGTACCTTGCGAACACTGTTGGAGTGATGGCAGTTGTTCCACCAAACGAACTGAATACGATCACTGCGGAACTCACCGCACGTTCTCAAGAACTTGATCAACGTGAGCGTGATATTGAAGCGCGCGTGAGAGACCAGGGAGGCATGTCAGATACTTCAACCTATGTACTCTCATCGATCCTTTTCATCCTCCTGGTGCTCATTGTTATAAATTATGCACTCGACTTCTATCGCTACAGGCGACGTGAAGTAGGTGTAGTGTCCCCACTCACCTAGCTATGGATACATAATCAGAAGCACATCAGGTATACCCCGTAGTAGAGATCCACAATATACTTGACGTCACCACTAAGATCTATTTAAAACAAAATAGTTAGACTTCTCCACGGACGAATGAAGTGTCTAACTCTCACTACGGGGTATACTGCATGTGTATGAAGTGGGTGCGTTCGTGGCTCCGGTGGATTTTGGTGACGCTTGGTGTCATCGTGCTTACGAGTGTGACTGTTGATGCCACGCTGTCGCCAAATGGATTCTCGCAATCAGCGCTTGGAATATTGGCGACCAACGCCGTCCCTCAAAAAACATGTCCTGATGGCATGGTAGAGCTTACGTCAGCTCATAGTCGCCTCTGTGTCGATATGTTCGAAGTAAGTCCAGGCGATCAATGTCCTCGACCATCTGTTAATAGTGTGTTGGATACCACTACAAACATCGATAACCCAACGTGTGTGGCGCAGTCGATCGATGGGGGTGTTCCTTGGACCTATGTCACGTTCCACCAGGCATTTGAACTCTGCGCGCGTGCCGGGAAACGACTCCCGTCAAATGAAGAATGGTACACATTTTCGGCCGGCACACCTGACAGTATTTCATCCCCTGTCTGTAACATTAACGGTGGTTCACTATTACCGAGTAATAGTAACTCGTCCTGCAAAAATGGGAACGACGTCTATAACGCGATCGGCAATGTATGGGAGTGGGTTGATGCAGTATCTGTGGACGGTGTAATGGATGGAAAGACATTGCCAGAAAGTGGCTACGTATCGCGAATCGATCGTTCAGGTATCGCAGAGTCGACCTCGGACAGACCTTCAGACGAGTTTTATCGGGACTACTTCTGGTCAGACCAGGGCGGTGAGTATGGTGTCTTGCGCGGAGGCTTCTTCTCAAGTGGGGAAGACGGGGGTCTCTATAGTGTACAGGCAAAAACCGCACTCTCGTTCAATTCAGGCGGCGTCGGATTTAGGTGTGTCGATGATGTGTTATGAGGTCTAAGATCATCAAAGGAACTATAGTCGTAGTTGTGGCAGTGGTATTGACCACCTTTGGCATTGACGCTGCTGATACGCTTCAGAATCGTGGTGGCACACTCCTCTCACAGGCGATCACTGCAAACACACCCGAGTGTCCAGATGGCATGGTACTTGTCACGTCGTCTGATAAGAAGCTTTGTGTCGACATGTTCGAGGCGGCACCAGGTGATAGTTGTCCCGAAGCCACCATCAAAACGGTCTTGAGTACTCGCACCAATATCGATGCAGTATCTTGTAGCCCAAAAAGTGCTGCCGGCTCACAGCCATGGACATATGTGAGCTTCCACCAGGCTAAGGAGTTGTGTGCACGAGCTGGACATCGTCTTCCTACGAGCGAAGAATGGTACCTCTTCTCGCTCGGTACTCCTGATCCAAGGCAAAATTCACCATGTAACACAGACAGCAGCGGTTTGCGCGGTTCCTCGGCTGAGTCATCTTGCAAGAATCCATACGGGGTCTATGACGCGATCGGTAACGCATGGGAGTGGGTAGATGGCACGGTCAAAGACGGACAGTATGGTGATCGACAACTTCCTGAAAGTGGATACGTGGTGACCGCTGATCGAGATGGACTCGCTACCGTGACGCACCCTGATACGCCAAATCCAGACATGCATGATGATTATTTCTGGTCTTCCAGTGAAGGTGAGTACGGCATTCTCCGTGGTGGTTATTACGGCAGTCAGTCTGATGGAGGACTCTATGGAGTCCAGGCGAAATCTGAATTGTCACTCGCCTCAGGTGCGGTCGGATTCAGGTGCGTAGCAGATAAACTATAAGTAACTACCGTATCTAACGGAGGCCTTGCTTCCGTTAGATACTGAATTTCGACTTCTCCCCGAATAGGGAAGTACTTGTCTCTCACTACGGGGTACACCCCGTAGTAGAGCTCCGAATGATCCTAGCATCAACGCGTTGATTGCGCTCAAATATACTGTTCAGCTTCTCCACTTACCAGTGAGCTGTTTCTCTCTCACTACGGGGTACAATATATAGGTTATGCAGTCGCGTCCCCTGACGCAGTCCCTTAGGTTATGCGCTCTTGGCGTGGTGTGTATCGGTACCCTCATGATGAGTCTTTTTGTCTTCCAAAAACTCACTGAGGCAAGAAATATGTCCACCATACGTGACACGCTCACCACCTCTGCACCGAGTCAGTATTCGAACCATACGATAGAGTTCACGGTGAATACCGATATTCCTGCCGGTGGATATATCACACTTACCCCCGAAGATGGCGCATTCAACATACCGACCTCAACGTTCAGTTACCTGAATGTTGATCTGTATGTATCTGACTCACTCCGGTCTGCAACTGCAACAGCCGATGCAACCAATGACGGTATTGCAGTTACGAGCGGCACTTCTGGCCAGATCGCGATCACACTTAATAGCACCACAGGCATCACATCGGGGTCTGATATCCGCGTAGAGATAGGGAATACGACCGTTGGTGCTTCGACAACAGTCGACACGGGATGGCAGAACCCGAGTACAGTGGGTTCACACACGGTGTATCTTGAAGCAGGCGGTGGCGCAGAAGCGGCCTATGCAAAAGCGTTTGTTGCCATCGTTGATCAGGTCACTGTTGGGCCAGCAGATACGAGGGAGACCGTTCCACCAAATCGCTTCAATGGAAACCCGAGCGGAACACTTCCATTCTCGACACAAGGGGTTGAGCTTTCCCTTAGTACGAACGAGTTCTCATTCTGTAGGTATTCCACAGCGTCTGGAACGCCGTTCTACTCAATGGGGTTGGAGTTTGATGTCACCGGTATCGTAACACATACCCAAGATGTAAGTGGATTTTCACCTGGTAACACCTATACCTACTACGTACGTTGTATTGATGATGAAGGCAACTTTAATATCGATGACTATGAGATCACTTTCACGGTAGGGAATGTTCCGTCGGGTAATCCGGGCACCGGCTCATCCACTGACAGTACCGGCGGCGGCGGTACTGGCACGAACCCAGGATCTACCGGTGCAGGTTCCGGTACATCAAATGGCGGGGGCTCGGGCAGCGGCTCAGGAGGCTCTGGCGGCGGCGGCGGAAGTAATACCGGAGAAGATGATACAACAAATGGTGGTGGAGGTTTTGAATCAACTGCGCAGCGCTACCCGTCTGGCGATGCACGTGTAGTTATTACCGGCTACGCGTTTCCGGGAAGTACGGTGACTGCGCTGGTTGATGGCTATGTGTCAGAGACAGCTAGAGCAACGAATCAGGGTGAGTTCACCATTACGATAGATGCGATAGCGCGTGGCGTATATACGTTCGGTGTGTATGCAACGGACGGTGCAGGTACGAAGTCTTCCACATTCTCTACCTCCTTCAGCGTGATCGGTGCGCGCACATCCAACCTCTCTAACATCCACATCATGCCGACCATTAAGGTGTCACCTGATCCGGTCAACCCAGGCTCTACGCTCACCTTCTCTGGATACGCAGTTTCAAATAGTACCGTAAGCATTGAGACGCAACAGGAGAAAACAAGTGCGAGCAAGAAAACGTACACCGCGACCTCTGATGGCTCTGGTAAGTGGTCGGTCCAGGTCGACACGACAGGGTTTGCTCAAGATACTTGGAAGGTGAGGGCAAAATCCGCAAATGCAACCACGGGTGTCTCGACCCAATTCTCCAACTACACATTCTATGGTGTAGGACAAAAGGCAACAGGGCTGAACTCAGACCTCAACAGGGATGGGAAGGTCAACCTGGTGGACTTCTCGATCCTTCTCTTCCATTGGAATACTGATGGGGGCACGTCTGACCCTCCCGCTGACATCAATCATGATGGGAAGGTGACGCTTACAGATTTCTCGATCATGATCTTCAACTGGACAGGATAAGTAGCGTGTATTCTGTGCCAGGCAGAACACCAGCGTATATTCTCCCTTGGAGGTCGAATATACTGGGTGTCTGCATAAAGAAAATATAGTCGCACTTACGTGCTCCTTATTTTCTTTAATTTCTCGATCATGATCTTCAACTGGACAGGATAGTATCACGTGATCAAAGGGGTGGTTGTGGGTAATTCAACAAAAAACTAGAGAGACATAGCATATAATGGCTGGTATACCGTATGTCATTTTTACAGCGTCTCAAAGGTAGGGGCGTCCGTTCGGGTGATAAATTGCAATCATCCGAGGAAGAAACAGCGCTCGATAAGATAGTGCAACTTGATGTCGACGTGTTTCAGACCGACGATATGATAGTTGTGTATGCACAGGCAGCGGGTGCCGAACTTTCTGATATCCATGTCTCTATTGAAGGTGACGCCGATATAGTCCTTATAGAAGGAAAACGTATGCGTCCTGAACGCACTATATTTCCTAAAGGCAAGATAGAGGGAGCATTTTTTACTGAAGAGTGTGTCTGGGGTGATTTCTACAGAAGGATCATTCTCCCTGAAAGTGTTGACATTAGCGCAGCAGAAGCAAAGGTGAAGAACGGTGTTTTGATGCTCGTACTCCCACTTTTGCGACCTGATGAAAAAGAGAAGGTTAAGCTGACTGTAAAAAACGTAGACAGTAAAAAGAAACGCACCTAGTTCATGAACACAGCTTGGCACAATACAGTCTCGATACCACTCAAAGTGCTTTTTGTGCTGATGGTGTTCTTTGGATCACTCAGTGTTGCATATGCCGCAGAGACACAGGTCACCCCTTCCACCGGTACCTATTCGAAAGGACAGACCTTCACCTCTACGATGCGTGTGAACCCGGCTGGCAAAAGTGTTAACGCAGTAGAAGCAACACTCACCTTCGATACCTCAAAACTTAGCGTGGTCAGTGTTTCGAAGACCGGGTCGGTCTTCTCGCTCTGGACCACCGAACCAACATTCTCTAATACCCAAGGCACGATCCAGTTCGGTGGAGGAAGCCCGACACCTTTCACGGCGCAGTCCACACTCGTTGTGGTAACTTTCAAAGTAGTGGGTGAGGGCGATGCTGTGGTTGATTTTAAAACCGCGTCAGTTCTTGCTGCTGATGGACTCGGTACTGATGTGTACTCAGGTAGCGCAAAGGCAACTTACACACTTACCGCGGCCGCTGAGACTCCTACACCAACTCCTACACCAACACCGACAGAAACACCGGTAGAAGATGTACCGGTCGACGAAGGTCCGACCGATGCGACGATCGCTTTTGGCGACCCACCGCGCGCACCTCTTGTGAGTTCAAAGACATTCATCGATCCTGATACGTGGTATGCATCGACCACCGCACTCTTTACGTGGGATCTTCCATTCGATGTGAACGGCATGTTCCTTGAGATCGCAACTTCAAGTGAGAATGTCCCAACAACAGAGATCGACCCACCAGTATCAGAACTGCAACTCAATGATGAACTACTACAGGATGGTGTGCAGTACCTCTCGATCCGCTTCAAGAACCAGGTTGGGCTCGGCGCGGTCACTAATAGGAAGATCATGATCGATACCGAGGCACCGCTCCCGTTCACGATCAATGTACGCGCTGGTAACTCAACCTCATCATTCCCAACACTTCACTTTGATGCAAAGGATGAGACCTCTGGGATCGATCACTACGAACTCACTGTAGCCGATAAGGAACCAGTTGAAGTGACACCTGATGAGGCACGACTAGGCTATCTCCTTGGAGAACTTACTGATGGAACCTATACGGTAAAGGTGATCGCGATTGACAAGGCAGGCAACAAGACCGAGTCCTCAACGCCGCTCCTCATTACTGCAGGGTGGGTCAAGCCGACAGAAGCAAATGCCTCCTCATCGTTCTGGTCTATATTCAGCGCGCGCAATCTCTTCGTGGTGACACTCCTTCTTCTCATCATGAGTCTTGTAGGCTACATAATCTACGCACGTAAGCAATACACAAAACGTGAGGCCCTCCTTCGCAAAGAGACAAAAGAGATCCAGGATCAAATGGAGAAGATCTTCTCTGCGCTCCGCGATGAGATATATGACCAGATCAACGCGATCACTAAACGCCCACGCCTCTCACGGCAGGAGAAGGAAGCAGTTCAAAATCTCTCATCTGCACTTGAAGTTTCCGAAACTCTCATCGAAAAGGAGATCACTGATGTGCAAAAGATCCTCAGATAGGTATGAGACCGTAGACTTGCAAAATCCTAAATCCACAGCTCTAACCCCCGACCATCCTATGGTAGGGGGTTATACTTTAAACTGGCCCTCACTCTAGCCACATAATTTGTGTGTGGGCCCATTGTTGTGGAGACAATGAATGATATACGAAGAGTCTTGATACGCCATAAGGCGCCACTATTCGGCGTATTGCTCTTTCTTATGCTCTTTGGATACGCAGTATACGCAAATTATTTTGATACATTGGTCAAAGAAGAGACCATTCATATCCTTCCACTTACTATTGAGACCGATGGGTGGACAAACACTGAGACACTGTACGTTCAGGACCTGAGCGAAAGTTCACTCTATCAAGATTTCACAACTATAAATTCTGCATACTTGCTTACGAGCGATGCTGCAGCAAGTGGCAGTGGTAACGCTCCACCAGACAGTGTCTCACCGAACCGTTCGGGCACATCTCAATCTGATGCCGGATCGTCCGATACCCCGGCAAGTAATCAGACACTGGATGAAGCGTCAGTGCCGAGTGCAACTTCAACAAGTGATGGCGCCATACCTTCTCCGGACACCGTGGTGCCTGGAGAAGGAGAGAGTAGTGCCGCAGATACTCAACAAAACAATGCGGAGGAAACCTCGTCACAGACACCTCCCACAGAAGATGGTATTGATCAGTCAGTTGACACTGCTCCTCCCACTACAGAAGAAGAGGTGACACCTCCGCCAGACCCAGAGCCAGATCCTCCTCCGCAAGAGCCAGATCCTTCACCGACAGCACCAGAAGCTGATGCTGGTGGTGAGACGACTGTGTCTGGGGTTGTTTCCTCATTCATCACAAGAGTACGAGGTCGCATGTCGCTCGCGCTTCTCTCTGAAGTGACGCCAACAGTAGATGAGACTACAACCTCATCAGAGCCTGCACCGACTCCACCTGCACCAGAACCGTCTCCTTCAGAACCCACTGTTGAGACACCAGCACAAGGGGTAGATGAAGATGTAGCACCATCAGAACCACTTGCCGAGGAACCGCTCCCTGAAGACTCGACCGATGGGGAGGTGCTGCCGCCTGTTACCACTTCAGACAGTGCGACCCCTGATATTATCGAACAAGCATTTGCTACTACGACAGTGTCGGACAGTGTGGGTAGTACTTCACCAGGAGTGGCGCCCAACTCACGGGGTCCATCAACCGCACCATCATCAGATACCACTGTCGTTGGTTCCTCAAGTACGCCAACTACCTCACTCACGGACCAGGGTCCCTCGGGTCAACAAATTGTGTGGAATGGCTTCTCACTCCCTTATCTCGCTGAGACTGAAACCATTGAGAATGCGCAGATCCGTATGTCGTTTGGAGCTAAGTCGTCACCTGGCGCAGGTGGTAGCGGTGTCTCTCCAAAGCTCGTCGTCGACTACTCATTTGGTGATGACCTGTGGGTCAGTGCAGGTGATGTCGTTATTGAGGATGAAGCCTCGAATGCAATAAACGGTGGCTATTTCCTCTTCGCACTTCCTCCGATCATTGACCCGAATGATCTTCGCTCGCTTAAGATCCGTGCGCGGTATGTTGGTGATCTAGATGAGATCGAAGGAATCTATATTGATAGTTTGTGGGTAGAGATCAACGCAATGACCCTTGATCGCGCAGCGCTCCAATCGCGTGTATCACCAGACGCGCTCACTGATCTCGAAAAACCAAAACTCCACGACCTACTCTCTACCGAGATCGATTTCACTCGGGACCAGTTGCCACATTTTGCGCTCAAGTACCATGAGCAGCGAAATATTGTAGTGCGTACCGCACGTAAGGTCTTCTCTAATAAGACTGCATACATCGAAGACGTGGAGATCATACACAGAGATATCGGTGGTTTACCGATCAAACCGACCGTGAACGAAACAAATGATGGACTCTGGTCGATACAGATACCTGAGAAAGAGCGCAAAAAACTTCGTCCAGGAGAATACACTGTTGAACTCACGATAAACGAAGGCGGTGTTGAGTTCACGGATACTTTCAACTTCCAGTGGGGACTCTTGGCGATCAATACGGATGAGACCGAATATGTAAAGGGCGAACTATCCACTATTTCACTTGCCGCACTTTCACCAAACGGTAACACACTCTGTGATGCAACGCTTGGACTCTACCTCATAAACCCTGAGAATTTCATTAGGAGACTTCCGGTCACGACATCGGGACTCTGTAATGGAAATAATGTCGTCGATGTTCCAGACTACGCTTCGTCGTATGCAACCATGGCGACTGGTACGTATGAGCTCTATGTAGAGCGTATCGACCCTGACACAGGGCGGGCACTTGCGCATACATTCACTACCTTCGAGGTGGTGGAGGACGCACCGTTCTCGATCGTACGAAATGGGCCCACACGTATCTATCCGGTCGAACCATACACCATGAGCCTTACCGTGACGGCATCGACTTCGCTGACTGGCAGTCTCACTGAACGGGTACCATTTGACTATGAGATCATAGACAGTGAGGCAGCAGTGCGTGACCTGGGCACCCATAAGGAGTTAAGTTGGAATCTTGATCTGCGTGCAGGTGAACAAGCTACGCTCACGTACCGTTTCGATTCACCAGACATCAGTCCGTACCTCTATGAGCTTGGTCCGGCATCTATCTCCTATGAACAGTTGAGTGCGTCTGCGCTCACTACGTCTTCCTCTTCTTCAACACCGGCGTTCACTTCCGATACTGCTGAGTTCATCGAACATAAGCCGTGGCAGGTGGCGTCTGACGCAACAGGCAACATGATCATCTACTACTCGGATACATCAACCGTTCCGGCTGGATGGACTTGTCTCTCATGTGGGTCAGGAACCTTCTATCAAAAATTCGTGATGGGTTCTTCTTCATACGGAGTGGCGTCGGGGACTGCAACGCATAACCACACTGCATCTGCTGTGGTGAGCGCGTCGAGTGATGCATCTTCAGAACAGCGTACAGGTACTGAGGTTGCTGATGTGGCGCATGCGCACACACTTACTCCAACAGTCACTGCTACATCGTCGCTTCCTGCGTATCGCGAACTTCGCGTTATCCAGTACAACAGTGCGGGAGAGCCTGCTTCTATACCTTCTGGAGCAGTGATCGCGTTTGGAAGTACACCACCTGCGGGATGGACGGAGATCTCATCACTTAACGGACGATACGTATATGGTGAAAATGGCGCTACAACAACAGCAGGCTCAAACACACACTACCATACAGTGTCTAGTACTACTGGCACTGCGACTGGCGGTACTCAGGATGGACGCAACGGAGGTACCCAGGTGAGCCCTCTTCCTGCAGCTGCCGGTCATACCCATACGATCAGCACCTCGACGTTGTTTGTCAACAACGAGCCACCATATATTGAGGTTATCTATGCATCGACCACAGGTGCAACATCGACCCCAGTAGGCGCGATCACCATGTGGACCGATACTCCTCCGGCTGGGTGGGTGAACCGATCGGCAACGCCAACAGATCCGTTCTACAATAAATTCCCAAAGGGCTCTTCATCGTATGGGTCGACCGGAGGATCAGAAACACATACAGAGAGTGATATACTCGACATCACTTCATCCGGACCAATACAGCAGTCCACCTTTGCGCGTACGTCTGCCACACTTGCCGGTTCAAGCGGGACACATGCGCACCAGGTCGATGTCACGAATTTCAGCACTGACTACAACATACCACCATACGTAACGGTCATTTTTGCACAAAATTATGGTCTCGTTCCTCTCTACGATCAGTCTGCGTTCCGGTGGTATGCCAACACATCAACGAGTACTACACCGACAGATCCGTGGCCTGCTGGGGCGACAGATCTTATAGAGAATGAGCCGATCACCTCAACCTCGACGGTGGTCGGGTATGACGACAAGATCCGTCTCAGGATCGGGGTGGCAGTAACAAACGCAACCTCTACGACTGACGTACTAAAGCTTCAGTATGCTTCAACTACTTCCGGCGGAAATTGTTCCGCACTCACTAATTGGGCTGATGTGGGGAGTGCAACCTCAAGTGCTGTGTGGAAGGCGTATGACAACGCATCTTTGAGCGACGGAGCAACACTTTCTTCGTCGACATTGAGTGGTACAGATAAGCTTGAGACGTATGAAGAATCAAACCCAACAGCCTCGACACCGGCTGATATCAATCCTGGTGAAGATGGTGAATGGGATTTCTCGCTACATCAAAATGGTGCAGAAGCTGGCGTCGACTACTGCTTCAGAATGGTGAAAAGTGACAGTACTGAGTTTGCCACGTACACCAGGTATCCTCGCCTGACTACGAACAGTGCAGTGTCGAGTTATACGCTGGTCACACCTTTTGATAACGAAAAGGTGGCGACCAACACCCCATACTTTGAGTTCTATTCGGCAGATCCAGAGTCTGAACAAGTGGTCTATCAGATACAGGTTGATAACGATTATTCATTCGGTTCGACCGTGATCGATAAAGAGAGCGATCTGGTGGCACCGTCATACTTTACCGACCTTGCGTCAACTGATAAATATCAGTTCGATAGCGGTACCACGATCCGCTTTTACGATCCTGCGACGTCACTTTCTACCTCTACCTACTACTGGCGTATCCGTAGTCGTGATACCGGCTCCAACACATGGGGAAGTTGGTCTACGATACGAAGCTTTACTATCGATACTACGGTCACCGCATCGACCTGGTACCAAACGACCGAAGAACAATTCGATACCGACGCGCTTGAAGGAGTGGAGACACCAGGGAGCGACCAAGTGTCGCTTATCAGCGGATCAACGACCGGTACCACGACGTCATCGCGTATTAATTTTTCATGGGGTGATTCTGGAAATGCGTGGGGTTCACTCTCATGGAACGACGCTACAACGACTGGTACTATAGTGTATCGCGTACAGTATGAAGTGACCGACGACACGTGGGCTGATATTCCTGACAGTGTCCTTTCTGGCAACTCGACTGGTTTCACTACAACACCGGTGAGTCTCCTTGGTGTCGATCCAGACACCTATAGTTCGATACGCATTCAAGCGGTATTTACGTTCGGTACTGGTTCACCGACACTTCAAGACTGGACACTTGCGTGGGGGTATCGCATACCGCCGCCGACCGTCGCGTCTCTTTTCCCAAATGAGAAAACGAGTACGACCACACCAACGTTCGAGTTTACCACTGACGATCCGCAAGGTGACGACCTTGTCTACCAGATAGAGTGGTCATCAGATTACAATTTTGGAACTTCAACAGTAAGGACGTCTGATACTGACCTAGGGTTTGTCAATATCACAGATGGATTTAATTTCAGTCCGTTTACCTCAGGTGACTCTATTCAATTCACGGTGCAGTCTGGTGATGCATTTAACAACGGCACAACGTACTGGTGGCGCGTGCGCGCAAAGGATCCGCCGCCGGGCTCCGATTCATACTCAGATTACTCAGGCCCGTATAGTTTTACTGTTGACACTTCGGTAACTGTTTCGACCTGGTTCCAGACCACAACTGAGCAGTTCGCAACTGATATCCTCTCAGGAGCCACTTCGACCGGCGGAGCCGCAACAGTTGCGACAACTGCTGTTGAGACACTCGTAGCGTACGCGGAAGGCAATATTCAAACACCACAGTATCGTACCTGGAACGGTTCTAGTTGGAGTAGTGAGAGAAGCGCGCTCACAGTTGGCGCCACGATAAACTGGGTGGTGGTAAAGCCGGGTGAAACTCGTGAGGAGTACGTGATGGCAACTATCGGTACCGACCAGGATGTGAACGTTCAGGTGTATAAGAATGGCGCGTGGGGTAATCTTCAAGAGCTCACGACAGCACTCCCGAATGCAGCGTACCGTGGTGTTGATGTGGCATATGAAAACGTGTCAGGTGACGCACTTGTGGTGACATGTGACAGCGACACTACCCCTGAGTACTGGATCTGGAATGGTACGTCTTGGACAGACGGTGGCAGTATCACACTCTCAACTTCAAATACTTGTGGATGGATCAAGCTGGTCTCAGATCCCACCTCAGACGAGATCATTATGGTCTCGCTTGATTCTTCAGGTTCTCAATATGAAGCTCAGGTATGGGACGGTTCTACTTGGGTCTCAGGTAGTTCAAATGTCTTTGGTTCCATGGATGAGGTTGGACATGAAGGTATCGCTATGGCGTACGAAGAGAGTGGCGACCAGGCTGTAGTTGCAGTGTCTGACGGTACGGGTAAACGCTTCAGGTGGAGTGCATGGAACGGCTCAGTCTGGTCCACTTCAGCAACCGTCAACCTTGGTGACCATTTTGAAAGTGGGGTGATCGCCTCTGATGTCGGATCAGACAATATGGTGCTGTGCTACATTGACAATGATGGTGATATTGGTGCCGTGAGATGGACCACTGCTTCATGGACTGGACAGATCGAGCTCGAAACCGCGTGGGTGCCTACCGATAATGCCGATGATGATCGGCCAGTTGACTGTGCGTTTGAGGTGGGCGGGTCGCGTGATGGATACATTATGGTGACCTATAGCGATCTGACCAATGTTCGCTATCGGTACTGGGAGGGTGCAACATGGGTTGCTGAAGCTGATGTATCAACTATTCAGGACTCGCGCAGAGTACAGCTCCGACGCACTGGTGATGATCTTCTACAATTGCTCGCCTTCGACAACACGAACGATCGTTACGATTATTCCTATTGGAATGGGTCGGCATGGAGCACGTTCCAAACTCTCGAGACCGACGGTTCGGTAGGAGCCGTTCCGTTTAAGGAGCCGTTCATGATCGGTATCCGACAGCCAGGTATCTCTGGAACTGTGGCAGGCGATCCCGGACTCGATTGGGATTATGGTTCTGGTCCGTACTGGAAGGAGATGACCTGGAACGCGACATCCACTGGCAGCTCCACAATACTCTTTCAGGTCGAGTACTACGACGGAGATTCGTGGGAATTGGTTCCAAACGCTGTGATCCCAGGTAACTCGTCTGGCACTACGTCAAAGCCGATCGATCTTACGGGGCTTCTTCCAGTTGCTTCCACATACAACATAATTCGACCAGTTGCCAACATGGCATGTAACACAGGTATCTGTCCTGAGTTGTATGATTGGACACTTACCTGGTCGGCAGGTATCACGGTCTCTGGCACCGCACAACAGTATGATCAGTCTACCAACTTGACCTCGGGCACTGTCGCGGTGGCACTTAACGGCGTCCTACAAACAGGGAAGACAGGCACCATCTCAGGCGGTGCATGGTCCATAGCAAACGTGAACGCAGCTCCGGGAGATATCATTACCGTATTTATCGACGGCGCTGCGGATTCTGGTGAGGCAGTTGGTGTCACTAAATACGATGGTGTAGGTGACGTCTCAGGTATCAATCTGTACGAGCGACATCTTTCTATAGGTTCAAACGATAACGGTACGGTGACCAATGCGGACATCGGTCTCTACGACCAATCGAACGACGAGGACCTCTTCGATGATGTGTCATCCGGCACACTTACGCTTTGTGCGTCAGGGGAGACGGCGTGTCAGGATGGCGAGATCATTATCAAGAGCGGCAACACATACCAGCCTGGTTCATCGGCGAACGTAGTGACGCACGACATTGAGATCAATGGAACCTTCAAGCCAAATGGTAATACGATCCGTGTATCTGGTTCATGGGACAATAACGCGACCGCGACCATGGCCACTTCGACAGTGATCTTTACTGCTTCGACCACTGTTGTGGAGACGATTGACCAGACCGGTGCGGTATCAGGGTCGTTCTACAAGGCAACGTTTGGTGAGACCGCAGGTACCGCGACCTGGTCGTTGGTCACTGCGTTTGATGTCGACAATAACCTCCGAGTGGATTACGGCACGCTTGCGAGAGGATCAGTAGATATCACGATCGGAGGAAATCTGGTGACAGGTGCTGCGGGGTACTGGACAGGCGTAGGAACCACCACCTTTGACGGTGCGACTGCTGCTACCTGGTCTGATGCGAATGCGGCCAAACAGGATATCGGGTACGTGGTTGTCGATGGTGCCGTGAAGACCCTCACCTTGGCATCGAATGCACTTGCACGTACGATCACTATCGGTGCTGACGATATTCTCGACGCGGGTACGCCAACGCCGTACGACCTTACGGTGCTGAGCCACTGGACCAATAACAACGTCTTCACATCGCGTGCTGGCGAGGTGATATTCACTGCAACAACAACGGGACGAAGCATCAAACGTGGATCATCAAGTTTCTATGATCTCACCTTCAATGGTGCCGCTGGCGCGTGGTCGTTCTTCGAGACAACACTTTCGGTAACGAACGACTTTACCATATCGACTGGTACGGTCACGCTTCCTACAGGTACCACTACGATCGCTGGCTCGTTCATCAATAGTGGTGGCGCGTTTGGACACAGCAATGGCGAGATGCGCTTCACATCAACCGGTGCCGAGACCATTACCTTCGGTGCAACTCAGTTCACCAATGGTCCGTACGATCTTGTCTTCAATGGCTCAGGCGGTACCTGGAACATCACTGACACAAGTGCAACCACTTCGCACACCGTACGCATCCTTGCGGGAACGCCAACACTACCAAGTACACTCCTATCGGTCGGTGGCTCATTCGTCACCACTTCAGGTGCTTTCCAACACAACAGTGGTACGGTGCAGTTCTACTCGTCGGGGAGTGAGACTGTCTCCGTAAACAGCTCATCATTCAATAACCTTAGATTTACGGGAACCGGTACATATACACTTTCAAATACTAACCTCACTGTACTGGGGGACATTACTATCGACTCAGGAACGGTGGTCTTCCCGACAGGTACATTGACGCTTGGCGGTTCGCTTACGAACGCTGGCTCGATCACCCATTCGTCAGGTACGGTGCTGTTCAATGCAACTGCGTCCGGGAAGACCGTAACACTTGGTGGTTCACCACTCTACAACGCCACCTTCCAGAGCACGACTGGAGGATGGACGCTTGCGTCAAATGCTACGACGACACACAACCTCACCCTGACCTCGGGTACGCTTACCTTTGGTGCGCGAATGTCGGTTGGCAGTACGTTCACCAACTCACTCCAGAACGCATCGACGACCTGGACCGGCTCAACACTGGCACTCTATGGCGCAGGTACGTACCAGATCAACGCATCGACGACAAATGGCGATACCTATGACACGCTTGAGATAGCGTCTTCGACAAAGATCTCGATGTGGAATTCATCCGCGTCGACCTATACTGTTGATCCGACAGCGTATCTCTACTCGAAGGATCATGCGGGTGTTGATGGCGATCTCTATATCTTTGGAGCATATGCACGAACGAGTGGTACAGAGTATTGGAGTGCAGCAACTGACTTCGATGGTACGACACTTGTTAGTCCGCGTCAGGTAGACGTACGTTTCGAAAATGGAGCTTCGGCAACACTCACCAACGCGACACTCTCAGTTGTGGGTACTTCAAGTGGCACCACGACCATCTCATCCATCTCTGGTACGTACACGGTCAATATGTCCGGAGGCACCACAAGTATGCAGTACTACAGTTTCGACGCGCTTGGTACTACTGGAGTGACCTTGGGCACCTCGACCTACGTTTCTTCACTGCAGCACGGCCGCTTCGTCCCAGGGGTGAACGCAGGCACTGGCCTTACGGTCGCATCGTCAACTATTGATGCAAATCCTGCGAAGCAGATATTCTGGGTTGAGTTCTCTACAACAAGCGCGATCACCGCTTCTAACGTCACTCAAACAGGTGGTACACCCACTTCGTACTGGTGGTTTAGGGAGTCGACGGGAAATCTCGACGGTGAGGCATACGATAGTGACTCGGGAGATCCAGGTTCGATCCGCTGGGACGACAGTTCGTATTTGATCACTGCGACAGGAACGGTGTATTCAGACGCAGGTATCACACCAATGGGTGGTCCTACCTGTGACAATGTTGCAACATCAGTACGGGCAGTGGTGAATGGTGGTGCCTTTTACGACGCTGCCTGTGATCCTGCAGATGGCACCTACACCATCAACAACATTGCATTTAACGGTGATCCCGTCATTACCGTCTTCCTCAATACTAACGGTGGAGAAAAGGCAGTCACGGTGACGAAGACCCCGACCGGTGATATTGGCGGTCTCGACCTCTACGCGAATCGTGTCATGACACGACATGAAGGAGCGACTGCGCTATCGATCGCAGATATGGCTCTGTACGATGAAGATATCGACACAGACATAGCGTTCAATGCAGCTACTGGCACACCGGATACACTCACGGTGCGGGGCGAGAACGAACTCTTCATCTTTGCATCAACCACCTTCACACCAAACGGTAACGTCACGCTCGAACCTGGTGGAAGCGGAAACTCATTTGATGCGACCTTCCACATCGACAACAATGCAACTGCGACCGCACAGGGGACAGAGACCTACTCGATCGGAGGCAGGTTCCAGGTTGATAGTGGCGGCGCATTCGTCCCTGCGTCTTCAACGGTCATTATGACGGCGACCTCGACCGGAAAGACGATCTCATCACCGGGAACGATCAACCTCAACGACCTTACATTCTCTGGTACGGGTTCTTGGGACCTCGTTGCAAACTTAGCTATCGCGGGCGATATCGACCTGCAGTCGGGCACCTTCGGTGGTTCGGGTAATATCGATCTTTCGTACGGGTCGTTTGGTGGTGACGGCACACTTCTCCTCACTGGTGGTACTGTGACCTTAGAGCGCACCAATACACTTGGTTCGTCGACCCCATGGACGTTCTACAACCTCACCTTGGGTAACGGCACCGTCGCAGGAACGACGACACCAGGTGGCACTGCGACCACGACGATATCGCGTGTACTTACGGTCAGTGCTGCACACGTTTTGAACGCAAGTTCTGGCCACTTTGACCTCCGTGGTTCGGGTTCTCCGTTTGTGGTGTCGGGCACCTTTACGGAAGGAACGAGTATCGTACGGTACTCAAACGGAACGTCAGCTACGGTTCTAAGCGACACCTACTACAATCTCGATCTGAACGCAGCGAGTGGTACGCCGACATACACCACTGGAGCCACCGGTATCAATGTCCTCGGCACACTTGCGGTGGGTGGTGATTCGAACACCACAGTAACCTTCGACGCTTCAGATCCGGTTGTGTCAGTGACTGGCGATGTAGTGATACGCGGAAACGGCACACTTACGGGAAGCGCGAGCGCGTCGTTTTCGGTACTCGGCAACTGGGATAACAACGGCACCTACAACGGTTCGGGAGGTACGGTGACCATGACTGGTTCTGGATCACCGACGATCGCTGCTGGAGCATCATCCTTCTCGAACCTTGTCCTTAATGGCACAGGAAGCTTTAGCTTTACGGAAAATGCAACAGCAACTGCAGCGTTCACACTCACGCAAGTGGGTGCACTCACCACCTCTCCTGGTGTGACCATCTCGGTGGGCGGCACCTTTACGAACGCGGTCTCAGGAGCACTGACCGACTGGAGTAATTCGACGCTCTATCTCTATTCTGGAACGAGCTATTCGCTTAATAGTAAAGCGTACAACGACACGTACGGTACGCTCACTATAGGACCAAATACTGACGTGCGCATGTGGAACTCTTCGGCGGCTACGACTAATGTCGACGCATCCGGTTCACTCTACTCAATGGATCATGGCAACAGTGATGGTGCGCTCTACATATATGGAAGTTATCCTAAGTCGTCTGGCACTGATTACTGGAGCTATGCTTACGACTTCGACGGTGGTGCGCTTGGTGGTAGTTCGCGCGCGGTCACCGTGAACTTTGCCTCTGGTGCGAGCGCGTATTACACCGGCGGGGGACTCTTTGTAGTCGGTCAAGCTGGTGCAACAACCACCATCACCAACCAGGGAAGCGGCACCTACAGTGTGATGGTCGGCGGTACCGCATCCACCACGATGAGGTACTACTCGTACAGAAATCTTGATGTGTCTGGTGTGGTGTACACGGGCACCCCGAACGTGGTCAATCTCGGAAATGGTGACATCGAGGTATCCATCGCGGGCGGTTCAGGTATGACCGTTGGCGGCACTGCGATCACCCAGAGCCCAGCGCGCACGTTCTCTAATAACCGCTTCGCAACCACAACCGCGATCGCTGCATACAACGTGACCGCAACTGGCACCACCGTGTCGTCATGGCGTTTTGCAAGTGCGATCGGCAATCTCTCCGGCGAAGCGAAAGATAATGACCCAGGAGGTGATCCGGGTTACATCGTGTGGGATGATAGTTTGGGTTCCATCACTATCTCGGGGCATGTCTATCAGGATGAGGGCACGATCGTCTCAAGCGTCTGTGACGATGGTCTAACACAGAACGTCAAACTCGTCATTGCAGGAAACGCAACGACGACGTCGTGTGCATCTTCAAACGGTCTCTATTCGTTCAATGGTGTGTCGTATAGTACGAGCGACAATATCATCGTGTATATCGATGGCGAGGCACCGAATGCTGCAACGGTATCTCAAGATCCTGTTTCTTCTATCGCCGATATGGAACTCTATGAGAATAGAGTGATCGTCCGTCATGAGGGTACTAATCCACTCACTATCGCGGACATGGCCGTGTACGATTCGTCTGATGATCCAGGTGATGTTCCATTTACAGCAGTTGATGCAGGTTCAGACACACTCTCGCTTCCTGCGGACTACAAACTGTTGGTGTGGACGGGTAAGGAATTTGCACCAAACGGCGATGTCACCCTCTCAGGTGGTGGTGCAGGCCAAGCATACGACGGTACGCTTGAGCTTCAAACGAACGCTCTCTTCACCGCGGCCGGTAGTGAATCGCACTCGATCGGCGGCAGTATGATACTCGGTACAGGTGCTACCTTTAGTGCAGCACAATCGACCATCACCTTTACGACGACTGGCTTACTACGTACGGTCAACACCAATGAAGATCCATTCTATAACGTGGTGTTCAATGGCTCCGGTTCTTGGACCATGCCCGACCAGACCGCGACTGCACAAAATAACTTCACGATCACTGCCGGTGATGTGACGTTGCCTCTGGGCACTACAACCGTCGCGGGATCGTTCAATACTACTGGTGGTTCGTTCACACAGGCGACGGGCACGCTTGCCCTCAACGGCACCGCGGGAGGAAAGACACTCAGACTCAATGGTTCAAGTCTTAACCGGCTCGTCGTAGATGGCGTGGGAGGCTCCTGGTCAATGCCAGACACCAATGCGACCACGACACTTTCAGTCACGGTATCTCATGGCACACTTTCTCTCCCGAGTGGAATATTTGCGGTCGGCTCAAGCTTTATCGCGACAAGTACCGGCACACTTACGCATAACAGTGGTACACTCCGTCTCACTGGTACGACCACTGAATCACTCAAGGCAAATGGAAGCGACCTCGGCAGTGTCATCTTTGCTGGTAGTGGTGCGTACACGATGCTCGATGGTTCACTTGCACTTGCGGGCTCGCTCACGATCCAGTCTGGTGCGGTAACCTTTGCAACCAACACCCTCGCTATCGCAGGTTCGCTTACCGCAACAGGAGGCACCTTTGATCACGCGTCGGGTACGGTACTCTTCAACTCGAGCGACACTGGGGAGACGGTTGATCCTGGAGCTTCACCGTTCTACAACGTGTCATTTGCGAATGCATCTGGCGGATGGACCGTGTCGAGTGCGACCACTACACATAATCTTTCTCTTACCACTCTGACCTCGTACCGCCAAGCTTCGTCAACCACGCTTTCAGTAGGAGGTGTATTCCTCAACTCGGTCGGTGGTAGTGCGACGAACTGGGACGGTTCAACACTTCGCCTTGTCGGCACCACTACGTATGCGATCAACACCAAGTCAGCGGGGGGCGACCGCTACAACGTGCTCTACGTCGGTCCCGACCTCGATGTCACGTCTTGGAACACGAATGCTACTTCTACCACGGTCGACCCATCAGGATCACTTTATTCAATGGATCATGGTGCGGCTGATGGTGAGCTCTATATCTATGGCGACTACCATAGAACAACTGGAGTTGATTACTGGAGTTATGCGACCGATTTCGATGGCGCCGCAGCGTCACGTCCGGTCACGGTTCGCTTTGCTGATACTGCTACGTCGACCTTGAGTCAAGGAACACTAAACATTATTGGCGCGGCAGGTGCGACCACAACGATCACTAATCAGGGAAGCGGGACGTACTCGGTACAAGCGAGCGGAGGTACCTTTAATGCGTCATACTATGCATTCAGGAACCTCGGTATCAGCGGACTTGAGCTTTCAGGCACTACCACTGTGTCCTCGTTGTCGTACGGTGACTTTGAACTTGCAGTTGATACTGGTACACTCATCACCCTCTCATCAACGACATTGAATGCAAATGCATCAGCGGTCTACACAGCTATGACCTTCTCCACGACCACTGCTATCTCTGGAAAGAACATCACACTGGTCGGCACCACACCATCGGCGTGGACCTTCACGGCCCACTCCGGTAATCTCGCTGGTGAGAACTACGACGTTGATGGTGGAGATAACTGTGGCTCACTCCGCTGGACCGATAGCTCATGTCTCCTTCTCGCGCAGACGCACTTCAGGTGGCGCAACGACGACGGGGGAGAAGGAGTGCCTAATAGTGAGTGGTACGACCTCTCGTGGACACGGCGTGTACGTGTTGTCTTAACGAACGATGATCCTCAGTCTTACACCAATGCGGTCGTGAAGGTCACTATCCCGTATGACAGCGATATGCAGGGAGATTTCTCGGACCTTCGGTTCACAGCTGATGATGGCACGACCGCACTCAACTTCTTTAAGGAGTCATACACTGCGTCATCTGAGGCAGTCGTATGGGTCGAGGTGCCACTGCTCGCAACGTCAACTGACACTTCGATCTTCGCGTACTATAAGAATGCTGGTGCGTCAGATGGCTCAGCGTCGACCACCTTCCCGTATCTGGATGAATTTGAAGACAGCAACATAAGTGAATATTCTGGCGATACAAGCCTCTTCAGTGTGGACGCATCGTTTGCGTATGAGCGTACGAGAGGACTAAAGGCATCTGATGTGAGTGGTCAGACGACGGATGGTATCTACCGCACCGATGTGTCAGTGGCACAAGGTGAAACGATTCGCTACTTTGAGTACGTCGACGCCGGAGGTACCTTTGATGAGGTCTGTACGCTCTTTGGTGTCCAGACGCCAGGTTCCAATAACAACAACTATGCGGTCTGTCTTGAGCAGGTTGCTGGCACTGACCGTATGAGTATCGCGAAGGATGTCGTCAGCAACGATAACGACGGAAGTGGTACGGTACTCTCGTCGACCACAGTAAGCTACTCGACCGGTTGGTATGAAGTGGAGATCCGCTGGGGTACTGATGACTCGATCACCGCCACACTCTACAGTGGCGGCAGTGAGGTCGCTTCAACGACGGTCGTGGATAGTACGTACACAAGCGGAGGAGTAGGGTTCTCGTTCTGGTTCCAGCACGGCGGGTGGGATATCTACTCAGCTCGTCCGCTACTCACCACTGAACCATCGGTGCGCTTAGGTGTCGAGCAGGTCTCTGGCGGCGCGACATGGATCGCAGCACTCGACACGCTCTCCTCAAGCCTCATACCTTCGTCGACCGCGCGTCTCCGCTTCGTCATTGAGAACAGCGGACTCGATGTGACCGGTAAACAGTTCCGCCTCGAGTACGCTGAAAAGGGTGCCTCACCGTCCTGTGAAGCAGTGTCATACGCAACGTATAGCGCGGTCCCTGATTCCACCTCATGTGGCACTGATGCGTTTTGTATGACAGATTCTTCAAACTTTGCTGATCAGGCATCGACCACTGATCTTCTCGGAGGACTCGGCACATTTACCTACGGTAAGATGGTCCAAGACACTTCGAATATGACTGGAAGTCTCAACATCAACCAAGATGAGTTTACAGAGGTTGAGTACGACATGATCGCAACACAAGATGCGACAGCGGGTGGGTACTGTTTCCGCGTCACCGATAATGGTGCAGATCTTGACAGCTACTCTGAGGTGGCTGAGATGCAGATCAGGTATGATCCCTACATAACAAATGTGACTCTTAATGATGGCTTTGATATCAGTCTCTCTCCGGGTGCGACAACAACCGTAAGTGCGACCGGAACTGTCACGGACCTCAACGGATACAGCGATGTAGTATCAGCAACTGGAACGATCTATCGTTCCTCGGTCTCCGGTGGTGCGTCCTGTACAGCTAATGACAACGAGTGTTATCCGGTCTCGTCATGTTCATTCTCGAACTGCAGCGGTAACAGCTGTATAGTGACCTGTAGTGCGGATATCTATTACTTTGCTGATGCGACCGACATCGGTGTCTATAGCGGCGACTCGTGGTACGCATACATTTCATCTGTTGATACTGCGGGAGGGTATGGCACTGCCACGGTCGCAAGTGGAACGGAGCTTCTCACACTCCGCGCACTAGAGGTCACACAATCGATCGATTATGGTTCACTTGAGACGGAGTCAGATACTGGCTCATATAATGCGACGACCACCATCGACAACATCGGAAACGATGCGATCGATATCCTCCTTGCAGGTACGAACCTGACAAATGGCGCTTCCGTGATCCCCGTTAATGAGCAAAAGTATGCGACCTCTTCGTTCACCTATAGTTCGTGTACGACCTGTAATCTGCTCGGCACCTCCACCATGGCACTCGAAGTGGATCTTGCGAAGCCGACCAATCCAACGCCGGTCACCGACGTTGTCTTCTGGGGTATCTACATTCCATTTGGCACTGCGGCTGATGCACATGAAGGCGTAAATACCTTCTACGCGACCGCCGATTAATGCTCGTATGTACTCACTCGCACATGGTAGTGCTGTAGTGAGCTCATGTGAAAAATAAATGAGTAGCTATCCACTCTGCGACACAGTCTAAGGGGTCGAATTCCACACGGCACGAATTCGAACACGTTTGGCACGTGTATAATTGAGATACTATGCACGCGTGGAAGCGATCGCTCGCGTATCTTCTTTTGTATCTCGTACTACTCGAGAGCAATGCGACTATTGTGCTAGCTGCTGATACCACACCCCCAGATATCTCAAATGTTGAAGTGACCGATGTGACCGAGAACTCGCTTAAGATCACCTGGGAAACCGATGAGGATTCCGATTCGCTCGTGAATTATGGTCTACAGGAGGATTACGGCATCGTGCGCATACCAGTAGCAGATAAACAGCAGCACGAGATCTTGCTTGAGAACCTCGAACCTGGAAGAAAGTATCACTTCCGTGTCGTGTCAGCCGATGAGGATGGCAACCAAGGTATCTCTGCAGACTATCAGATCGAGACAAAAGGAGATTCACAGCAAAATGGCAATGGGACCGCGGCCGGGCAGGGCGCTGCGGAGGGGCAGGGTCAGGCAACGCAAGCTGGAAATGGCAACGGGAACGGACAGGGAAGTAACAGTAGTACCGATACCGCAACAAACAACCAGACCGCAACTCAACAGGCGATAGAGGCGTTACAACAGATCACCTCACCAGAGCAACTGAAGGAGATCTTGAACGAGACGGTGAAGGCGATCCAAGGCATCACAGAGGATCTCACTATTGTTGGTCCCCCGACAGTTATCGCCGAGACTACTTCCGCGACTGTTAAATGGACGACCGACCGTGAGGCGACGTCTGAGGTGGTGTTCTCTCCCGCAGACAGCTTTATAGAAGGTCAGTACGCACTCTCGCAGTCATCAACCGGCGATGCAACGACCGATCATGAAGTGCGCCTCATCGGTCTCGAACCATTCACTGAGTACCACTTCAAGGTGAAGTCGACCGATACCTATGACATCACTGGTGAGAGTCGTGACTATACCTTTAAGACCAAGGCATCTCTTCCGCAGATCAGAAACCTGCGGGTGCTTAAGGTAGAAGAGAACTCGGCGACCCTCGCATGGGATACCACCGTACCTGCGAAGGCGCTTGTGGAGTATCAGAATCTCACGAATGGGGAGCAGAACTCAAAAGGTCGGCCAACCTACGCTGCATCCAACCAGATGCAGATCGATGGCCTCGTACTCGGTGCGCGCTACGTTGCGTTCGTGATCGCTGAGAATGCCGGTGGTGACCGCGTAAAGTCAAATCCGATCACCTTTGTGACCGCGAAAGATACCGCACCACCGATCATCTCGAACGTAACCAACGAATCTACACTCTTCCCGGGAAGTGAGGCCCGCATTCAGACGATCATTGAGTGGCTGACCGACGAGCCGGCACTGTGCGTACTCTCGTACCGTGAAGGTCTTCAGGCGGGTACCGATCCAACCATCCTCGAGTCAGAGGACAAGAGCTACACTGAGCGTCACGTCGAAGTGATCACCGATTTTGCTCCAGCGACCGTGTATAAATTCTCACTTATCTGTGAAGATGAGCAGACAAACTCAGTCGAGTCAGAAGACTTCGTACTCTTTACGCCGATCAAGGAGAAGAACATCATCGACATCATCATTGAAAACTTCCAGGGCACCTTCGGTTGGGTCAAGAACATCGGCGGCTAGCAGGGCACATACATATGGCAAAACCACTTATCATCTGTCGAAACCTCGACATCACATACAATCGCGGTAAATCGAATGAGTTCAAAGCGCTCACGAACGTGAATACTGACATCTATGAAGGTGAGTACATCATTCTTTTCGGCACGTCAGGTTCAGGAAAATCTACCTTGATGTATGCGATCCAGGGGGCACTCCCACCATCTGGAGGTACCATGCTTATTGATGGTGATGATATCTACGCGTACCCTCCTTCTGAGCGTGTGTTCTTCCAGCGTCACGTGATGGGGATCATCTTCCAATCGTTCAACTTGATCGGTTCGCTTTCTGTCTTGGACAACGTTGCGCTGCCGATGATCTTTGCGAACCGTGATAAGGCCTCTCGTGATCGTCGCGCGCAGTCGCTCCTTGACCGTTTTGGAGTAGGGCAAGTCTCTCATAAGATCCCCTCAATGCTCTCAGGAGGTCAGCAGCAGCGTGTGTCGGTTGCACGGTCGATGGTCAATGATCCGCGCATCCTTCTTGCCGATGAGCCAACGGGTAACCTCGATAGCGTGTCTACCCAACAGGTTATGGATAAGATCGACGAGATCAATACATTTGATAAACGAACGATCATCATGGTCTCTCACAATGCGGCTCATCTTCAGTATGCTCACCGCGTGTACTACCTTAAAGATGGGCTTGTGGTCCGCGAGGTGGTGAATCCGCAGCGCAAGCAGATAAAAACAGTGCATGAAGGAGAAACCATCGTTACCGAACTCGAGCAGCTTGCACGTCTCTTCCCCTATGACTCGATCGACACGCTACGTGTTAAAAGCTTGGTCAACTACCTGACGCAAGACTACACATTCGACCAGATCGTACGACTTGAACATGCTATATTACAACTCATCAAAGGTAAGATACACAAGAAAAACTTCATTTCTGTCTTGGTACGCAAGTACGATGAAGGCGGTGTAGGACTCGATCGTGCAACAGCGGAGCATATGGCCGACCTTGCGGTCAAGATCGTCCAACAGGCTGATGACATAAGAAGGTACCGAGCTCACAATAAGAACGACACAGCGTTTTTCGAACAGCACAAGTTTGCCGACCGCCTCAAGGAGTATTTAATTGAGGGCCATGGGGTGCGTTTGAGCGAAAAACAACAAGAACGAATCGCTGAGCTGATCGCCGACCGTGTCACCGGTGTTTCGAACGATGATGATTTTACTGAACTGCTAGTCTCGAAAAGTAGAGGCCACGGTCTTGGCTTGAATAAATCGGTGGCTGATGACATTACCCGTTACCTTGAGAAGCTTATTGCGCAAGGTGTTGATGTAAACTACAAAAAGTAACTCACAAAGTATGCGCGTTGTCGATCTTGCATCACTATCTACCCGCATGTTCAAAACGAATCCAATGCGTACGTGGCTTACTATTTTGGGTATGGGTGTGGGTACCGGCGCTGTGGTGATGCTCGTAGGTTTGGGTTTTGGTCTCCAACAGATCATTCTTGAGCAGATCGTGTTTGGTGAGACGCTTCTCTCTCTCGGCGTTTCTTCGACAGGGTCACGCACGATACAGATCACTGACGAAACCATTACTGAGATAGAACGTATGGATAACGTACTCGACGCCGCACCACTTGGACGATTTCCTGCACTGATAACCTACAAAGGTCTCACTGGAAACATCTTCCTCCAGGGTGCTGAACCACCGTACATTCGCTATAGCGGCATCACTGCGTCCGCGGGCGATGTTTTTACTGATGAGGACGCCGGAGACGATACTAGTGTCATTATTTCGCCAGCGGTACTCAAACTCTTTGCGATAGATGATCCTGAGAAAATGATCGGTCAGACCGTTTCATTCAGATTACTCATCCCCTCTAAAGAGATCCCTGATCAGGTTGATGAGATCGTGATCGACAAGCAGTATCGCGTCAAAGGTATCACCAAAGAAGAGGGTGCGCTGAATGCGCTCATCATGTTGCCTGAACTTAAGCGTCATGTCGGTGTCGACATCTACGACCGAGCGCAAGTACGTGTAAATGACAGCGCAAATCTCGATTCAGTTGAAAAGGGCCTTATTGAGAAAGGGTTTCGTGTGACCGCACTCTCAAAGACTGTAGAACAAGCATCAAAGATCTTCCAAGGAATTCAGGCAGTACTCGCCGCATTTGGCGGTATAGCCCTTATTGTGTCTGCTATCGGTATGTTTAACACCATGACGGTGACTCTTCTCGAACGTACTAAAGAGATCGGTGTCATGCGTATGATCGGGGCATCACCGACCGATATTAAACTTCTGTTCGTTTCGGAATCAGTGCTGGTAGGATTTCTTGGGGGTGTCTCAGGTATCGTTATGGGTGTCGGCATCGGGGTCATCATCAATACATTCCTTAACGCGGTCGCGACGCACTTTGGCGGACAAGCGGTAAAGCTCTTCGCGTTCCCGCTCTGGTTCTTGATGTTCATCATGACGTTCTCAGCGATCGTTGGCTACCTGACCGGTATCTTCCCAGCTCGTCGCGCTGCACTACTCAATCCATTGGATGCGATCAGGTACGAGTAGCACTCACTATCTCCGCTGTCCATGCCACAAACAGGGTAGGGTAAGCGTCGCAAACACCAACTAGCGCGTATTCAAAATTGAACTTTGGACCACTGTTGTGGCCTGTGTATAACTCACCGCACGGTAATTGATATACGCGTATAATTGTTGAGTAAGTAATGAAGTTCGTTATTTAGTATGGCGTATAACATAAATAACGTGTCCACTGCCGGCAAGGTGTCGGTCTTTGCGTGTATTCTCGGTCTTCTGTCATTCGCATTCATTTTCACCATCAACGTCAGCAAGGGAACGTTCAATCAAGTGGAGGCACAAAGTGTGGCGACCACATCAGTAACCGTGTTGAACACCCCGCCACAATGGACTGTCGATGCTGAGGAGGAATTTGAATCGTCATCAGACTTCCCAACTAATGCAGGTGACGTTGTATCATGGGTTGCTATCGGTACTGACTCGAACGACGAGCCATACTACCTCCTTATCTGTTCGACGGCAGCATCACCAACTCCTAACGCAAGCGCAGCACCTGAATGTGACTCACCGACCAACCAGTGGGCTGTCTCAACTTCTACCCTTAGCGCTACCCAAGCGCGTGCAGCCACAACAACTGCAGCCTCATGGTCAGAAGTGAATGCTTGGTATGCATGGATCTGCGACGATAATGCTACCAACCCACGCTGTGTAAATGACTATAAGCAGGGAACTGGCACAACATCAACACCATTTGAGGTTAACCATCGCCCAACGTTCACTGCGTTCATCGACGACTCACCAACGCTTCCTGGTCAGGTGGTCACTTTCATGAGTACTTCTTCAGATACTGACGTGTCTGGTACTGCTGATACTGTTCGTCTTATCGTCTGTAATGATAACGATTTCAGTACTTCCACTAATGAGTGTGGTCCAGGTGGCTATATTGCATCGTCAACGGTCCCTGCTTCATCAAATGCAAGCACTACATACACTGTCACTATTCCAACACAGGACCAAAATTACACTGCATACGGATTTGTTATAGACAACCACGGCTTTGAAGCGTCTGGTGGTTCACAGGGAACAGACTCAACACTCACGGTTGCAAATGCCACACCAACAGTTGCGAGCTCGACCATCTCAATTAACGGAGGCGCTGACATCACGTTAACTCAGGAAGCTGCTACTACGTCTGGTTTTACCTTCCAGTTCATAGCTGCTGATAATAACAGTTGTATCAATGCTGCTTCGACCAGCGAGATCACGACCTATGAATTCTCACTCTATCGTTCTGGTGTTGCATCTACTTCATGCACAACAAATACCGCAGGCGACTACGATCCAAACAACTGCTATAACACCGCCATTGGAACATCTACGTGGGCTTTCAGTTGTACTGCCTCATCAACCTCATGTACTGGTGCCTCTGATACTACACAAGTCTACGACTGTACGTTCCCACTTTGGTACATCGCTGACCCTACAGATGGCACCGCTACCTCAACTCAATACTCAACACAAAACTGGCTTGCACAGGTGATCGTTGGAGATGACAACGCTGCCTCAAGCTCTGCTTCTGAATCTCAGACTGGTGTTGAAGTGAATTCCTTCCTTGCGTTCGCACTTAACTCACTCACCATCCCGTATGGTTCTCTCGAACCAGGTAGTCAGACAGACCCTATCTCAGCAACAACTACTATTGCAGCAACAGGTAACGTAGGTCTTGATGAAACACTTCAAGGACATTCAATGTGTATCAACTATGCAACTGGATTCCCTTGTGCTAATTCATCTACTTCAACCATTCCTGCATCTGAGCAAGTATACGCAACCACCTCAACGACTTACGCACTTGCAACTGCACTTTCTTCAACAACGGCAGCTGAGTTGGAAGTAAATGTTCAGAAGTCGACCAGTACAGTTACACAGGCAACTGGAAATACTATCTGGGGTATCCGCGTTCCTGGTTCGATCACACTTGCAGGTGATTACAAAGGTGAGAACACATTCATTGCAGTTGTCGGTGAGTCTGTTGATTGGTAAACAAAAATACTTATGCACAAAAAACACTGCTTATGCAGTGTTTTTTCTTGCAATTGACATTGATATCTTCGATAATTACTAAGACGGCGCTAAATGCGTTTCGTTCATGAGTAAATTCACCGGAGTATTACTGACCGTACTTTTGTTCTTGTTCCTTGTACCTGAGGCACATGCCGGTTTTGGTATCACCCCTCCTTATGTTCGCAATGCTAGTTTGATTCGAAATGCCTCGTACGAACAAACGATTCTATTGGTACGAAGCGATCCCTCCTCAGCTCTTAAAGCTGATGTGTCTGTTGATGTTCCTGGTATCAACGATTGGTTCACTATCAAAGAAGGAAACTCCTTTTTACTTCCTGCAGGACAGGACAAAGTCCCCATGACCGTTGTGGTCAAGGTACCTGATAACGCTCCCTACAAAACGTATACTGGTAATCTCCGTATTAAGACATCTGCTCCGGATGGACAAGTTGCTGGCGGTGCTGTTTCGATCTCTCTCGGTGCTCAGGTGGATGTTGAGATCACGGTCATCGATAAACAAATAAAGGATTTCCGTGTAAGAAAGATCGGTCTTTCAGATCTGAACGAAGGTCATAAACTTGGATGGCTCTACTTCCCGGGTAAGATCAATTTTGAAATGTTCCTTGAGAACATTGGTAATGTTAAGATCGCACCATCTAAAGTTGTCTTTAGGATATACGACCCTTCTGGACAAGTACTTCTTGAGGAAACAGAACATACCAATAGGATCACTAAGATCAATCCGTTCGATCAAGCTACGGTTATTGCTGAACTCCCCACACATCTTCCACGAGGCACGTATTTGGCGCGCTATCAGATCTTTAACGGAGACGAGATCAAACAAGAGGGCGAGCTTAACATGAATATCTTGCCATATGGCACCCTACAAGCTGCTGGGTACGGCTTTATGGGCCTCTCACTCGCACACAAGCTCTCTGTACTCGTTCCGGTATTCGTAGTACTCGTCTCGATCATTCTGATCCTCGTGCGCTCTACACGACGTTCAAAACCGGCTCCAGCTCGTAGAAGAACGCGAGCTTCGAGTAAGGTATGATTCGGGCATTCGCAACACCACTGGCGTTTCTATTCGGCAGCTGTCTCATTCTCATTGCACTTGCTTCGAGCAACCCTGTAGTGTACGCCGACGAGACCACTCAAATAGCTACCACCACACTCACTATTTCTATTTGTGGAGACTCATTGATAGATTCGAATGAAGAGTGTGACGTACCAGGACAGATCGGTACGTATTCAACGACGATCGCTGGTCGACAGTGTAATGAAGTGTGTCAATACGGACCGTATTGTGGTGACGGTATTCTGCAGACAACATATAGTGAGGAGTGTGATGACGGCAATAATGACTCAGGTGACTTTTGCTCAGCAACGTGTACCATTGAACCACTTGCTGGAGGTGGTGGTAACACGACAGGTTCTTCAGGTGGTGGTGGAGGTGGTGGGAGTACAGAGCTTGGCGATACTAGTATTACGGTGAATGGTAAAGCGTTTCCTAACGTGACGGTAAGCATCCTTGAAGACGGAGATACTATTGGTACAGTGCGGGCAAATGCAAAGGGAGACTTCCAATTCTCAACTGCGGCCGAACCAGGTGCAACCACTCTGGGTTTCTGGGCCAACGATCCCGATCGGACACGTTCCATAACGTTCAACTCAACCTTCGATGTTACCCAGGGGGCAGTCACCACAGTCAATGGAATCTATGTTCCACCAACGATCAAGGTGTCTGCCTCGAGCATTGAAAGGAACGGAACGCTTACCATTAGTGGGTATACCATCCCTAGTGCTCAAGTCATACTCCAATTTGACAACACTGCTCGCACAGAGACGGTATCCTCAGATGGGTCTGGAAAGTGGTCCTACACTCTTGAAGGCTCAAGTCTTTCGCAGGCGTCTCATACCGTCAAAGCAAAGTTCACGATAACTGAAGGTGTGTCGGCAACTACAAAAAAGGAAAGTAACTTTTCAGCGACACTCTCGTTTGGCGTTGGCGTAAACGCAGAGCCAGTCATTGGTAGTTCTGATCTGAACCGAGACGGTAAGGTCAATTTGACCGACTTCTCGATACTTATCTTCTGGTGGGGCACGGCAGGAGGCAACTCTAATCCACCGGCTGACATCAATGGTAATGGTAACGTTGGCCTTGAGGACTTCTCGATCCTCCTCTTCAACTGGACAGGGTAGAGGAGTGCTTGGTCCCCTGCGAGTGTAAAAGGGGGAAGTGTACGCACATAGTCATCGATCAAGATCATGTTATGAAAAATCCTGTGAATAACTCAGGATTTTTTTTGTTTTCATGAGTACAATGTATATGCGTTTGCTACAGAGCGTTGTCCCCATCGCGTGGGGACAACGCTAGCAAACTCAAACATGCATAGTAACACTAAGCTCACTCCGGTACTCCGAAAGGAAATATACGAGAAGTGGGTGCGTGCGAACGGCACATTGAGTAAGCGTGGGCTTGCAGCCGAGTACCACTGTGACAAACGTGTCATCGGTCGCATCATAGAACGAGGAAGCCGTGGAGACTTCTCAGTTCACAGTAGTACGAATCATCGTTACCGAAAGAGCACGGTCTCGAAGAAGCGTACAACCTTTACAAAAAAACGACCGAAGACAAAAAAGTAGTAACAACGTAGAGCTATGATTCACACGGTAAAAGCCGTGCGAATGCTTCAAGTTGTTGCAAGTGTCGTTGGTATCGCGATACTCCTCTGGAGTCTCGGTCTACCGACATTTGTCCGTGACGCTGACGCAGCAAACCTTACGTCGGTCAGCGATACACTCTCTGATTCAGATCTTGGAGTGAACGCTAACCACACCATTGCCTTCACGGTCCCTAACGGACTGATCGATGGTGAGAACATTGTCATTACATTTCCAATTTCAGCAGGTGAGTTCACCCTCCCTTCAGCTGGATTTGATTTCAATGACCTAGACGTAACGGTAGGCGGTGTCGAGATCACTCTTGTAGACGGTACAGGATCGGGTGACTCGTGGGGTGTGGCGACGACTTCGTCGACCATCACACTCGACACGAGTTCTACTACACTCGGTGCTGCAACAGTCGCTTCAAGTACTGAAGTGATCGTTGAGATCGGTAGTAATGCGACCGCAGGTGCAACAGGTAATAGCTTCATTGCTAATCCGACCGCAGCTGGTTCGTATGAAATACTGATCGCCGGAAGTATGCAAGATAGCGGTTCGACGATCGTTGCCATCATTGACGACGTCGTTGTAACTGCAGACGTAAATGCGACATTCACCTTCAGCATTTCTGGTGTAGCGACAAGCTCAACAGTAAATGGTGGTGCAACCACGACCGCAGGTTCCTCTACGGCGACATCGATCCCGTTTGGTACCCTTGTGTCAGGTACAACCACGGTAATGGCGCAGGATCTCACTGTATCGACAAATGCCAAGAATGGCTTTGTGGTTACAGTTCAGCAAGCCACTGATCTTCAGTCATCTACTGGAGCAATCATTGACGGATTCATTGACGGCCAGTATACGAATTCGCCATCAACATGGCAGACTCCTTCTGGTGACGTCAACGCAACAAGCACATGGGGTCACTGGGGCCTCACCTCAGAAGACGACCTCAACGCCGACGAATTTGGCACCGACAAGTGGGTCGCTGCCTCGACAACACCACGTCAGATCTTTGAAAACAATGGTCCGGCAGATGGTGCAATAGCGAATGTGGGCTCAACACGCATCGGCTATCAAGTAGAGATCACTGATCTCCAAGAAGCAGGTGACGATTACAGTACCACACTCACATACGTCGCAACGCCTACATTCTAGGTAGTGCACAGAAGCATACGAAAAAACCCTATCTCCCACCACGAGAGGGGTTTTTCGTTTTCCAATGTGCTGGGAGCCCATTGGAAAACGAAAAACGACCTTGCCTGCCCTAATTTGTGCGCAGCAAGAAAAGTGGCGACAAGG
>JAYQPD010000002.1:25087-52836 GCA_038145135.1 bacterium | reverse complement strand
ACCCCCCCATCGGGTTTTTTTTGGGGGGGCCCCGGTTGTGTTCATGCTATAGTCATCGCGGTTTTGTTTCTTTCGGAGGGGTGTGAATGTCTACTCGTGCTCCAGACGGTATTACAACCGGTATTGTGTCGCGATTCACAGACGACGGTGTTACCGAACGATGTGTCTTGGAACTCAACGCGCTCCTTCGCCAAGGAGCATCGTGTTGTATCACCTACTACACGCAGGAAGAAGTCTATGCGCTGACTGATAGTGGCGAGCGACTGCTCTATGTTGCAAAGGATGGTCGCCGCATCGTCGGCATGGCACTCCTTCGCTATCGCGGGGAGCATGGCTCACGCACTGCGACACTAGAAAAAGTGATCGTCGATCACAGGTATCGGAGAAGAGGTATTGGTACCGCGATCGTCAACATACTGACGAGCATTGCACGACAAGGGGGCGCCCGCCATCTATCACTTACTTCTGGTAGTGAAAGCATGGAGTGCGACTTCTACGTAAAATTGGGCTTTAGTGAACTACCGTGCGGTGATCCAGAACATGTGTGCTTCACTCGTGTACTCAGGCATACGTAGGGAGAGCGCTTTGACCCATCCGCCACAGGTTCCTGTGGCGGATTTTGCATCTGGGCTGTTTTCCGCTAGGATAGAGGCATGTTTTGGGCAGATACTGCGGTGGACGAACTCATCCGCCGGAAGAAAGCGGTGGTCGACTCGGGCCAACCGCTTATTGTGCGCGACGAGAAGACCGCCTCAGGGAGGGTACATGTCGGAAGTCTTCGCTCGGCAGCGTTGCATGCCCTCGTGACAGAAGTACTTAGGGAGCGTGGTGTACCAGTGACGTTCTTCTTTGAGATAAATGATTTTGATCCAATGGATGGTCTCCCAAGCTATTTGGATGAAGCGACGTACCTCCCGCACATGGGAAAGCCACTCTATCGCATTCCATCTCCCGACCCATCGGCACGCAACTTTGCCGAATACTATGGACGTGAGTATGTTGGTGTACTTGAAGAGGTTGGCATTCTGCCACGCGTGTATCGTGCGAGTGAGCTCTACCTCACGGGTAAGATGAACGACCCTATTCGTCAGGCGCTCGATAAACGTGATGTCATTCGAAAGATCTACAAAGAAGAATCTGGTGGCGAACGTCCTGAGACCTGGTATCCACTTAATGTTATTTGTGAGCAGTGTAGCAAGCTCTCGACAACTGTGGTGACTGACTGGGACGGCGAGACGGTCGCATATGAATGTCGTGAAAACGCTGTCGACTGGACGAAAGGATGCGGGCACACAGGGAGAGTGTCTCCGTTTGATGGACACGCAAAACTTCCGTGGAAAGTAGACTGGCCGGCGAAATTTGTGGTAAACGGCGTGCACTTTGAGGGAGCGGGGAAGGATCACTATACAAAGGGCGGCTCACGACAGGTTGCCGACCGTATCGCGCGCGATGTGTTCGGCTATGAACCACCATTTGGTGTGGCAAATGAATTTTTCCTTATTGGTGGTGCAAAGATGTCGTCATCTAAGGGTGCTGGAGTCTCAGCGCGAGATATCGCGGATCTCTTGCCGCCGCACATTTTGCGTCTCCTTCTCATCAAGAGTGATATTGGACGTCAGGTCAATTTTGATCCAGCAGGGGACTCCATCCCACTCCTCTTTGACCACTACGACAAGATCGCCGCAAAATATTGGGCTGGTGAACAGGACGATGATGCACGAGTGTTTCAAAAGACGCACGTTCCAGGTGATACTGATCGACTCAAGGAACGATTTTTGCCTCGCTTCTCGACGATCGCGTTTCTTGTACAGATGCCGCATCTTGATACTAAGGAGGAGGTGGAGGCTATGAAAGGTTCACCGCTCACTGAAGCCGATCTCATGGAGCTCTCGCTCCGAGAGGAGTATGCGAAGAAGTGGCTTGCAACATCAGCTCCAGAATCATATCGCTTCGTGCTCCAAGATACGGTCCCAGAGAGTGCGCGCGAACTTTCGGATACGCAGAAGACGGCGGTGCAGGCAACCATCGCTTCATTTGGCACGCTCGCGGCGTGGGATGGCGAATCGATCCACGGTGCACTTCATGTGCTCAAAGAGTCCTCAGGACTCTCTCCGAAAGAGTTCTTCACGATCTTCTACCGGGCCTTTCTGGATAAAGAGAGTGGCCCTAAACTCGGCTGGTTCTTATCCACTCTGAAACGTGATCAGGTGCTTTCCCGTCTAAAAGAGGTGGTATCGTAAGATTTAGTACCTTTCTGCGTCATAACGCGCAGCACAACGTAGGTCTTTTTAATCAACTGGAAAGGGGGAAGACATGAGACATCCTGAGGTGTTCATACGTCGAGTGTTTCTCGCAAGTGTTTGGATCGTGGTAGCGCTGGTCGGCGTCAGCTATATGTATTTTGATACGGTTGGTCGCATGGTCATGTCGCCCTACACCGTGCCGTTCTGGCAGGTAAGTATGATCACGGTCGCGATCTTGTTGCTCGCCACCATCTTCTCGGTCGTCGGTTTGCCGAGCGTTCGAAAAGCGTGGCGTTCATTCAAGTGGTGGCGTCTTCGCGATAAGGCATTGCGGACACGTTACGTTCAAAATCGTGACGTTGTTGACCGTTTGGCACGGATCTCGAAGGCGTATGCCCGACTGAGTGCCGAGCGCACACCGAATATCTATCTTATGGATCGTCTGATGCGTCGGTATCGAATCGTTCGCTCTGTTGCAACTGAGCAGGGGATCATCGTTCCGTCCTTCGGCGAATTGATCGAAGTGGCGGGTACCGATGCCATTCGTGAACATTCGCGACCAAAGGTCGCATAGACTGTCCTCCGGCGAACGAGTCGCGGGGATTCGTCGTGCCGCAGACAACCCACACGGTGTCTGCGGCACGTTCTCTACTTTCCAAATTTTCTTCTACCGCGCGTTTTCATGCGCGGTTTTTTGTTGTCCAAACGTCACACCAACCTTCAAGATCGGCGGGCTCGTGTGGATAAGTGTGGTTGGTGGTGGGGCAAAGTGGTATATGATGGTGGAGTGGTGGGAGATAGTGGTATACTCTCTGAAAATGAGAGATATCGGTAAAAGTGTTGAGTCTTATGCTCATAGGTGAGTACAACCACAATCTAGATCCTAAGAAACGGCTGTCCTTGCCGTCTAAATGGCGCAAGGAGCTTGGGAAAAAGGTTGTGGTCACTCGCGGACTCGACAACTGTCTCTTCGTATATCCGCTCAAAGAATGGCAGACGGTCACTGAAAAGATCGGCCGACTGCCATTCGGCCAGGCGGACACGCGAGGATTCAATCGATTCTTTCTTTCGGGAGCAGTTGAGTCGGACGTTGATTCTGTCGGTAGGATTCTAATTCCGGATTTCTTGAAGGAGTTTGCAGGACTTGAAACAAAGGTGGTCCTTGCAGGCATCCATGATCGGGTAGAGATCTGGGATGTGAACCGATGGAGCGAATATAAAGCGAAGATCGAGAAGCAGGCAGAGGCGCTTGCTGAAAAGCTCGGAGAGGTTGGGGTGCTGTAGGATTGTTAGTTTCGGTTCAGGAAATGCACAAAACCGTTTTACCGCGCGAGGCTATCGACGCGCTTCATATTACGCCGGGGAGCATCATTGTAGATGTGACCGCAAACGGCGGGGGTCACTCAGACGCTATTTTGCATCACGTAGGAGGGGAGGGATTACTTGTCTCGATCGATGTCGATCCGGGAGCTGTCGCTGTGCTTCGCACTCGATTTGCCCAAGAGATCGAACAGGGTCGAGCTCGTGTCGTGTGCGGCAACTTTCGCACAATAGACACGCTGTTGGTGAATGAAGGGATCAATGAGGTGCACGGCATACTCGCCGATCTTGGTTGGAGCAGTAATCAATTCGAACCAAGCGAGGGGAGTGAGAAACGAGGGTTCTCATTCATGCATGATGAACCGCTCCTCATGACCTATGGTGACCCAGCTCGCTACGCATTCACTGCGCGCGACATAGTGAATACTTGGAAGGAGAGTGACATCGCAAATGTTCTGTATGGATACGGTGAGGAGCGTCATTCACGGAAGATCGCAAAAGCGATCATCGATTCACGAGCGAACACACTGATCGAGACCTCAGGACAGCTTGCAGACATCATTACCTCCGTCATGCCACGCCGCGGCAAGATACATCCTGCCACAAAGACCTTCCAGGCACTCCGTATTGCAGTCAATGACGAGCTCGATGCACTCAGTGAATTCATTGAAAAGGGATTCAGAATGCTCTCTCCAGGAGGACGACTCGCCATCATAACCTTCCATAGCATCGAAGATCGTATCGTCAAACACACCTTTAAAGACCTTGTCAAACAAGGACACGCACACAACCCGATAAAAAAGCACATCGTAGCAGGACGAGATGAGGTCGCGGAGAATCCTCGCGCACGAAGCGCAAAACTCCGCATCATCGAGCGAATATCATGAGAAAAAAACGCACAGTAAGGACCGTATCAGGACGCTCAAGGGGCGCTACAACGCTCTATTCTCACGAGCGTGCGGTCTGCACTGCTGCGTTTGTGGTGTTTATGTTTGCGTTTAGCACCTATATGTATTTTCTCTGTGCTTCAGTCGTGAATGTGGTGATGCGCCAGGAGGCAGACACCGAGATCACCGCTATCAGTCACCGTATCAACTCACTTGAGGCACGCTACATCGACGCGGAATCACGGGTGACCAAGGCAGCAGCGCTTGAGCGCGGCTTCATTACACCAGATGATAAGGTCTACCTGACAAAGAAGCCTGAAAACCTTGTACTCCGTACCAACGATGAAAGTTAATGTTGTCACGCGCATTCGTCTCATTACTGTCGCCATCACGCTCGTGGCGCTAATACTCATCGCCCGACTCTATCAGATTCAGATCCTCCATACGGAGGATTATCGCGATATGGCAAACCGCCAGTATGTCCACACAGCAGTCGATATGTTCGATCGTGGCAACATCTACCTCACGACAAAGAATGGAGAAGAGGTTGCAGCCGCTACCGTTGCAGTTGGTTCACTCATTGCGATCGTTCCGACCGAGATACGCGATCCTGAAGAGACATATCAAAAGCTGAGCGCCATTATTCCGATCGATCATGACGATTTCATCATGCGTGCACGTAAAGAGGGTGACACGTATGAGGAGGTGGCGTCGAGAGTGAGTGAGACAGATGGCCAGCGCATTAAAGATGCAAAGATATCCGGAGTTCGTGTGTACCGTGACCAGTGGCGTACTTACCCAGGTGACGACTTATTGTCACGAAGCATCGGCTTTGTGGGGTATGACGGCGATGAATTGGTAGGGCGTTATGGACTCGAACGCTACTATGATGATGTTTTGACGCGCGGGGATGGGGAAGTATCGGTCAATTTTTTCGCAGAGATATTCAGCAACATCGGGGCCCTTTCTTTTGATGCCGGAAAGCGCCGTGAGGGAGATATTGTGACCACACTTGAACCTTCGGTGTCGCGCATGCTCCAGAGTGAACTTACCGCGGTACATGACACCCTTCGCTCTAAGGAGACGGGTGGAATCGTGATGGATCCGAAGACCGGTGCGATCTACGCAATGTCAGTGGTTCCGACCTATAATTTAAACGACCGAAACGGTGTCGATATCAACACTTTTCGCAATCCGCTCGTCGAAGATTTTCATGAAATGGGCTCGATCATCAAACCGCTTACCGTTGCCGCTGGCCTAGACTCACACGCGATCACGCCGGCGACAACCTACTATGACGCAGGTTCGCTCACCATGGATGGCTACACTATCTACAACTATGACAAGCGTGGACGTGGCACTGTACCAATGCAGGAGATCTTGAATCAGTCTCTTAATACTGGAGTATCGTTCATCGTAAAGCAGATGGGTCGCAAAGCATTTCGAGATTACTTCACCGCTCTAGGGCTCGGTACCGAGACAGGCATCGATCTACCCAACGAGACGCATGGTCGCATCGCGAACATCGAGAGTAGTCCTCGCGACATCGAGTATGCGACCGCATCCTTTGGTCAAGGTATTGCCATGACGCCTATCGAGACCGTACGCGCACTCGCCACGCTCGGGAACGGCGGTATCCTCGTTAACCCACACATAGTTTCGAAAGTGCGCCTCGAAGATGGATCAGAGCAAGAGATCACTTTTGGGGAGGATACACAGGTGTTCTCTGCTGCGACGAGTGAGGAGATCTCGCGCATGCTTACGAACGTTGTCGATAAAGCACTTCGTGGCGGTACGAAGAAGATGGAGCACTACAGCGTTGCCGCAAAGACGGGTACTGCGCAGATCCCGAGTCCTGACGGAGGATACTACGATGACAAGTATCTCCACTCGTTCTTCGGGTACTTCCCGTCATATGACCCACGTTTCATTGTCTTCCTCTATACCGTGGAGCCGCAGGGGGTGCAGTACGCGTCTGAGACACTCACCGAGCCGTTTATCAATATGGTGCATTTCCTTATCAACTACTATACTATTCCTCCTGATAGGTAGTTGTATGTGGAAGCCCCTATATGAAATCAGTATTTAAGCACGTTATAGGTTCAATATTGGCGTTTGAGGCCCGTATTTTGATCGCACGAAAGAAGCCAAAGATCATTGCTGTCACTGGAAATGTGGGTAAGACCTCGACCAAGGATGCTATCTATACCGCTATCTTGGGTCACAGCAGGGCACGGAAGAGCGAAAAGAGCTACAATTCAGACATCGGTGTCCCGCTCACTATTTTGGGACTCCCCAATGCCTGGAATAGCCCCATTGGTTGGCTCCACAACATCTTTGAAGGACTCTTTATCGCATTATTCACTTGTGAGTACCCAGAGTGGCTAGTCCTTGAAATGGGTGTCGACCGGCCCGGTGATATGAAGCGTCTCGCGCGTCTGGTTCCGCCTGATATTGCGGTCCTGACACGATTTCCTGATGTACCGGTGCATGTCGAGTACTTTGATTCACCTGAGGCGGTCATACAAGAGAAAATGGAGCTTGTTCGAGCGCTTCGTAAGGATGGTGTAGTTGTCTACAACAATGACGACGAGAATATTCGGACTGCGCTCCAAAACATACCACAACAGACCATTGGATATGCACGAAGTACTTCGTCACCCTACATGGGAACGAGCGAGCGGGTGACCTATGAAAACGGGCAGCCAAGTGGCACATCACTCACACTTACACACGGTACCGAAGCCGAACCCGTGACGATCATAGGTTCGCTTGGTTCGCACTTCACCTACGCAGCGAGCGCCGCTGCTGCAGTAGCCGGGCTTTTAGGGATCTCGCTCCATGATGCTGCAGCAGCCCTCAGTACGCATGTGAGTCCACCTGGGCGGATGCGACTCATTCCTGGTGTGAACGACACAACACTTATAGACGATACCTATAACGCGTCGCCACTCGCTATGGAGCAGGCGATCGACACGCTCGCGGGGGTGCATGGCGCAAAGCGTCGCATAGCTGTTTTGGGTGACATGTTGGAACTTGGACGCTTCTCGGTAAAAGAACACGACCATATGGGACGTCATCTTGCGCTTAAGGTAGATGCACTTATGACGGTAGGTGTGCGCGCACGTGGTATTGCAAGTGCAGCACGTGAAGCCGGCATGAAAGATACCAAGATCCTCGAGGTTTCAACTGCTGAAGAAGCAGCAGAAGGACTTTCACATCTCGTTAAAGCAGGCGATGTGATATTGGTGAAAGGATCACAGAGTATCCGTATGGAACGCATCGTTAAGGCGCTCATGGCTGAGCCAAAGAGAGCGCCAGAACTGCTGGTACGACAGGATACGATGTGGCGGAGTAGATAGAGCACAACTCATTTGACGTGAGTGGTGAGTGGAGTACGATAGGTAAGGAAGCAGAAAGGAGAAGGTCATGTCTGCTAGTTCGAACCAAGACTTCGTACGGCAATTGCGTGGTTGGGAACTGGTGACTCTCGAGATCACCTACCGCATGCCTGACTATCTGAACCTTCTTCAGACATTCACGTGGCAAGAGTACGATGAGGTGCCAACGTTGCCACGAATGAATAAGTTTATTCAGCACTGGAGGAAAAATATCGAAGGGCCGTTGGTGCTCGTGCGTCTTGCGCACGTTGGCATTGTTGGTCCGTGCGACCTCCGTCACGTAGGAAGTGAATGGGTCTTAAATTGAAACGGCGTTTACGCCGTTTTTTAATATCGACTCATACCGGTGAGCTCACCAAAGTAGTACAGTGCTTTTTTATAGAACGTGGTGTCTCGGTATGTATCATAGGGCAATGAGAGAGTATGTCCCGGCTCATTGTTAAATACTCTTTGAAAATGCGCATATGCGTCTCGAAGTACCGTTGTGTCTTCTGGACCACTCAGCAGTAGATCCATTTCAAGATTGAGATCATCGAGGTTGCGTCGCGTTAGATTCGCAGAACCCTGGATGAGCGTGGATGTGACATCGTGGCGGAATAGGAGCATCTTGCCATGACATTGCTCACCGCGAGTGTTGCACCAACGTAACGTAGTATTCCCCGATGTGTTCGCCATGAGTTCTTCTGCTGTCTGACGATTGGGTACACCATTCTTCGTGCGTCCAAACGCATCTTTTGCGGGATCGAGTACGATGCGGATGGTCGCACCACGTTCATCTGCACGTTTGAGCGCACTCACGATGTCGCGGTCGGAAAGATAGAACATCAGCATATCGAGAGAATCACCAGAGGAGAGTGAATTGAGATGCGAGAGTATTGTATCTTTGATCGCTCGTTCAGTGAGGAGTTGTACTGAAACTGGCCCATCATCTTTTTCAAATTCTAATAGTTCCTGACGAGGTGGTGTAAAGGCCCCACCCGAAAAGGTGATGACCGCTCGCTCGCTCTCTATGACATCAGCCCCAAGTGCGCCATCTACCACCACGGCGATATTACTATGAGCACTTGAGCCATCATGCGGATTTGCTGAGGTGATAAGCGTACGAAGACCGCGCTGTTCACCATCAAGGTGGTCTACCACAACCACCTTACGATGATTTGCTTTCAGGTTGAATGAATTGAGATATCCCATCAGGCCAACGTGTTCCTTACGCGTGTCGAGGAAGTGGGGAAAGAGGGGAATCACACTACTGTCGGGGAGCCACTGGAGCGCTACCCTCCAAAATCCGCTATAGAGCGGGTTGCTATCGCGAAGTGCACGTAGGTCGGTAACAGTGACAGGAATATCGTGGGCGCGGAGATCTTCAAACTGCGCTGAAGTGTACCCTCCATAGAGGATATTGATTGGGTCGGTCACTACCTGAATGGTGATATTTGGGTTTACGGTCTTCTTTTTGATAAGTGTGCCAGTAAGCTCATCTGAGAGTGCGCGATACGAGGTAGTAGCGGTGCCGAGAAAATCACTATAGAAGAAGAAATCGATCAGGATGTATTCTTCTGCACCGTCGATCATCGACAACACCTCATCAAAGATCTCCTGCTCACTCACACGTGTATCACTTTGGTCGTCGATATACGATTGGTCGACCAGGAGCTGTACGTCGTGATCAGATACGTGATGCACTGACCCAGCGACATCAAGACCATCTGGAAGTGGCTTATAGCGCCCGTACACACTTGCGATGACCACAATGCTGATCAGTATGAGTACAAAGAGTGGTCGAGACATAGAGAGGGCAGTTATTAAGCTAACGTTACTGAGTCGCAACTCTGAGACGTTGATACTCGCGCCAGGTCAAGGTGAGGACGACAATGTCAACGGCGATGACACCAAGTAAGACAAGAGAATGGGTAGATGAGAACCGAAGAGCCTCATAACCGATGAAGGCAGCGATCATGAGTATGCCAACCGGGAAGGCAGAGCGGTGTTCTTTCAACATGCTGTACGAAAGCACGATATCAACGACACCCCAAAATATGAAATATCCAGCAAGGAAGTAGGTGGCGCTGAGCGGATGGAGTTCTAGTGTGTGGACCACCCATGCGTATATGGCGTCGTTCGGATCCTCTACTATCTCATGCTGCATCACGAGTGCGAGGATATCTTGGAATGGTTTGCCGATGATGCGCAGTAGTGCCAATCCAATAGAAAGACGAAGTGCGCCATAGGCGATGCGCCACCACATAGCGTAGGTGAAAAGTTTCTGCGTCGTCTGCATGGTACTACTTTACTACATCCGAGCGTGGATGGAGAGGTTGCATACTACGTTCCAAAGAGGGTATCGTGTACTTATATGTCTTCGTATCTTCCTTCAGTGAGTGAGTGGATACTCACTCACGGCGTCGCGATCCTCGTGATCATTGTCGTAGCGGTTACAGTACATTTGATCGGAGGGCTCTTTGTTGAACGGATCATCCGCAAACTTGTCTCGGGACATAACTTCAGGTCAAAGGCTGCCGAGCAAAAGCGTGAGGATACACTCATCCGTATAGTGCGTGGCACCTTGAAGGTGGTCATATGGATCATGGCAACGCTCATGATCCTTTCTGAAATAGGCATCGACATCGGCCCGCTCCTCGCCGCAGCAGGGGTGGCTGGCCTTGCGATCGGTTTTGGCGGCCAGTATCTCATCCGCGATGTGGTCGCGGGACTCTTCATAATCCTTGAGAATCAGTACCGTGTCGGTGACGTGATCGGTCTCGATGGTACCTGCGGACTCGTCGAGGATATTAGTATTCGTATGGTGAAGATACGTGACCTCGACGGTACCGTACACCATATACCACACGGCGTAGTCTCCAAGGTATCGAACCTCTCGAAAGATTTTGCGCGGGTCAATCTCGACATCGGGATCTCATATCGTGCCGACCTTGAGACGGTGATTAGAGTCATCAATGAGGTGGGGCAGGGCATGGCGGACGATCCATACTGGAAGCCTTCGATCATCAAGCCGATGCAGTTTGCGCGAGTGAACGACTTTGCTGACTCTGCGGTCATGATAAAGATCCTAGGGGACACAGAGCCACTGAAACAGTGGGATGTTGCTGGTGAGTATCGCAAGCGCCTCAAGATCGCCTTCGATCAGAATGGTATCGACATCCCATTCCCACAGCGGGTGATACACACTGTCTGAGTTAACGTAACACAGAACACCGCATCTTGACAGGCACAAAAATAGTCGTATGATGCGTCTAGATGACATTGGGTTGAGGAGGAGAAATGGAAAGCTCTACCCCAAATAAACTTTCTAGCGGCGTGGTCAAATTCTTCGGGAGACCATTTCGCGAAGAGGGTATGATTCTGAAGGCATTGCAGTGCTACGGCCTGGCGGTTGTCCTGAAATGGTGTGCGACCAAGATGGACTATTTTCAGGACGGGCTGATAGGCAAGAATGTAGCGTTGGCGGCCACGATGGCAATCATGTTTTGCGCATCAGCTGTGAGCGAGCGCAATTACCGTGGTAAATGGGAGTGGAGAAGCTCCTTGAGTGTAGTGGGTGCGATAGTCTCATTCTATTATATTTTCTCAGCTGGTGATCAACTCGCCATGATCGAGTCGTCCACTCCAGGTACGCAGCCTCTGTCAATGGCACTCGCTGGGGTTCACTTCACTTTGTCTCTGTTCCTCTGGCTCATCTGGGACGGCATCATCGCTCCAAGGCAGGTCCCAATACAGCCGAAATAACGTAACTGATCTATACCTCGTCACACTATGTGCCGAGGTTTTTTGCTAGCGAACGACGAGCATGACCCATTGCTAACGCATTCGCTCGAGTACTTTGTACAGTGTTCCAGTAAGGAAGAGAAGTACCACCCCAATGCTCATTAGGAGGGTAGGGTGTCGGTCGAAGAGCGCAATATGGTCGGACCATATCTCAAAACCGTGAATGATCGCCGCGGCGCTGAAGACGATAAGAAATGAAAAGAGAAGTGGGTACCGCTTCAAGGTAGGTTTTGTGTATTTCCCGACCTCGTCGTGGAAACCGCGGGCCATCTTCTCAGCTTCTTCTAGCGGGTCTTGCATGGTGGTATGAAATTATCCCCGACGCGCAGTCTCGATAGCGACGATGTCTATCTTTTGCATGGTCATCATTGCATCGAACGCGCGCTTACCCTCGTCGCCACCCACTGCGAGCGCTTCAGTCAACGCACGTGGCGTGATCTGCCATGAGACACCCCATTTGTCCTTACACCACCCGCAGGCGCTCTCTTGGCCACCATTTCCTACGATGGCGTTCCAATAACGATCAGTTTCTTCCTGCGTGTCGGTAGCGATCTGGAATGAGAACGCTTCGCTCTGTTTAAACGTAGGCCCACCGTTCAATCCCATGCAGGGAATACCGCATACCATGAACTCAACGGTGAGCACGTCACCTGCTCTACCATCGGGGAAGTCTGAGGGTGCATTAAAGACCTTGCCCACACTACTATCGGGAAACGTGGCTGCGTAGAACTCTACAGCTGCTAACGCATCCTTCTCATACCACAAACAGATGGTGTTTTTGTGTTGAGTATTCATGTAGATATTCTATCAGATCTGACAAAGGTACTGCTGCCATGTTGTTGTACTGAGAGTAAGAAAAACCACCCTCGTTACTACTGGGTGGTGTTGGGCAAGTTCGGTATATGATCATTTGTTGCAACAATGATCTGCTTAACCCTCGTTTTGCGTATGAAGGGTAAGAAACCATCGAGCATTGACCGCAGCCCCTTGAGTAGTCGATCGCGACGGCTCTCTGCCTGCATGACGGCAGTTCTTAGTTGTTCTAGATGAAGCTGTGACTCTTCTTCACGGTAACGCATAATTGAAGAGAAGTCTCGGACGTGGGATTCAGCCGTTAGATACGCTACCCTGAGCTTCTCGATCTCGCTCGTGAGATGACGAATATGGCTGTCGCGACTGGCGTCTGCGATAACCTCACGGGTAGCAAGATCCACGAACCTCGTGTGTTCGATCGTCGGTTCAATCCAGGCATCGTTACATAGACCCTTCAAGATCTCGTCGACCTGCACAGTTGTGTGAATCTGTGAGGATGCTTCATCCAGAAGTATCGTCATCCAGTACGGACGAACCTGAAGATTGAGCACTCCAGGCACTTGCATCGCAATGCGACGTACGAAGTTTCCACCAAAATCGGTGGTTCCCCTTAGGTCCAGATCGGGAAATTCATCCCAGGGGAAGTCCATACTTTCAGTCTCTGGATCGAACAAGAGTGGGATCTCGCTCTTAATGGTGACGACCCGGTGTGAGATGAGTTGAAAGCTCCGTTCCCGAGATGAGGTTTTCTCATTGTTCATTCTGTTACCCTCTAGTTGATGGTATGTTCAAACTAATGTAATAAAACATCTATTTTGCAATTTTGTCAATACATTCGGGTACTGGTCCATGGTTGTTGAGCCTTTACGGGGATATGGATAATTTTAGAAAATATTGTATTAACCACGTCAGAGATCGAGCAGTGTGCTCGATCATTTGAAGGGAGAAGAGTAAATGGCGACACCAACAACTGCCAATGTTACGCTGACCTGGACAGCATCGAGCGATGACGTAGGAGTGACTGAGTACGACATCTACCGTGACGGGTCATACTACGGCTTCACTAAGGGTGAGACCACGTTCATTGACACATCGGTTCCCCCGGTTTTGTCTATAGTTATAAGGTGCTTGCGCTAGATGCGGCGAATAACTACTCAGCACAGAGTCCCGCGGTCAGTGTCACCATTCCGGTCTCAGATACGATCATGCGAGGGTCACGTGTTGCTTTGGCTTCTGACACAGAGATACACACTCGAGCGGGATCGAATAAGATCAAGGGTACTCAACTGGCAGGTGCGGCTGGAACAGTGACCTACGGTCCTAAAACGTATTCCAACAGTGGCACGTGGTGGTATGTCGACTTTGATTCAGGTGTTGATGGTTGGGTACAAGCACCGCAACTTCTAGTAACGCTCGCTCGCGTCGATGGTTGGGAGGATCCCGGATTCTTCAGGTCGCTCCTCGCAGGTATCGGTACAGCTGTCTTCGGCATATTTTTCCCCGATCTCTTCTAGTTCAATATGATTCATACGACACTGGAACTCATTTCAAATACCTATCGCGGTCCAAAGCCCTGCCACATTTGAGCAGAACATGGTGACGACGAATGAGTCCTATCGAGATATGGTGAGTGAGGATGGATCATTTTGTGCCGGATGTGGCAGGGCGACGGCGCGTAAACGGTCTTTCGTTGTGTACTTATGGTAGTTTTGAAATGAGATCGAGCACAGGCTGACTGTGATTGCACGCACGATCAAAAGAATGCTTCCGTATAGAGTTGATGTTGTGGTACGTAGGCATCCCTGAGTCCTTTCCATAGTGATCTGGTGAAGTCGATACTGCCGCATAAAAAATACTCTTTCTCGCGATAGCGAGGCACGCTATCGGCGATCCGTGCAACGGTCATTCGACCGGCACGAAAACCTGGAGTGATCGGCTTTTCTCGGGTGATGAAATGCGTGACTGAAAGTGGTGTGTGAGTTGCTAAGAGTACACCGAGTTCATCTCGAAACACGATATCGGCTTCCGTCTTATTTGAGTAGCAGAGATGCAGTGCTCGTGTGTCGTCCTGTGCCGCAAGCGCCGTAATGATAGCGATGCATGGCGTGATACCGATACCTCCGGCGATGAACACGAGGTCGGGTTCGCCGTGAGGTTCCGGGTAGAAGAATCCATAGGGTGCTGAGGTGTGGATCGTATCGCCAGCGCCACACAGCATGAGTGACGACGAAAAACGCCCCATTTGTTTTATCGTCAGACGAATAAACGGTTCGTCAGGAGCCGAAGAGATGCTGTACGCTTTACCCTCGATAGGCTGCATGTCGGGCAACAGTACGGTCAGGTACTGTCCGGCAATGACCATCGGTCGCTTCCCGTGTTGTATCTCCAAATACAGACTCACCACTTTGGGTGCCTCAGGCACGACACGCACAACCTTCCATGTGTAGGTTGTTGTCGGCATCATACCGCTCCTTTCGAATGCTCGTAATCGGCGATCGCTTCGCGCAGCGCAAGGTGACCAAGCACCGAACAGTGGTACTTTTTATCCGGGAGACCGCCGAGCCGTTCGATGATCGCTTCGGGAGTGAGTCGCTTGGCGTGACTGATCGGCATACCGCCGTTCTCAAGAACCATGACCGACATCATAGAAGTAGAGGCGATAGCTGATGCGCAACCGAATGTGCGCCACTTACACTCAATAATGCGCTGTTCTTGCGCATCAACGCTGATCCACACCACCATCATGTCGCCACAGGCGGGGCTTCCGACCAAGCCGATACCATCTGCCTTATGGTGCTCCTCATCAATGAGGAGGTTGCGCGGCGAGAAGAAGTGATCCTTGACGATCTCACTATAGAGCCACGAGGGCTGACCGCCACAGGAGAAACCGTCGGGTGTTGAGATGGTATTCATAGCGTGGGTGAGGTGTGTGCCTGTAGGCGTTGTCGCGATAGGGTGGTGGTAGAGGAGGTAATACGACAGAGGTGATGGACGGCATTTTTGAGCGTGTGCACGGTGTAACCGAGGTCATCCTTGGTAGTGTGTCGTCCAAAGGTGAAGCGCAGACTGCCGTGGATGAGGTCTGCGTCTTGGCCGATCGCGAGCAGTACGTGGGACGGTTCGAGATCGTTTGAGGAACATGCCGAGCCGGTGGCCGCATAGACACCAGCCTCACTTAAGAGCAATACGAGCGATTCACCTTCAATGTGTGGTAGGGATACATGCACATTATTAGGTAAACGTTCGGTGGGATGGCCATTAAAAGTGATAGTGGGTACCTGATGCGTAAGTTCACGGATAAAGTACTCACTTAATTCGCACATGTGCACGTGGTGGGTCCGGGTATGCAAAACAGCGTCTTTGAGTGCCACGGAAAATCCGGCAATGAGGGCAACGTTCTCAGTACCTGCACGCCGACCATGCTCCTGGTCACCGCCGATGAGTATCGGGTCGATCGCTACATCAGCGCGCAGGTAGAGCAGTCCAACACCTTTGGGTCCGTAGATCTTAGCGCTGTTCACGGTCAGGGCGTCTACACCGAGCGCGCGCGGGGCTATTGGTAACAAGCCAACCGCTTGGCAAGCGTCGGTGTGTACGAGTGGGTACTCGCTCTTAGGGTTGTAGAGACGACACGCACGCACGAGTTCTTGGATGGGCATAACGGTACCGATCTCGTTATTGGCATACATGATCGATACCACGGTGGTATCGGGCCGAAGCGCAGCTGAGAGCATGGCGGGAGACACGAGTCCCGTATGGTCGACCGGCAAGAGGGTGACCTCATACCCCTCACATGTGAGTTGGTGTGCGGCTGCCAAGATCGCTTTGTGTTCGATGGCGGAGACTACAACGTGCGTACCGTGCGCTCGATGTGCGCGCGCCAATCCGAGGAGGGCAAGGTTGTCCGATTCCGTACCGCTTCCAGTGAAAATGAGTTCGGTTGGATCGACATCGAGTGCTGTAGCGATAGTGTGGCGACAGGCGCTGAGCGTATCGTAGGCATGTCTACCAGCAGCGTGTAGTGACGAAGGATTCCCATACGGTACGGAGAGGTTGGCGTCGATCGCAGCGCGCGCCTCATCGGAGAGCGGTGTGGCCGCAGCGTGATCGAGGTAAATGGAGTGTGGTGTTATCTGATGTGACATGATGTGACGTAGGTGTTCATGAGCGTTCTGATGGTCTCAAACGCTTTGTCGCTGTAGGTGGTCTTTTTGCGAAATGCCGGGTTGAGTAATTTTGTGGGCACAAATCTTTGGAGGTAGTAGCGCTTGGCGCCAGCGATCTCGCGTCCGATGTCATGGAAATCTTCGATCGAAATGAGCGATTGTATGACGGTAGTGCGAAACTCGTACTCTACTCGTTCCGATATGAGGAGTGCAATGCTCTTTCGTATCTCGTGTACATCTACCGGGCGGGCGACCACGCGTTCATACGAAGAAAGTGGCGCCTTGATATCCATCGCGATGTAGTCGACAAGCTTTTGGTCGATGGCACGCGCGAGCACATCGCTTCGCGTACCGTTACTATCGAGTTTGATTCGGAACCCATATGCCTTGATCCGCTCCATGAACGAGAGGAGGTCATCGTGGACAGTCGGTTCTCCGCCGCTAATGACCACGCCGTCAAGTTTGCCGACGCGTCGTTCCAGAAACTGAAAGAACTTGGTTTCGGACACGGTGTCCGCCGTTTCATCGACCAGCTCTGGGTTGTGGCAGTACGGACACCGAAAGTTGCACCCGATCGTGAATACAACGGCGGACACCGTGCCTGGATAGTCGATCAACGAACACTGCTGGAGGCCACCTATCCGCATACGCGTTGTGGCGCTGCATTCACCTGAGGTATGGTCGTACGATCGACAAACTCCGCCTTTTTACCTTTGTTCCACTGCTCCACTGGGCGGAGGTATCCCACAATGCGCGTGTACACTTCGCACGACGCACCGCATGAAGGACATTCCGGTGTTTCGCCGTTCTGGTACCCGTGGGTAGGACAGATGCTGAAGGTCGGCGAGAGCGTAAAGTAGGGTAGGTGGTAGGTACTACAGATATTCTTGACCAACTGTTTGACTGCGCGTGGATCGTCGATACGCTCACCAAGAAAGAAGTGAATGACCGTACCACCGGTGTACTTGGTCTGAAGTTCGTCCTGCGCGTCCAGTATCTCAAAGACATCATCGGAGAAGTTGACCGGCACGTGGGTCGAATTCGTGTAGTACGGATCAGCGACGGCTGCCCCGACGCCATTCGCAAACTGCATGTCAGGAAATCGCTTTTGGTCGAGGAGGGCAAGTCGATACGAGGTGCCTTCTGCCGGTGTTGCTTCAAGGTTGTAGTTATTGCCGGTCTCTTCTTGGTAGTCAGCCAGGCGGTCTCTCATACGGGTGAGCATCTCGCTCGCGAATGCATTACCCTCCACGGTCGTGATGTCGGTGCTAAGCAGCATGCAGAGTGTCTCATTTGTACCCACGAGCCCGATGGTGGAGAAATGGTTTCTCCAGTACGAACCAAATCCAAGCTTGATATTCTCAAGGTAGTGTTTGGTGTATGGATAGAGGTTGGCATCAGTCATACGTTCGAGCACTTTACGCTTGATCTCCAAGCTTTCTTTTGCGATATCCATGAGTTTGAAGAGTCGTTCATAGAACTCCTCGACGTTCTTCGCCTCGTGTCCGATGCGAGGCAGGTTGATCGTCACCACACCGATCGAACCAGTGAGCGGATTCGCGCCGAAGAGGCCTCCGCCGCGCTTGTGGAGTTCTCGATTGTCGATGCGCAAACGGCAGCACATTGAGCGCGCATCGTCGGGACTCATATCCGAATTGATGAAGTTCGAGAAGTACGGGATGCCGTATTTCGCAGATGCCTCCCAGAGGTATTCGACCCGTTCGTTATCCCAGTCAAAATCTTCAGTGATGTTGTACGTGGGGATCGGAAAGGTGAAGACGCGTCCCGCCGCATCGCCGGAGCACATCACCTCGAGAAAGGCGCGGTTGAACATATCCATCTCCCTTTGAAACTCGCTATAGGTCTCTTTCATACGCTCACCGCCGCGCACTACCTGCATCTGCGCGTAGTGTTTCGGCACGGTAAGATCGAGTGTGATGTTGGTGAACGGCGTTTGGAAACCGACCCGTGTCGGAATATTGACGTTGAACACGAACTCCTGGATCGCTTGGCGAACCTCGTCGTAGGAGAGATGATCGTACCAGATGAAGGGTGCGAGCAACGTATCGACGTTAGAGAATGCCTGCGCACCCGCAGCTTCGCCCTGGAGTGTGTAGAAGAAATTGACCATCTGACCGAGTGCACTCCGAAAGTGTTTTGCTGGCTTGCTCTGCACCTTTCCCGAGACACCGCCAAAGCCGCGCTGGAGAAGGTCGTAGAGATCCCATCCCACACAATAGACTGAGAGGAGGTTGAGGTCATGGATGTGGAGATCACCCTCTTGGTGTGCGGAGCGTACCTCCGGTGGATAGATCTTATCGAGCCAATAGGTTTTACTGATCTCCGAGGCGATGTAGTTATTGAGACCTTGGAGCGAAAAGGACATGTTGCTATTCTCCTTCACCTGCCAGTCTGCCCGCTCGAGGTACCGGTCTACGAGATCGACCGTTTCGGTGTTCACCATGCGTCGTATGTGTGCATGCTGCGCTCGATACAGAATGTATGCCTTTGCGGTCTCAGGCAGGTTGTGACGTATCAATTCTGTTTCGATCACATCCTGTATGTCTTCCACCGAGGGAATGAACTGATGCTCCGTTCGCGACTGCGCCTCGAGCGATTCGAGAACCGAGCGTACGATCTCGTCGCGTATTTCTGCTGAGTAGGTATCGGTCGCGCGCATGGCTTTTTCGACTGCGCGAGCGATCTTCAGGGGCATGAAGGGGACTACGCTACCGCTACGTTTAGTGATCTTGTTGAGCGTGGTTGTATAGGGGGGAGTATGCATACATGTTGCTGTTGAGTGCCAATAACTACCACCGTGGAGAGTGTGATACCATAGACAAGTATCTATGGAACCTTATTTTATACATAGATGTCCATCTATGCATTTAAGTGCCTGTGTATAACAACGTATGACAAAGAAACAAGCCACAAAAAAGACCACCTATCCGCGACCGTCATGGGTACCAAGCACAGTATCTTCGGAAGAGGAGTTGTGTCCCGATTGTTTCAGGGTAGTGGGGGTGCAGAGCCGCTACAAAATGGTCTGTCTACTCGGGCAAAGCCAGAATGGTCTGTCGGTGAGCGAACTCACGAGAGCACTCAAACTGAGACAACCGACCGTGACGCACCACCTGCAGACACTGAAGTCTGTCGGGGCAGTCATGAACGAATCACGTGGACGAGAGCGGATCTACAGACTGAAGCGAGATGCGCACTGCTTTGAGGAATGTCAGATCCCGTATTGAGTGTAGCGTATGCTCTGCTCCTCAGTCTCCGAGACAGAACCGTTATTCACAACACCACCACACCAGCGGCGGCGTCTATGGTTTATTATGTATAGACACACGTCTATCATTCCATTAACCAACTAACTTCTCTTTTTATCTATGGAGAAATTCAGCCCGGTACACCTCATTATCATCATTGCGATCGTGGTGATCGGCTTCGGTCTCATCTTTAGGGGCGCAGGTGATCCGAATGCATCGGTGGGGGCAACCCACACACAGTCAGACCAACAGCAGAGCGTGGCTTTGCCTGCAAAACCGGTCACTGTACAGGATATTGCAAAACGCGCGGACGATATACCGCCTCCGATCACGCGCACGACCAACGAGCTTGTCGAGATATCCCTCACGACCGAAGAGGTGGTTGCTGAGATGATGCCTGGTGTAACCTACACCTACTGGACGTACAATGGTACCGTGCCCGGGCCTCTTCTGCGCGTACGTGAGGGTGATGATGTTCGTGTAACGCTCAGTCACGGCACTGGTGGACACGACCATAGCGCGCTCCGTCTCGAGCAGTTTGATACCGTAGAGGACGCTGAAGCGTTCTTTGGTGCTCATGTGGCACATGCGGCAGAAGATGGACACGATCATGAACACGCTGAAGACGCACACATGCACGATGATTCGCACCCGCACACGACCGCCGCTTCTGATGGAGATGAGGTGAGTGCGCAGCATGCTGCTGAAGGACACGCACTCCACTCGATCGACCTCCACTCAGTGATCGGTCCTGGTGGGGGAGCAGCACTCATGCAAGTTGGGCACGATGGTCCCAAGACGTTCCAGTTCAAAGCAACACATCCTGGTGTGTATGTGTATCACTGTGCGAGTCCACACGTGCCGACCCATATTGCAAACGGCATGTACGGCCTCATCGTAGTGGAGCCAGCGAGTGGCATGGCAGAGGTTGATAAAGAGTTTTACGTGATGCAGGGTGACTTCTACACCACCGGAGCTTTTGGTGAGCTTGGCCACCAAGAGTTTGATAAGGCAAAGCTGCTTGCGGAGGATCCTTCATACTTTGTCTTCAACGGTCGTGTCGGTGGACTTAAGGGTGACAACGCGATGCACGCAAAGGCTGGCGAAAGGATCAGAATGTATGTTGGCGTAGGGTCACATATCGCTTCAAACTTCCACATCATTGGCGGTATCTTCGATAAGCTCTACAAAGATGGTTCCATTACGAGCCCGCCGCTCACGAATGTGCAGACCACGATCATCCCTGCTGGCGGTGCAGTGATGATAGAGTTCACTCCTGAAGTACCAGGCACCTACCTGCTCGTCGATCACTCACTCACCCGTGTCTTTGATAAGGGGGCACTAGCTGAACTCGTCGTCGAGGGGGCAGATCGCCCAGATCTCTACCGTGCAGTTGAACAACCATAAACAAAGGCCGTCGCAAGCGACGGCCTTTCACACCCTTATGAGGATTTGGACAACATCGTTGTACCCAATATTTTGCCGTTAGAAGTGTATGATGTTGAATATAGGGTATGAAAACCACACTGTATCGCAGTGAGTCGCGCGGAGTAGGTGAGGCGGGATGGCTTCACTCGCGTTTCTCCTTTTCGTTTGCCAATTACTTCAACCCAGCTCGTATGGGTTTTGGAGCACTCCGCGTCCTCAATGACGACGTGATCGAGGGTGGTGGAGGATTTGGTATGCACCCACACCGTGATATGGAAATCGTCACCATCGTGACGAGTGGTACGCTCGAGCACCAAGATTCAGAAGGGAATCGTGGTGTACTCACACGGGGAGATGTGCAAGTGATGTCTGCAGGGTCAGGCATCGAGCATTCTGAATACAATAAGAGTGATACTGAACTGCTTGCACTCTTTCAGCTTTGGATCGAAACAAAAGAAAAGGGTATACAGCCACAGTATGATCAGAAACGCTTTGCCATGCCAGATAATGCGCTCATGGTGGTTGCGTCAGGTCTTGGGGATCGGGGCGCACTCTCGATCTCACAGGATGCACGGGTAGTGCTTGGACAGTTACCCCCACAAGCTTCTATTACGTATCGTCCAGACCAGTCGCGGGGTACCTTCGCTTTTATGATAGAAGGAGGAGCGACGGTTGCCGGAGTCGAGCTCGCACGCCGCGACGCGCTCGAGGTCACCGACACTGATGAGATACCACTGACAACAGAGACAGGCTGTGAAGTGTTGCTTATTGAAGTGCCACTGAGATAGGGTGCACGCTAAGTAAAGTGTGCTTAAGCGACCAGAAATACCGGCTTCTGCCGGTATTTCTGGTCGTGTGACCCTACGGGGACAAAGAATCCTACAAATAGCATTCAGTGGTTTGGCCCAGAATTCCGTGACTAGGGGTTTAGTGCTTTCTAAAAAAGTATCGGGACGTCTAACGCCAATGACTTTGTTTTACGTGCCTTCAAGAGTCCGAGTCCGCCCTCGCACAACCCCCATCCTCGTTTTCATACCGTGCTTAAATCGTGTCGCTTCCGCTACTAGATTTTGTTTTGCAAGAGTGCGGCGGTGTTCGTCTTTAGCTGTATACTTCACACACGTTCGGCGCTGCAATTTTATTCGTTATTGCATAGATGGAGTATACAAGCAGCGCTACGCCAACAACTCCAAATTCCTCGCCTCCAAACGGTAAGTATGTAAGTATCCCACCAGCACCCGCTAACACCAACACTGAACTTAAGATGAAAGTGCCACAAGCTGCGCACCCGACACCCAAGAATCCACATATAAGTCCAGTGATGCTGGCTCCACCGACGGCACTGACGTTTCTTCCGACACGAACTTTCTGAAGGTAGTAAAAAAGTAGAGCTACGTTAGCTCCGAACAGTACAGCGATCAGGGTAGTTGAAACTGCAGATGCAATCGTGAAGTTTGTGGCAATTGATCCGAGTAAACTAAACATGAAAGCAGCCTTTTCAGCAATTGTTCCGACATCAGACTTCAGTACAGATACAATCAAGCTGATGTTTGGCAACCACACCGCAAACACGAACACACCCATTGCAACAAGTGCTGCTATGAGCGCATATCGTAGTTTCTGAAAGACTGTCCAAAGTGTGCCCAGCATTGGTTATTGTTCCTTTTTTGCTAGTTCAACAAGCTGTACTACCGCTTCATACGGCTGAGCGCCATTGATTGGGAATTTCTTTCCGTTTGGTGCGACCAATATGCTCCATGGAGTACCTCTGCCACCAGTTGCAGCTGCATTTCTAAAGTCTGCTTCAACTTTTTCTGCGTATCGTTCCTCGTCAATACAAGTGGTTAATGCATCGGTGTTGAGACCAATTTCATTCGATATTTGCGGGATCACTGTTTCTATATCAGTCCGATTGTTCGTGAGTGTGACATCGAAGTAGCGGTCAGTAAATTGCCAGAATGCCTCATCACCACCTTGTTCAGCCGCACATTCTGAAGCCAGAGCGGCCGCTCGAGCCTTGACGGGATGCAATTGTTCCAATGGAAAGTGTCGATATACCCACGCCACTTCGCCAGAGTCACCATACTCGTCAATGACTTGGTTCATCGTATCGTGGAATCGTTTGCAGAACGGACACTCGAAGTCAGAGTACTCAACGATTATTATTGGTGCGTCAGGGCTGCCTTTGATGTGATCTACGTCTGTGACTGGCGCTAGTTCTTCAAGCGAAGCCACCGGTTGAGTGCGTTGTTCCGTATTCTGTGCTGGTTGTCCATTTGATTCAGTTACTTGTACTGGTGGTTGGTTTCCTCCGAAATAGAGCGCCCCAGCCACTAATCCAAAGCCTATCAGAATGGCCAGTGGGGTTGAATAATTATTAGGTGTCTTTGTTGTAGTTTGTTGTTCTTCACTCATACGTTTATGTAAGTGCATCAATGGCCGATTTGAGCTTCGCTTCTACGGCCGTTGCTATTTCTTGTAATGATTCATTCTCCACCATCTGCATAGCGATAGTGGGTAAGATCGCCGAGACATACACTTTGGCATCTTGTTCGTATACGATCACGTTGCACGGCAGCAGTAAACCAATCTCTCGTTCTGCTAAAAGTGCTTTGTGAGCAAAAGGTGGGTTGCAAGCACCCAATATGATGTAATGGTCGAAATCAACATCGAGTTTTTTCTTGAGTGTCGCAGCCACATCTATTTCAGTGAGAATTCCGAAACCTTCCGCTGACAATGCTTCTCTTGTTTTTCAGTCGCTTCAGCAAATGGCAAAGATACTTCTTTTTTATATCCGTATTGCATAGGAATAGTGTTGATTTCTAATTCTCCACGTTCTTCACCACGTCCCCACTGAACATCAGTCGCACCGTTGGCGATTCAGTTGAGTTAGTTTTGAGCATGAGTTCACGAGTAATTTTGCCCGTACCGTTTGGACCATGGGCGAGGGGGTCAAAGATAGCCGTTACAGTTTCTTCACCACCAGCCGGGATGGTGACTGATTTCACATTACTGCCATGCATACCAAAGGTATAACCAGCAATTTCTCCTTCGGTACACATACAGCTTGTCTGCGCTCCAGTTACCGTCACGTCATCTGGCCCTTCGTTTTTGAGCGTGTATGACGTTTGGACTTTGCCACCAAAGATATCAATTTCTCCAAAATCGTAACGATCTCCGGTGACGGTTATAGCTGAAGAAACTGATTCACTTGTCGCATTCTGGGTTTCGTCTTGAGACGAAAACGAGAAAGCCACTATGAGCAGTATTGCTCCGAGCGCGACTGCGCCGATTGTGTATTTGTCCATAGTTTTCATTTGTTAGTGATTACTGACCCTCGGCGATATCAACGGTAATTGACACTTCCGCTTCAGGATTCCGTGGGTCGTTAGTTGGTATAAAGACTGTTCGTTTGAACACATCAAGTGGTTCTTCATGAAAGTCTGGGTCAAAAACAACGGTGAGCGTTGTGCTTCCCCCAGGTTTAATCGAGGAATTTGCAATTGTCGCGCTCGTACAGCTACAGCTGGTAGTAATGTCTCCAATTTCTAGCGTTTCTTCGCCTTTGTTTGTGACGGTGAAATCAGCTTCAACGGTGCCGCCAAATTGAGGAATGACACCAAAGTCATGTATTGTACGGTCAAAGGCGATGCGCGGACTCTCAGGATTCCCCATCATCATGTCGTCTTTGTCCGTCATCATGCCGCCGCGATACGCTCCCGATTCGGTAAACGGATACTTGTCTTCTTCCCAATGGATCATGCCACCCGCGATACTCTTTACGTTGGTATAGCCAAGTGATTCCATGATGTTGTAGGCGGTTTGGCTACGACTTCCACTCCGACAGTAGAGATATATCTCTTTGTCTTTCATATCCTCACCAAGTCCGATCCCATTCAGTGACTGCTGAGACAACTGCTGGACTGGCAGAAGCGTCGCTCCTTTGAGGTGAACTTCTTCGTATTCTTCTGGTGTTCGCACATCGAGGAGAATGATGTCTCTATTCTCACGCATCATCTCTGCGACATCACCAGGATATACTTCATACGACTCAACTATATCGTCATCATGGTGTCCCATCATTTCGTCATGCATTTCGTCGGCTCCACCCCAGCCCGTGCCAGAACGGTCAGTTGTGGCATAGAACACGATTCCGCCGAGAATGAGTACTGCAAGTACAATAAGTGATGTATTTTTATTATTCATGTTTATTTTTCCTTAACTACTAAAGCAGCACAACAAAAACAGTCGGCTGCGCAAATGGTTATTTAGAAAAGCTTTGGATGAAGAATACCGTTTGAAAATAGTTCCTGAAGTGGACGATATGAAAATGTATAGATTTGGTCACGAATTTCTTGCGGTAGTATCTCTTGTCTGTATCTTTGACGTAAAAGTAGATTAGGAGCAATTGCAAAGGCAACTCCAACTGCTGCGAGCGTGAGAAGTAGTAGCGTAAATGATGGAGCGATAGCGGTAAACGCGGATTTCCATGCTGAAACATGGTCAAGAGGATTCATCGAACACAGCACTTCCTCGTGCGACATAAACGGACAGCCAGACATCTTTCCTGACATATCCATGCTGACTGGCATCTGCCAGAGACTCAGAAACAGTACCGACAAAAAGACGGCAGTCATCCCAAACCAGAGCACTTTTTGTATTCCTGAATGTCCTTCTCGTTGCATACCTTTATTTTAACTCAAATCAACTCGTTTGAGGAGCATTGCGTTTGCTACCACGATCACCGTTGAAAGGCTCATCACAAACGCACCAATCTCTGGCCGGAGGAAGAATCCCCAGTACGCGAATGCGCCGGCTGCGGCTGGAATTGCAATAATGTTGTACCCAAGTGCCCAGACAAGATTCTGGATCATTTTCCATATACTTTTTTGGAAAGTGTAATGAGCTTTACTATATCTTCTGGGTTACTCTGCGTCAGTACCACGTCACCAGTCTCAACCGCCACATCAGTACCTGCTCCAATCGCTATGCCAGCGTCAGCTTACGTGAGTGCCGGAGCATCATTCACGCCATCACCAACCATCAGGACGACATTCCCGTCAGCTTGGAGTGATTTGAAATGGGTGAAATGGTGAAATGGGGATACGTCCAATAAAACACCAAAAAATGTGACATAATACAGCATGCCAAGGCTCGCTCGGGTTGCCGTCGGCGGTATGCCGTATCATGTCATCAACCGCTCAAATGGACGCGTTGCCATCTTTAGAGATAAGAAGGAGTATCAACACTTTGAATCACTGTTGCAGGAGGGTGTTGAGTTTATCGGTATGCGCATACTCGCATATTGCATCATGCCAAATCACTGGCATCTCGTACTATACCCTGAACACGACGGTGATCTGAGCGAATTCATGCGCTGGGTCACTACGACACATGTTCGACAACGACGAACACAAACGAACAGTGTTGGTGATGGACATCTGTATCAAGGCACATACAAATCTTTTCCCATTGAAACAGACAGGCACCTGCAAACCGTTATCCGCTATGTTGAACAGAACCCACTTCGTGCCAAACTAACAACCCGAGCTGAAGACTGGCAGTGGTCAAGCCTCTGGCGAAGGGAACAGGGGGTTGAGTCACAGAAAAAACTACTTGCTCCGCTACCAACTCAACTGCCAGACAACTACCTTGAATCAGTGAACTCACTGTTAAGGGGTGACGACCTTGACAGACTTCGTTACTCAGTCACCAAGGGCGCACCGTATGGTACGCAAGACTGGACTGATGAAATTGTTCACAAGTATCGCTTAGGCAGTACACTGCGCGGTCCAGGCAGACCAAGATCGGTTTGAGATTACACCACAGGTTTACGAGAAATAACGGACGTATCCCCATTAGCCCTCGACCCGAGAAAAAGTGGATGACCACTATTTCTCCACCTCAAGCACTCCCTTCGGTCGTCTTGTGTACCGGCTCCGTCTTTCAATTCCCGGGATTGATCCTTACAGGATCAGATGTGATACGGGGAATTGGTCACAGATACATTTCTTTCAGAAATGTTCCGCGACCCCGCCTCAGTCGCACTGCTCCTTCCGGCCTTCAATTCCCGGGATTGATCCTTACAGGATCAGAAGTGATACGGGGAATTGGTCACGAGTCACTAAGCGCTTCGCGCTAAGTGCTCTCGACCCGAGAAAAAGTGGATGACCACTATTTCTCCACCTCAAGCACTCCCTCCGGTCGTCTTGTGTACCGGCTCCGTCTTTCAATTCCCGGAATTGATCCTTACAGGATCAGATGTGATAGGGGAATTGGTCACGAGTCACTAAGCGCTTCGCGCTAAGTGCTCTCGACCCCGACTCGCCGACAAGCACTCCCTCCGGTCGTCTTGTGTACCGGCTCCGTCTTTGAATTACCCCTACGGCCTAAAAACACCCACACCCCAAAAGCAAAAGCAATACGGCGGGCGGGGTTT
>JAYQPD010000002.1:0-25077 GCA_038145135.1 bacterium | reverse complement strand
GTCGTCTTGTGTACCGGCTCCGTCTTTCAATTCCCCGTAGGGCCTACAAACAGCAACAGCCGAAATGCATACGCATTCCGGCTGGCTGATTTGTGACCCTACGGGGAATTGAACCCCGGTTTCGGCCGTGAGAGGGCCGCGTCCTAGCCTCTAGACGATAGGGCCGTCGCGTTTTGCGTCTGCAAAAAGCCCCTGAACTATAACAGGGAATTCCTTGATTTTCAATACGATATGCCACGAGTTTAACAGGGGAATTGACCTTACTTAAAAATGTTGTATAGTCTATCTCAAATCATTGGGAGGTTCCATGACTGTTCTTTTTGAGGTGCTCACTGCACCTATCATTGGACTGTACGCCATTCTTGCCGGTTTGGCAGAATATGGCCTTGAGGGGGTAAGTGATCGCGGTTCAATCGCACTCGTCCTCAGCGTATTCGTTGCGTTCTTTGGACCCGCGTACGTGTCGCTTCGGCGTACACCGCTTAGTGTCGTCATTGCTGTTCTACTGTGGTGTCAGCCATATGTGGTGATCTTTCACTTCAAATTCTGAGACCAAGCCGCACGAATGTGCGGCTTTTTCGTGTCTGAATCGTCGTACTTTAAGTACGACTGATTGGAGTTAGGGACAAAAAGCAGTACTATAGGACCACTATGATAGATCCAAAGAAGATACGCATCGATGAGCTACCAAAGAAGCTTGTCGATGGAGCGCTCGGTGCACACAATAAAGAGGTGTTCATGTTCACGCTCATGTCGGGAAACCAGCTTGACTCGTTTGCCGCAACACCACGTACTATGAAGAGTATCTATGAGTGGATGAAGGGACAAGTGGAATCGTACGAACAAAAACATGGTGTCATAGAGATCAGTAGAGGGCTCACGAGTCCGATACAGCCTTCGGATCTCTCAAAAGATGAGTAAAGAAGTGTGGGGATAAACACACAGATTCGCGAAAAGTGAAGTTATAATGAACATATCATTGGAGAATGGTATGGTGCGTACCTTTGTGAGTCTCGTTGGAGTAGGAGTGGCGATGATCGCTGCTATTGTTGCGTTTTCTTTTGGTGCACAGACCAGTTTCTCACAATCAGGTTGGACACAAGTAGACCTAACCGGATGGGCGTGGGCAGGAGCAGAAGGTTCTGGATGGATATCGCTTAACTGTAAGACAGTAAGTGAGAGTGGAGGTGATGTGTGTTCACAATCTAATTACGGCGTGAAGATCAAGAAAGGTGCAACTGAACTTCCCCTTGAGGGCTATGCGTGGAGCCCTGCACTCGGATGGATCAAGTTCGGTAATCTCAGCGGTTTTCCTGGTGCTGGTGGCAACGCAAAGATAACTGTTGCCACAGGGAAGGTAAGTGGATGGGTACGGGTATGCAATGGTACCGCTGATCGCAAGTGTGGTACATCGGCCGATAACACTGATGACGCATGGGATGGTTGGATCAGTCTTACTTGTGAAAACGTCGGTGAGTGCGCTGCTTCAAAATATGGCCTCAAGGTAGGTGAGGGGCGTATAGATTCTTCTGCACGGTTCTCGTGGGGACAAAATCCTATTGGATGGACTGATTGGAGTGCGGCGCGCTTTGATTCACCGTGTGATAGTGGTCAGACGTGTAATGCGGACGGCTATGTGGTCATCACCGACCAATGGTGTAATGTCACCGTCACGGATGAGCTCTGTTCTGGTGGTGATGTTCCTCCAGTTGAACTCGTTTCGTTTGTCGTTGAACCGAGTGTTGTACGCGCAGGAAATACGGTCAACATTTCGTGGGAAGTAAAAGACGCGTCGTCATGTACTGTGAAAGGTACCAATGGTGACGAGTGGTTCAGTGAGGGAGACGCATCACATGTAGTGACCAATGGAGATACACCCGTTGAGTCATCAGGTCTATTGCATACATCTGATTTCTATATTGAGTGCATGGATACAGGAACACCTGCCAAAGGACCTGATGAACTTGCTCGCAAAACGGTCCGTGTAGTACCTACGTACGATGAGATCTAATACTCAGTGTCAGTATGATAAAGAAACCTTCTAATAATCCCTTCATAGCACCCGATGTACCGGTGTCGGACACGATCTCGGAACCGCAGTATCCAGGCAATCACTACGCACTTATTGCTATCGTAGTGTTCGTTCTTGCCGTCTTAGGAGTAGGTATTGTATGGTGGACCACTTTTACTTCCGGTCCCATTCCAGACATTGTTGAGAGTACTCCTCCTCAGAACACTGATACTCCTGATACCGATCCCACTGTGGTCATGACAGAAAGTGAGCAGCTTCAAGTGCTTGATTCAATGGCTGTTGCTGACCAAGAAGAAGAGAACATGAGTGCTCCGGTCATTTCAGAACAGCGGACAATGCTCGATCGAATGGATGTCCAGGAAGAAGAACAGGTCTCGCTTTCGAGTGATGCACAGTTAAACCTACTCGATGCGATGTGAACCACGGTATTACCAATGCAACATTATTTAGCAGAAATTAGTAACTAGTTATCCATGAAAACGCACACTTTTGTACTCAAACAGATCCGCTTAGTCATACTACTCACGCTTGCACTCGCGTTTGCAATGGGTCTCCAGTATGTCTATGCGGCAGGTAATTGGAAGTCGCCAAGCGCGAACCCACCAAATGACAACGTCAGTGGCCCGCTCCACACTGGCACAGGTAACCAAGCAAAGGACGGTGGTCTGTCTATGAAGAATTTGCTTGTGCTCAACAACGTCGCTATCGCAAATGATAGTGGCTACCTGAACTTCGGTACCACACCACATGGAGCTGGATACGGCTTCCGTGCAAAGGATGGTGTGATGCAGTACAAGGACAAAGAGGGGAAGAAGTGGATCTCCTTTGAGTCCATGTCTTCATCGAGCACGACCAAGATCACGAATAACTACTGTAACGTGGCAGATCCAGACAAGCCGTGGATCCGGTACAACATCAACTGTAAGGGAGATCCAACGTCAAAATTCAAGAACACGATTTCAGTTTTCAGTCTCGGTGCATATTCAAAGATCGACAACACAGTCAATTACCGTGATAGCCAAGTTGATGGTGGGTGTAAGATCGCGTTTCGCTATGACACGGGTGAGTTCTACTACGTGAAGGGTGACTGTAGCTTGAAATACGTCTCGTGTAAGGTAGGCCTCCCAGCAATAATTGAGGATGAGTACAACTCAGGACTGTGTGGAGGCTAAGCTCGAGTGAATCCTCTGAACATACTGAAGATACAGAAACACCTCGCGAGGCGAGGTGTTTCTGTACTGAAGAATTCCATGGAGGGCAAAAATTGCAAAATTAAAAAAGTGTGATATAATCACATTCTAATAAATAAGCTCAAGTGGGTATGGCCGAGTGGAAGCGTAGCGGCGGGTTCGGTGGAAAGGGAGGTCGAGGAGGTGGATTCAAAGGAGAGTTCAAGCGTGGATCATTCGGAAAACCGCGTTTTGGTGGTGGCAAGCAGTCGTTTGGAGGGCGTGAAGATCGTGGTGACCGCGAGATGTTTGATGCGGTCTGTAGCTCTTGTGGCAAAGATTGCCAGGTACCATTTAAGCCTACCGGGAAGTCAGACATTCTTTGTAAGGAGTGTTTTGCAAAGAGTAGGGGAGATGAGGGTGGCGACCGTGGTGATCGCCGTCCGTCTCGGGAAGATCGTCGTGATGATCGCCGCGAAAAACCTCGCTTTGACACACGTACGTCCTTCAAGGATGGGCGCGGAGAGCGTGGTACACAAACCCCAGATCCTCGCATCGACACACTCGTCACAGAAATGCGCGGAATGAACAGCAAACTCGAGAAACTCATCGAACTCTTCGGCGGTATGGCGCTTTCGGGGACGGTCAAAGAGATCGTCGAACAAGTCGATACAAAGAAATCAGCAAAGAAAACCACGCCCAAGAAGGCCTCGAAGAAAGTAAAGACAAAGTAATCACTAAAAAACGCCCCGAGCATTCGGAGCGTTTTGCTATCTCATCATATTTCTTTTGGCCACTCGATCTGGAGCAGGCACATGATCCTGTCCTCAGCATCTATGATGGTGAGGCACGCACGCAAACGTAACTCTCTCACGAACTCCTCGACCATGAACTCATTATCGTCGATACGACCTTCTTCGTTCGGTACGAGGGCGTTTGGCAGGTCTCTGCCCGCTTGCTCGGCACTGCCAGCGTGAGCGCTGGTTATACTTGCCGTTAGGGTGAATGACCAGAGGATAGACGAGAGCAGGAAACTGTGTGCCCTACATGACCTAGTACAGAGATATGCATTCATGATGACCTCCACTTCTTTTCACAGACTAACTAGTTTGCGCAGTGAGGTCAATCTAAAGCCGGGCGGTTGTCTTTGTGGTGCCAGAGCGAGAGGGCTGCGAGGGTACGATAGGGCGCCCAGCTGGTTACGAGGGTTGCGATCTTCTTTTTGTGGGTCTTCTTGGTGCTATCGAGACCGTAGTTGTTCTTGATGGAGATCATGAGACCCCAATCTCCCATAGAGAAGACGTCTGGGCGTGCGAGGGTGAACATAAGGAACATCTCTGCCGTCCATCGTCCGATACCATGAAGTGTGGTGAGTGCTTCGACAACACTCTCATTGTCCATACCATGAAATTGCCTCACCGGGAGATCATGCCAGACCTCAGCACTTTTTATGATGTACGTTGCTTTCTGTCGTGAGAGTCCGTAGGTGCGCAGTTCGTCGACAGAACGATGTCGTAGATTGTCTGGGGTGAGTTTTCCCACACCTTTTTTAAGCTTTGTGAGCACCGCATCAGCAGCTTTTACCGAGATCTGCTGACTGACGATCGAGGAAACGATCGCTTCAAAATACTTTGCACTTGTGCGTCCTTTGGGAATTTCAAGCGGGGGAATACTCTTGAGCCCACGTTGAAGCAATCGGGCCATGGTCGGGTCGGCCTTTTTAAAGTGTTTGAGTGCGAGTGTGACGTCAAATGACATGCAGGAAAGTGTTAGAACTATAGCACAGCCAGAGGTTCGATCGGAGGTATACTAATGAGATGGAAACTCGCACGTCCATCCTTCTCTCCCTACTGCTCCTTTCTGGTATGGCACTCGTATTACTCCTTATGGGGCGCGTGCCGTACTGTGAATGTGGTCATATCACACTCTGGCAAGGAGTGGTCGCAAGCCCTGAAAATTCCCAACAGCTTTCTGATTGGTACACGCCATCCCATTTCATTCATGGCATCCTCTTTCTTGCGTTATTTGCGTTCCTGTTCCGTCGTATGTCGATCGGCGGCATCTTTCTCATCTCGACACTCATTGAGGTGGGGTGGGAGATCCTTGAAAACTCGCCAGTCATCATAAATCGCTATCGAGAGGTGACGATCTCATGGGGATATGTCGGTGATAGTGTGATCAACTCTGTATCTGATGTCGTCGTCATGTGGTTCGGATTTTTCTTTGCGCGGTACGTCCCGTGGTGGGTATCCCTTATCGTGGTCATTATGCTCGAAGTGTTTGTTGCCTACATGATCCGTGACAATCTCACGCTCAATATTCTTATGCTTGTGTATCCGATGGAGAGCGTCCGCCTCTGGCAGGCGGGAGGGTAATAAAAAAGTTCGCGACTACTGGTCGCGAACGTAAGTACGTTAGGGTTTTTTGCTGGCAGTTATGAATGCCATCAGACTGAGGCCAAAACATGCAATTGAAGCGATACCTGCCACGATGAGAAAGGGGCGTGTGGCATAGAGAGCGCCTTCATGGATCTGGTATGCCGCACCACCAAGCGAACCTGCGACCACTACCATCAGGACCAATATTCCTGTATTTACAAGTTTCCTCGACATCCTACACCTCCGTGGTTTCTGGCAAGACTATATCACATATATCTACAAATGTAAATATTTCCAGTGTGGGGATAATGTTAAGTATTCTTTACATTCGTGATATAGTTATTTGCATGAAGAAGTACATCGCCTTAGGAAGCATTGCTGTCATTGTAGGGCTTGCGCTGTTCTCGTATATGACGCGCGATAGCTCATACAGGGCGACAGAAGCACTTATCACTAAACAAGAAGCTATGAATGTTCATACAGACGCGCACCCCGAGTACAAGACCGCGGTATTCGCAGGAGGATGTTTTTGGTGTGTTGAGTCAGATTTCGAGAAGATCAGTGACGGTCTTATTGATGTTGTTTCTGGATACTCGGGAGGTACGACTGAAAACCCAACCTACGAGAACTACGCTGCCGGTGGCCACCGTGAGGTGGTTGAGGTGACGTATGATCCGTCTAAGGTCTCATACGGCACACTCGCTGAATACTTGCTTCGTCATATCGACCCGACCGATGCGGGTGGTTCATTTAACGATCGTGGTCCTCAGTATACTTCGGCTATCTACTACGAGAATGACGAGGAGAAGCAGATCGCGGAAGACGTCATAGCGCAGATAAATGAGGAGCATGTATTTTCTGTACCGATCGTTACACCAGTTGTGCCGCGTTCAGCGTTCTGGCCTGCAGAGGAGTATCATCAGAACTACCATGACAAGCATCCGCTCAAGTATGGCTACTTCAGAAGTGCGTCAGGTCGCGATACGTTTGTGAAGCGCGCATGGGACGGGAAAGAGATCACGATCTATAAGGCGAACGTCAGTAGCGGAGCGAGCACGAGTACGACCACCGACGCTACCGAAGGGATGAGTATGACCGAAGAGTCGTGGAAGAATTTTACTAAGCCGTCAGATGAGGAGTTGCGCAAGACACTTACGCCACTTCAATACCAAGTGACACAGGAAGAGGGGACGGAGCGTCCATTCCAGAATGAGTACAACGACAACCACCGTGAAGGTATTTACGTTGATATCGTCTCCGGCGAACCACTCTACTCTTCAACTGATAAGTACGAATCGGGTACGGGCTGGCCGTCGTTTGTAAAGCCTATATCATCCGATGCTATCACCACAAAGGAAGACAAGCGTCTATTCCTTGGCACGAGAACGGAGGTACGCTCTACGATCGCAGATTCGCACCTTGGTCACGTATTCCCCGATGGCCCAATAGACCAAGGTGGACTTCGCTACTGTATGAACTCAGCCGCGATGCGCTTCGTACCCAAAGAGGACATGGAGAAGGAGGGTTATGGTGAGTACCTCAGCATCTTCCAATAGAAAAAGCGAGCATATCAATGCTCGCTTATGCAGCCACGCGCTTTTGTTCTAGCGGTGTCTTGCTGTTCCCCAAGATGACGGGAGCAACTTGTTCGATCGCTTCAATCATTGACCGCTCTGGTGCGATGTACACAGACCGATCATGGCTGATGGTGAGTCGTGTGAGTATGTACCTCAGATCACCGAGACGCTCTTCTCTATCGTGCCATTTCAGAACAGCAACGACCAGATTGCTATACTCCTCTAGACTCCAATAGTGCCAGAGTGAGAGCGCACGCAAGGCAACTCTTCCCTGATTGCGCTCATGGTATAGGCACTGTGCCAGATGCATTTTCACCCAGAGTTGCTCTTCACGCATGATCCTGCGCTGCGCGCCGATTGAGAAACGTGCTGCCGTTCTACTCCATTGCTCAAGGGCTGCGTCATCAGCTAAGGCGCGTACTGCGCAGAGATATTCTCCGAGTCTCGCATCGTCTGCCCCTGTTGTATTTTGCTTCGTCTTCTCGTTGCCTCTAGCCACCAGAGCCTCCGTTCTAAATAGATCCTTCCAAGAACTCACTGTACCTAATAGAGTACCCACGGTCAATGATATCGTTACACAGTATGCCGACCCTGGTGGGGTAGAGTGTGCGATAATAGGCAGGTAAAACCAAAACGTATGGAAATAGGACTTATCGCGTTGTTCCCGCTCCTCGGACTCTCATTGTTCACCCTCGTGAAAGGGGCAGATTACTTTATTGAGGGCGCTAAAGAGATAGGCCGAGCACTTGGCATGTCAGCCTTTGTGATCGGCGTGTTTGTAGTAGGATTCGGCACTTCGCTTCCAGAACTCGCGGCGTCACTCATCGCAACGATACAGAACGCAAATGATTTCGCGGTCGCGACCGTTGTTGGCTCGAACGTCGCAAACATATTACTTATCTCCGGACTTTTGATCACACTTGGTGGGCGGATCGTGATAGAACGCGACATCATCAAGACCGAACTCCCCATCTTTTTTATCGCCACCGTACTCTTTGTCTACGTAGCGCGTGATGCTGTTATCACACGACCAGAATCACTCCTCCTCATTGCGACCTTCTTTGCCTATGTGTGGTATCTCCTCTATGAAGCAAAATCTATCGACTCAATCAAAGTAGCGGGGGAGGCGCATCAAAAATTTTCAAAAAAATCTTTTCTGTTTCTTCTCGGTGGCTTGGTCACGGTCCTTGTGGGTGCGCACTATACCGTAGAAACGGTACTTTCGATCGCACGCCTTATGAGTGTGCCCGCAAGCTTCATCACGATCTCTGCTGTGGCGCTCGGAACCTCACTCCCCGAGCTGGTGGTGTCGCTCCGCTCCCTTGTTCATGATGGTGGTATCGATCTCGCAATCGGCAATATCTTCGGATCAAATGTGTTCAACACACTCTTAGTGATCGGTCTTCCGGGGCTCTTTCATGTACTCAGTTTTGATTCGGTCATCAATTCGGTAGGTATTCCCGCCATGATCGCGGCGTCGGGTATTTTCTTTGTGCTCGGTCTCGGGCGGCAGTTCCTCCGCTGGCAAGGGTTTGTGTTTCTTGCGTTCTTCCTCTTGTTCTCGATTGAACTTGTGGCGACGGTGCTCTAGTGGTCGTGGCGCGTTTTTGGGGTGAGGTATAGAATGATGGCACTATCCATTAAGTGTCTCTTATGCAACGCTTCTTTGCGGAACCTATAGTAAAGGCAGCACTCGTACTCGCGTTTGGACCTATACTCGCTGCGGCCATAGGAGGGTATGCGTTCTATCAGGTCCGTATGGCCTCGGATGTCATCACCGTGACTGGCTCCGCGCGCGAGACTGTCACCTCAGACCATGCTCGTTGGACCATTTCCATTACTGCACGGACTGGTCTTTATGATCAGTCTGCTGGATTTGAGGCGGTTTCTCGTGGTGTTGAAGCTCTACAGACCAAGTTGGCTGCTGAGGGACTTACCGATATCACTGTGAACCCGCCTTCGATATACGAACAGTACGGTGATCGCGGCACGATCACCGGATACAACGTATCTGAGGATATCATTGTGCAATCTGACGATGTTGAGAAGATCTCGACGTTGGCGCAAAACGCTATCGCACTCCAGGGTACTGGGTACATCGTACGAACTGGTTTTGTTGAGTATACCTATACAAAACTTGATGAAATGCGCGTAAAACTTCTCGGCGCTGCCATCGCAGACGCAGAGGCGCGCGCTGATTCGATCACAAAGATGAGTGGCCAGACCACTGGGAAGCTGAAGAGCGCATCATCTGGTGTGGTGCAGGTGTTGTCAAAAAATGGCGTTGATATCTCAGACTATGGTTCTTACGATACACAATCCATTGAGAAGGATGTGATGGTGACCGTACGTGCAGTCTTTTCGCTCAGGTGAGCTTCGTAACAACGGTGTATGTATGAAAAGGCCCGACAGTAGACTGTCGGGCTTTCTATGCGTCCACACGTTCATGTTGAGGGAGTGGGCGGGTAGGCACAATAGGTAGCCGGGTAGATCTCTGCTCTCAATTCATCTACCAGGATGCTGAAGCAGAGGTGCCAGAGCGTGTCACCATGTGCGTTTGAAGGACGGTCAGTGATCTGGGTCGTATCGAAGGGTATCACCATACCAGGAAAATTTTTATATGGAGGTAGCGTGAGCACAATAGTGCCATCTGAATACTCAGTAACAAGTGTTGGTGAAAACCCCCGGCAATCCTTGTTGTTACAACAGCGGTCTTCGTACCAGTGCGTGCCATCATTCGGGTGTTTGACCATGCGCGGATCTGAGGGATTCCACCAGTACTCGTCGCTCATATCTGCGGAATGAGCCTGGTCAGGATCATCCCAATCGACACTCTGTCCATGGGCGGTGGGCACAAGGGTCAGTACTGACGACACTATGCTGAGTGCAAGCGGTATGCGTAACGAATACATCGGGTATCCTCCAACAGTTTCTTCGAGTACCGTACTCCACTTTTAAGAAAAAGAAAAGGCGAGAGGGGACGCAGTACCTGGTCCCTCTCGCCCCGCACCTCCGCCAAGCTTCGCTACAGCGGAAGCGCTAACTGGTCCGGATGTGGTTGTCGACGGTTCATGCGAGTCCACCGTTCCCGCAGGTCGGAGAGTGCACGCTGCTTGAGTATGCGCCGCTCCAGATGTGTAAGTGCTGGAAGTATCCACTCTGTTGAGGAATGCTTCTCGGTCTCACTACGCTGATCGCTGACCGAAAGAGTGATGTCAGTCCAGACAGGCTCTTTCTTCGGATCGTGAACTGTCGCGTCGACAGTGCGCCCACGATAGCGATACTGCACCTCACCAATGTCGCAGGCGATCGTATAGATGAGGCGGCGCACCACATCCTGGTTGGTTGGGGTAGGGGGGATCTTCATCAGTACCTCCTCATGCTGCACTTTTCTTGATCTTGAGCGAAAGCTCTGCCGCAGCTGCAGCGCGCCACCGCGCTTGAGTGTTCGGATTGAGCTCTCCGTATCTGTTGTGAGATACAAGTACCGCCTCATCGTTCTCAAGACGGTAAGTGGCTTCGACACCGCTCGCGGTCGAAGTGATGGTGACTGTCCCGTCACCATGATCGATATGCTCACTCTTGAGCAATGTTGCCTACTGTTTTTTAAACTTCTCCATAAGTATAGTACAACTTAAAACAGCACCTGTCCAGGTGCTGTTTTGTTAAAAAAGTGATTCTGCGATCTGCTTCACGAGTGCACCGTCAGCTTTACCTTTAAGCTCCTTCATAAGGGTGCCGACGAACATGCCAAGCTTTGCTTTGTCGTCGATGCCGAGCTCTGCCTTCTTCGCTTCGACGATCTTCCGGACCTCATCCTCAGACATCATCTGGGGGAGGTATGCTTCGAGCACCGCAAGCTCTTCACGTTCGCCAACTGCGAGGTCTTCTCGTCCCCCTGCAACAAACTGCGTGATCGACTCCTTGCGCTGCTTCGCGAGGCGACGGATGACGTTTACGACCTCCTCGTCGTTTAGCATTTCCTGAGGTTTGCGTGACGTTGCGACAAGCTCGTTTGTGAATGCGGTCAACATACCGCGGATGGTGCGAAGCTTTACTTCGTCTTTCGCACGTAGTGCGTCTTTAAGTTGTTCTTTGATCTGCTCGTGTAGTGACATATGAAAATAGTTATGGCTCGACTATACCACAAAATTTAATCCCCCGATGGCCTTAGCCATCGGGGGATGTATTGTTGTTACAACTTAACGCAAAGAACTGTCATGGCGCAGTTCTCACCCTCAGCGTCTTCCTGATTGAGGAAACAGATCTGTGTCGGCCCCTCAGGACTGTCCGGCGTGAAGGCATGAACCCAGTACATGTCACTGAACGTCGAGTTGCGGTCGAAGATCGAGACAGGCCTGCCATACACAGCATCAGGCTCAGCGATCGTGAACGCGATCAGCTCCGTCAACGTCGCACTACGGTACCCGAGCCGGGTGAGCTTGTGGCGAATATTGCGAGGGACGGCAGAGTTGATTCCCAGTACCTTGAAGGTCACCCACTTCTGCTGAGGAATAGTGTAAAGCTTCTCCTTGACACCCTGATCGAAGTCGTATTTCGAGATCGGCGACTTACTGTCCAGGCTGAAGGTCAGCTCGTTTTCGAGCAGTGCGGTCTCGATGATGCCAGCACCACGGACTTTATATGTGTCGTGCAATTCATCGAGAATGTTCCGCCAAAACAGGCGGATCTTCTCGCCAAGAAGGCCACGTTGCCCGATAAGGCAGGCCGCATCGTCAGAGGTGAGATCCTTCGCAGGAATGGAGTTGGTCAGGGAATTCATGATGAGCTTCATCTGACCAGCGGACAGGGTATTCGTCATTGTCGTTCTCTCCTGTGTAATGAACATGCTTGAACCCGCCATGGGTATAAGCAACTCCATTATAACAGCAATAAATAATATGTCAAGTACTATATATGAATGTGCTAAAATACCGTTGTTATGCAAAATCTTCTCCCTATTATCCTTATTGCGCTTACTGCTGCGGTGGTGTGGCTTGGGTGGCTCGTGCTCCAATCGAGAAAGCAGAATGAAGGGGCGGGGAAGATGGAGGGAGAGCAGAATGCGCGCGCGATGCAGCTCCTCCAGAGCCAGCTCACTGAGCTTCGAAATACCCTCGACACGCGCCTCGAGCGCTCCTCAGACCGCATGAGTGCGTCGGTTGAGAAACAATTCTCGGAGTCGCAGCGGCTCATCCAGGCGATCAACAAACAGGTGAGCGAGCAGCTTATGGGGGTAGTGAAAGGTGTGGCAGAGGTGTCTGAATCTTCAAAACAGGTCTTTACCGTCGCAGAGAGTCTGAAGAATTTGGAAAAGGTGCTGAAGCACCAAAAGCAGCGCGGCAACTTGGGTGAGGCATCACTAGAACTCATTCTCTCCAATATCTTGCCGCCTACGGCGTACAAGATGCAGTACGAGTTCCCGGGAGGGGAGACGGTCGATGCGGTGGTGACGACCAAGGATGGCCTCATTCCGGTCGATGCGAAGTTTTCCCTTGACAACTATGAGCGTCTCGCCGACGAGGAGGATGAGGGGAGGAGGGAAGAACTAGAGCGTGAATTCAAGAACGACCTCAAGAAGCGCATCGATGAGACCGCCAAGTACATCCGCCCTAAGGACGGTACGCTCCCGTTCGCCTTTATGTATATTCCCGCTGAAGCTATCTACTACGATCTGTTAGTAAATGAGGTTGGGGCGGTCAAGGTGAATACCCGTACGCTCATCGACTACGCGTACAAGGATAAGAATGTGATCATTGTCTCACCAACGACATTTGCCGCGTACCTTCAGTCGGTCCTCTATGGCTTTAGAGCATTTCAGATCGAGGAGCAGGCGAAGGATATTAGGAAGAATGTCGAACAGCTCTCACGGCATATTGCGGCTTACGAGGAGTACTATAAAAAGCTCGGGAACTCCCTCGGCACGACGGTGAACCACTACAACTCAGGGTACAAGGAGCTCAACAAGATCGATAAGGACGTCATGAAAATAACGGGCGAGTCGCCCGGCGTCGAACCACTCTCTCTCGAGCGCCCTCAAGCAGGGGGTGGGGAATAGTCTTCCTCTAAGGGTGCCCTTGGGGAAGATATGCTCTCAAAAAGACCCCCTCTGGAAGAAGGGTGCCGCCTAGGGCTTGCGTAAATGGCGTGAATCTTGTAGTATTTCGGGGCTTATGGCAAAAACAGCAACAAAAGCTACAAAACCAGCCGCAAAGTCTAAAGCTGCTCCTAAGAAGGCAGTGAAGAAGACTGTGAAGAAAATGGCTGACGAGATCGCAGTCATTATGACCGGCGGTAAACAGTATGTGGTTGCTGTTGGTGATATTCTCGATGTGGAACTCCTTAGTGGCGAACTCAAGGAAGGGGACAAGGTAGAGTTCGACAAGGTCCTCATGGTAGACAACGGCACGGACGCAACGATTGGTACCCCGTATATCGACGGCGCTAAGGTTATGGCTACCTACCAGGGTGAGAAGAAAGGTCCTAAGGTCACCGTATTTCGATACAAGGCAAAGAGCAACCGCGACCGACGTATCGGTCACCGCCAGCACTACGCTCGCGTAAAGATCGAATCATTCAAATAGACAAAGAAAATCCCGGGGCATACGCCTCGGGTTTTTTGTTACAGCAGGTCTTTCCGGACCCACGGATAGAGCCCACAAAGCTCATCATCATTGATGCCATGGCGTACAGCTGACATGACCTCATCACCGTATTCAATACCCGGTCGTACCACCGGGGAATGGAAATATCCCTGGTCTCCGGGGGCAGTGCAGGGCATGGTGCCCTCAGAACATGATGGTAGATGCTTACCGTCCTTGCCGTTGCATTCGCCGCATTTAGCCATTTCGTCTTCCTCCCTGTGCTCCTACTTAAAAGCGTACGCTGAAAAGAAAAAGTGTCAAGAGTGGGGTATGAAAAACCCCAACAATGGTTGGGGTTGTGATGGGTTGGCTTATGAGTTGAGACGCTTCACAAGCTGGGCTTTGTACGCAGGGTCATGCTCAATACGTCTCAAGAGAAGTGAAGCGAGGAAGCAGTGGCCGAGTGATCGCATCCCGGACTGCATGAGCGCTTCGCGAAGTTGGGTATCATTGGTGTCTTGTTGAGTCGTGGCCATGTAAGCCTCCCATGCAAAGAACAGTGTTGAATAGTACCTCTCCCTCTACAACCCGTCAATGATGAAAACGGTTACGAAAGGCGTTTTTGATGGTTTCCGGGTCAGCGTATTCTAGCTCGCTGCCGGTTGAGAGGCCGCGTCCGAGAATAGAGACCGTGAGGCCCTTTGCTTCGTAGGGAGTGAGGAGTGACTCAACGTACCGCATGGTGTTCTCGCCGTCGGGATTGACCGAAAATGCCAGGATGGTCTCTTTAAGACCTTCGCCAAGTCGTTTCTCAACCACCGCTTTAAGCGGACCACCACGGAGCTTTTTGGTCTCTTCAACACTCATCAGTGGGACAGTTCCACCGAGGACGAAGTAGTAGCCAGTAAAGGTGCCGGAGCGTTCTATAGGGCGTACATCACTATCACGCTCGACGACCATAAGGAGACTTTGGTCGCGTTCAGGGTCGCTACAGATCTCGCAGAGCTTGCCGCTTCCGGTGTGAGTGTGGAATCGGAAACAGAGCGGGCATTCATACACAGAGTCTTTGACAGCACCGATAAGTGCGGCAAGGCGCTCCACCTCAACACGCGGTTCAGTGAGTAGGTGGAAGACGAAACGACGCGCCTGACGCGGACCGATACCAGGAAACTTTTCGAAATACTGTGCGAGTTCGTCGAGGGTGCTCATAGGTTAGAGTTTATCAAAACCCCTATATAACCGTTGACGTTGTTTTGTAATGTTGAACCCAACCAAAAGTATGTATTCAAAACCTTAAATTTCAAGGCGTCAAACATAGGTAGGTGAGGCGTATATGGACATACGGTGAACCTACCGATGTGCAGGCAACGCAGAAATTGGAGGTTTTGGTACATACTTTAGAAGTCGTCGTCACCGGCTGCTTGGGTTATCGAAGCAGTATCAAATCCGCCACTCGTATCGAGGGGGAGGAAGGTGGTGCGTCGATCATCGAAGTAGAGCTCTACCATACCTGTCGGGCCATTGCGGTGTTTCTCGATCAAGATCTCAGCGATGTTGGGGCGATCTGATTCTTTATCTTTATTCATCTTATCTTCGCGGTGGATGAACATCACGACGTCTGCGTCCTGCTCGATGGAGCCCGAGTCGCGGAGGTCGGAGAGACGAGGTTTGCCACCACGTTGCTCGACGGCGCGTGAGAGCTGTGAGAGGGCAATGACCGGCACCTCAAGCTCACGTGCAAGGTTCTTGAGTGAGCGGGAGATCTCGGTGACCTGTTGCACCACGTTATCAGACGCACGCGTTTGGGTTGGCACCATAAGCTGGAGGTAGTCGACGACGATCATGCCGAGGCCGTGCTCGTTCTTGAGGCGGCGGGCTGCTGAACGCATCTTTAAAATGTTGTTTCCAGGCTGATCATCGATGAAGATCGGTGCCTCACCCAGGCGGCCAAGTGCTTCTTGCACCAATGCAAACTCCTCATCGGTTGAAAGGCGACCAGTGCGCAGTTTCCATGCGTCCACCTTAGCTTCCGCTGAGACCATGCGGTCGACGAGCTGCTGGGCACTCATTTCAAGTGAAAAGACGCCCACTGGCACCTTGAATTTGGTGGCGGCGTTGCGAGCGAGGTCGAGTGCAAGCGATGTTTTACCCATAGAGGGGCGTGCTGCAAGAATGATGAGATCTGACTTTTGAAAGCCCGCAAGCAGGTTGTCGAGCGCAGGGAAGCCAGAGTTCACTCCTCGGATCTCGTCCTTTGTGGCATGGAGGTGCTCTAGGCGATTCCACGCCTCACCCAAGGTGTCCTTGATAGCGATGAACTTCTGCGCGGTCGGTGATTGGGTAACCTGGTATATCTTCTTTTCAGCGCTATCGAGTGCTTCGTCGACATTTTCGGGGTTTGAAAAGCCGATCTCGGCGATATCTTGGCCGGCATTGATGAGATTCCTGAGTGTGCACTTCTGCTCAACGATCTGTGCGTAGTAGTTGGCGTTCCCGGCGGCAGGGACGTTCTCAATGAGCTCGGTGATGTAGCTTGCGCCACCTATACGGTCGAGCACACCTTTCTCAGTGAGGTAGTGGGTGACTGAGAGGAGGTCGATCGGATCACCCTTCGAGAAGATGCCCAGGATGGCACGGTAAATCTCGCGGTGCTTTTCAGCATAGAACGACTCGGGGAATATGACCGTCGAGATATCATGCATCGCGTCTGGGCGAAGCATGATGGCACCAAGAAGGGCACGCTCTGCATCGGTCGATTGTGGTGGGGTCCGGAGCTTGGTAAGTGAGGGTTCTGCCATAGCGTGGCTATTGTATCATGGTACGAAAAAGTGGGGTCGAAGGTGCTTCTGTGGAGCAGGTGGATAGACTGTGTACATCACCTACGGTTGACGAGGTAACCCAATTAGGCGTAGTCTCATGAATAGATAGAACATTGATGGGAGGTTGATATGGAATCGGTATGGTCAGCGGTAGTTGATAACAGTTCGGGGTTCGTTATTATGCTGCCGATCGTAGGTGCGCTCGGGTTTGCTGCATTTCTCCGAAGTCGGAAGCTGAAGCAGCAGCTTCATGCGGTCTCCTCAGAGGCGCAATACACCACCCACGTGGTGCACGATACGGTACCGCTCGACACGCGCTTTCATGAGAATGAGGGGCTTATTGCTGAAGGAGAGCGAGATGTCGCTCAGTGAGACCGATTACACGGTGTTGGCGATCACGTGCCTTGTAGGCACCGCATTCGCTTTTGGTCAGGCACTGCAGAGCGTGGTGGAAATGCTGCCACAGCTCGCAGAGTTAAACGCAGTTGGACCGGAGCCCATTGAGGTTCAGGTCAAACCGGAGTTTTGCAGGACCATTGTGCGAAAATTCTATGCAACTGGCCATGGAGTAGAGGAAGTGACCACGTGGATCGGTGTGTTCAGCACGACCGTGCCCACGCGATTCATATGGACTGTAGACCCTGAGACCGGTGAACGAACACCGGTGCGTTATGACAGGACACTTCACTAGCGAACGGCCGCTATTCAGTTCCCAAACTGAATAGCGGCCTTTTCATTTCTTCGCGTGTAATGGTGTTACGCCTTCGTCACTCGAGGGCCATCAGGGGTATCTTCAACCAAATACCCAGCCAGATTGATCTGTTGTCGTACGCGATCAGCCTGTTCCCAGTCTTTGGCCTTTCTTGCGCTATCGCGCTCACCCATGAGTAGTTTTACCTCTTCTGGGAGGTCTTCAACTTCAACAACGCCAAGCGAACGCATCACTGTGTCTGGATCTTCAGAAAGTCCGAGTCCCAGTACGGAATCCATTTTTCGAAGCGTAGCGATCTTATCTTTTGGTGTGAGTGTTTTGTCACCCACAACATTCCACACAACAGCGAGTGCTTTCGGAGTATCAAGGTCGTTAGAGATCGCTTCAGTGAATTGTTTCCAATAGCTTTCACTCGGTACGCCACCTTTTGCTGACTTCCACTCTTCATAGATATGCTTACGGAGGCGGAACCATGCCTGCTTTGCGCCATCGAGCGCTTCAAACGTGAAGTTCATCGGTGAACGGTAGTGACCGGTGAGGAGCCAGTAGCGGTACACGAGTGGGTGGTATCCACGATCCTTAAGCTGGGTGAGGCGAATACCGTTTCCGAGTGACTTTGAGACCTTGGTTGCATCAATGGTGATGAAGGCATTATGCATCCAGTATTTGACGTAGGGTTTCTTTGTCGCCGCTTCTGCCTGGGCTATTTCGCCATTGTGATGCGTATGGATATGGTCGATGCCGCCCGTGTGAATGTCGATCTGTTTTCCTAAGGTCGCGAACACCATTGCGGTGCATTCGATGTGCCAACCAGGGAAGCCGGTACCCCAGGGGCTCTCCCAGCCGAGCGGTGACTTTTTCCACACCGCAAAGTCAGCAGGGTGGTGCTTCTCCTTATTTACCTCCACACGCGCGCCGTCTTTGAGTTTCTGCACGTCGATATTGCCCAGTTTCCCATACTGGGGAAACTTTTGAATGTCGAAGTAGATACCGTCGCTCGTCTCGTACGTATAGCCCTTTTCAACGAGTGTTCGAACGAGCGCGATCTCTTTGACGATGTATTCACTTGCCGCAGCATAGGTGGTTGGCGGGAGGATGTTGAGCGTCTCCATATCGCTCTTGAAAGATTCGGTATAGATGGCTGCCACCTCTTTCATCGAATCGAGGGTGAAGGGTTTCCCGAGGCGCTTAAGCGCTACGGTCATCTTATCTTCACCACTATCGGCGTCGTCGGTCAGGTGACCGAAGTCAGTGAGGTTTATGGTGTGCTTCACCTTATATCCGTGAAGCTTCAGGGAGCGCTTTAAGATGTCTGAAAAGACGTATGAGCGGAGGTTGCCGATGTGCACATGGTCGTACACCGTCGGACCGCATGAGTACATAAGGACAGTCGGTGGCTTCAACGGCAAAAAGACCTCGTCGTTTCCGGAGAGGGTGTTATGTAAGGTGAGTACTGGTCCTTTCTCTGATTTTCGAAATAGCATATCTCTATCGTAGGCAACGCAGAAATTGGGGGTTTTAGCGCATACTCTAGAACCATCTCTTGTAACTGAAGTATACAAAGAAAAGGCCTGCCATAAGCGTCATCATACCGAGAATTATCCAGAAATCATACTCTTGACCGACGAGTGGCATATGGACGGCGTTCATACCGAACACTGACGAAACCAGTGTGAGTGGGAAGGTGATGAAGGCCATGATGGTCAAGGTCTTCATGATCTCACCTTCTTTGGTTGAGAGGAGTGCCTGGTTAGTCTCATTGAGTTCCTTCACCGACTCAGTGAGGGCGTGGAGGCGACGCATGATGTGGTCATAGAACTCATCAAGTTCGGTAAGGGTAGGGGAGATCGACTTTCCAAACACTGACACGAAGAATGGGTGTGCGTCATGCATGACATCACCGTGTGCGATGAGTGACTGTTTGAACGTGATGAGTTTGCGTGAGATCTTGGAGATCTCAAACACCATCTCTTTTTCTCGGCCACTCAAGATCTGGTGGTCGATAGCTTCGAGTTGTTCGTCGAGATAGTCGAGCTTCTTGGTGAGTGCGTCATAGAGGATGTTCATCAAGGACGCGAAGAGATGTGCGCCATTCATGCGTTCGGTCTTACCGAGGAGCGTCAATACCTCAAAACTCTTCTTAAAGCTGTAGAGAGCAGTGATGTCCTCATAGTGGACCGTAACGAGGGTATTCTTGCTCACAAAGAACTTGATGTCGTGCGGCCGCTCGATGTCGGTGCGCTTCACTACGGGATAGTCGATCATGAGTTTGATGACCTTGCCTTCCATGGTCGCAGTGGAGCGCATGGTCGGGGTCGTGATATCACCCATAAGCTCGATAGGGAGCTTGGCTTCGATCATGATATCGCGCGCTTCCTCAGCCGTCGGCTTCATGAGGTCGATCCATGTATAAGAACCGGTGGTGTACCGCTCTATCATGCCCTAAATTGTATCACTCCCATTAGTAATTTTTTGGTCTTTTCTACACCCTGTGCGATAATTTGGAGCACTATGGATGAAACACCAGAGAACTCGGTAGAGACACGACCACAGCAGAATGATACGAGTACTTCACCACTCTTTGGTATCGGACTTGCACTGTTCTTTGCAGCGGCTGCGTTCTTTTCTGGTATTGAAGTAGGGACGCACAATGCGTCAAAGCCGGTCGGTGGCACTCAAAACGAAGCACTCCTCGGAAGTCTCTTCGCTGAACAGACAAAAAGCGGTGTCGATCTTGGGGAGTTTTGGCGCGTCTGGGACTTGCTCGACAAGAAGTATGTTGCATCGACCAGTACTGACCCACTCACTGACGAAAAGAAGATACAGGGTGCTATTGCTGGACTTGTTGATACGTATGGCGACCCATACACGGTGTATATGCCGCCAGCAGAAGCTGAGATCTTTAACGGCGATATTGCAGGTAACTTTGAGGGTGTCGGCATGGAGATCGGTATCCGAAACGATATACTCACGGTGATCGCTCCACTCCCTGAAACACCTGCGCAAAAAGCAGGCATCCGTGCGGGTGATGCCATTGTAAAGATCGACGGTGCGGTGACAGACGGGTTGGCGGTGGATGAAGCAGTCCAGAAGATACGTGGTGAAAAGGGGACTGTGGTCACGTTCACAATGTATCGAGAAGGTGAGTCCGAACTCCTTGAGATCCCCGTGACACGCGACACGATCAATATTCCAACATCTAAAGTGGAGGAGCGTGACGGAGTCTTTATCATCTCACTCTATAACTTCTCCGCTGTTTCAGAGGCAAAGGTACAGGAGGCACTTCGTACCTTTATGAAGAGCGGAAAGACCAAGCTCGTCATCGATCTCCGTGGCAACCCAGGCGGCTATCTCCAGAGTGCGGTCAATATCGCGAGCTACTTCCTCCCAATGGGTAAGGTGGTAGTGAAGGAGAGTTATGGTGAGGGTATTGAAGAGGATCTGTACCGAAGCCAAGGACGCGACCTCCATCAGTACCGCGACTTTAAGACAGTGGTTTTGATCGATGGTGGGTCAGCGTCTGCCTCTGAGATCCTCGCGGGGGCGCTCCAAGAGCAGGGTGTGGCGACACTCATCGGTAACACCTCGTTCGGTAAGGGGTCAGTGCAAGAACTCGTCGAGCTCGATTCTGGTGCGTCGCTCAAGGTGACGATCGCGCGCTGGCTCACTCCAAATGGCCACTCCATCTCATTTAAAGGTATTGACCCTGATATCAAAGTTGAAGTAACTGACGAAGACCGAAAGGCGAACAGGGATCCACAACTTGAGGCAGCGATAAAGTTCCTGAACGAGAATAACTAGAATAGGTTTCAAAACTCACTAGTGGACGACGAGAATGCCCCATCCGCTTTGCGGTGGGGATGAATCGTCGCCCAAAATGAGTGCGCGGTGGCGCACCCCAAGAGTACTTGCTTTGTATAGTCGCTTCTCTCCTTACAAAGCTGGCGCACTCCTCTTCTAGCAAAACACCCTGGTGCCGCCTCCCGAATGCCCCGTCTGCTTGCAGCGGGGAATGGCAGAGGCGGCGTGCTTTACTATTACAAAAACCGCAGCATGTGCTGCGGTTTTTGAATAGTTCTACCGAGCTACTGCGCACTCGCTTTGAGTGCATCGATCTTCGCTTTCAAGGCCTCAATCTTCTTCATGAGGGCGTCGATAGCAGCAGTATTTACCTGATTCACTCGCGTTGAAGTGATGCAGTTTAGGAGCGCGGCACCCTTAGAAGAAGAGATAGTGCCGGTAGCATCACCGACGTGAGTGTCCACACAGGTGTGAATACCGGATACTGAGTATGCACGGGTGTCGGGGTATGCGTTACCTGGAGCAGCTATTCCTGTAAGGGCAGGTCGATAGTTTTGTGCATGCGCATATCCTGCTCCGACAAAGACCAAGAGTGTCGTTACGAGGATTGAGAGAGCCATGATACTGAGCGACGTTCGAGCAATGTTCATAAAGTGTGTTTATGTGTTATTCGCTAATGTTTCCATGCTACACCTTTTTTGGTTGACGCGTGATGTGCGTGGGGAAAAGAAAACCGCAGCATGTGCTGCGGTTTTCTGCTACCCGAACAACAACTACTGTGCACTCGCCTTCAGTGCCTCGATCTGCTTCCGGAGCGCCTCGATCTTCTTCATGAGAGCGTCGATGGCTGAGGCGTTCACATTTGCTGGAGTTACGCGTGCCTGCCGAATGCAGTTTACGAGCGCGTTACCTTTAGCAGCAGAGATCGTGCCTTCTGCGTCACCGACATGGGTGTCTACGCACGATGTGATACCAGAGACTGAATATGCACGCGTGTCGTTCGTTCCGCCGGGTGCATCTACTGGTGGGCCCATGTACGTTCCGACTGGTCTCGTCATATCGTGTGAATTTGGGTATGCTCCGAGCGTACTAATTTCGGCACGAGCATTGTTGACTCCCATTGCTACGAACACCATGAGTGCGATAAACGCAAGTGACATGATGCCGAGCGATGTTCGAATGGTTGGCATGTTAATTTAATTGATCATTACTAATGCTCTAATGGTACACGATAGTATCCACGCACCCGAACGGATGCGTGGATAATAGCTGTACTACCAGTTCACGGTACCGGCTGGAGTTGCTACGCTATAGCCGTACGTAGAGATTGCGTCGCCAACTTCACCAGGACGTGGTGCCTCGCCAAATGGAGGAATAGTTCCGGGAGGTGGTGCTTCACCAATCGGCGGGATGATAAATTCACAGGGTCCTGCAACCTCACCAGTAGGGAGGATTGTGTCTGTGCAAGGTGGGGCATCAACCGGTGGACCGATGTATAGTCCAACAGGGGGTACCGGATCAGGTGCCTCACCGATCGGCGGAATGATCCCTACTGGATCTGTTGGGTAGCCGATAGGTGAAACGATACCTGTGCCGCTCACACTACCAGTACCACTAGGGCGTGCAGGTGCGGGACCAATCGGTGGATCTATATTTGTCTGCTTGTGAGCAAATGCACTTCCTGCTCCCATTGCCACAAACAGGGAGGTGGCAAGGAATGCGAGCGCCATAATGCTCAGTGAATTGCGAATTGTTGTCATACTGAATAATTAGTTTACTAGTGGACGACGAGAATGCCCCATCCGCTTTGTGGTGGGGATGATCGTCGCCCAAAATGAGTGCGCGGTGGCGCACCCCAAGAGTACTTGCTTTGTATAGTCGCTTCGCTCCTTACAAAGCTGGCGCACTCCTCTTCTAGCAAAGCACCCTGGTGCCGCCTCCCGAATGCCCCGTCTGCTTGCAGCGGGGAATGGCAGAGGCGGCGTGCTTTACTACGGGACCTTCTGCCTGTTAGTACGTCAAGTATCGATGTTTCTTTCATGATTTCTAAGGGGCACATTTGGGGTAGGGAATAGAAAAAAGCCGCAGCTAACGCTGCGGCTTTGCGAATTCGACCTCGCACTGACCAGGGATACCACACGGGGTACCATCTTGCTCAGGGTTGCAGTACTCCCACTCATAGTTGAAGGGGTCTCTGATGTCTCCAGAGAGGGTGAGTAGGTAACCTAGAACGGTCACGAACGTGATCTCACAACTCTCCGCGAAGACGTTGTCCTCAGGAGTGATCGGCAGAATATCGATGATGTTGTCGGCGACGACTTCATCGATATCGGTCATCTCGATAATGACCGGCAGACCTGTGAGGGGAGTGCCAACTGGCACTTCAGCTTTCTCGAGCATTTCGACGATCGCGTCACGGTCGTCGTAGTTGAGGGCTTCTAGTCTTTCTTGTAGCCACTCGTCAACCTCTTTATGGCGAGGTGTCATTACTTTCGTGCGTCTAAATAGAACAACATCACCCATCTCTCAATCCTCTGATTCTAATCTAATAAATATTCTATAATTAATACACAATATGTCAAGTTTTGGCAGATAGGCATAAGTCGGCTATCATGTAAGCCTATTCATCCCGTTAGAAATAATGGGAGGTGGATATATCTTGATGTCAATTTAATTGTGTAATTTCTAACGGGATGAAAGTGATTCTTCTTAAAGATGTGCCACGTATTGGGAGAAAATACGAGGTAAAGGACGTACCAGACGGTCATGCACAAAACTTCCTGTTGCCACGCCGCTTCGCCGAGCGGGCGACACCGGACGCACTTAAGCGTCTCGAGTCCCAGAAGGCAAAACATGCCCTCGAGATCGCTGAGTCAGAAAAGGCATTCACCGAGGCACTGAAAAAGGCAGCAGAGGCAAACGCGACCATTACTGCCGAGGCGAACAGCGAGGGAAGTCTCTATCGTGCAGTACACCAGGACGATGTCGTGAAGGCGTTCGCAGAGAAGGGTATCACCCTTGAGGAGCGCTCGGTCATCATCGAAGAGCCGATCAAACATGTGGGTGAACACACCATCCGCCTCTCATCAGCAGGGCATGAAGGTGAGTGCACTATCACTGTTGTAGCAGCATAGGTATGTCAGACTACAAACACGTCATCATTGCATTTCTCGGAACGACGATCGTCATTGCACTTCTTGCCACCTTCGTCGCGTACCGGAAGGGTGAACTCGCTCGTTTGAGTGCTGCAGATGAATATGCAAACGTCGATATTCCGCTCGCTCCGACACCCGAAAATGAGAATGCTGAAGTAGCACCCCCAAACATGGCCGATCCATCGCTCGTGGATACCACAGAGCAGTTAGACACTAATCAATCAGCAGATAACGCACCTATGGCACCAAATCCAATTGTTACACTTCACACCAACAAAGGTGATGTAGCTATCGAGCTCTTTATGGACCGAATGCCGGTCACTGCGGGCAACTTCCTTAAACTTGCACAGGAAGGGTACTACAACGGTATCAAGTTCCACCGTGTGATCGATGGCTTCATGATCCAGGGTGGCGACCCTAATTCAAAGGGTGATGACACCTCAACCTACGGTACCGGTGGTCCTGGCTACGCTATTAAGGATGAGTTCGTGCAAGGTATCTCTAACGTCCGCGGTTCTATCGCTATGGCGAACTCAGGTCCTAACACCGGTGGAAGTCAGTTCTTCATCAACTTGAAAGACAACACCTTCCTCGACTTCGATAAGGAGCCAAAGACATCAGCACACCCCGTTTTTGGTAAGGTAGTTTCGGGTATGGATATAGTCGATACTATTGCAAAGGTACAGACCGGTCCTCGTGATATTCCTGTCGAGCCAGTCATCATCGAAACCGCCGAAGTGGCAACGCAGTAGTGCTTCTAGAGAGAGCTGTATACAAAAGGCCGCCCAGAAGGGGCGGCCTTTTGTACTACATGGGTGATCTATTTAGCAGTGACGTGTGCGACCTTCTT
>JAYQPD010000001.1:43677-54098 GCA_038145135.1 bacterium | reverse complement strand
TGCTCGTACTCATCCCCACCCGTGCCGGCTTTGACAGCCAGGGGAAGGAAATTCGCGTATGGTTTCAGCGAGTACTCTTTCGTAAGACTGGCTATTCGACTGAACAGTACCTTGCCCCCCAAGCAATCACCCCTTCGGGGTATGTTTGGACAGACTAGATCTACTCACCGCAATAAAGGCGGTGTTTTTTGTTCGGTCACGATCTCCGGACCATCTTGGGTTGATTCTCGCTGTACAAGCCCGTACCTTGTACTTCGCCGAACAAGGTCCGGCCTTGGTAAATCTGAATTCTGTCCTCAAATCATTCGGTGACGATCTCAGGCCCCTCAGGGGTGATGATGACCGTGTGTTCAAAGTGAGCACTCCGTGACCCATCACGCGAGTAGACGGTGTAGCCGTCACCCTCATCATCAAAATCCACCTCTTTAGAGCCTTCGTTCAAAATAGGCTCGATAGCGAGCACCATACCCGGAACGATCTCGTCGCCTGTTCCTTTTCTGCCGAAGTTAGGGATCATGGGGTCTTCATGGACTGCAAACCCCACTCCATGTCCACAGAGCGCCTCCACAACACCGAAACCGTAGGGCTTTACGAACTTCGAGATGGCGTACCCGATGTCACCAATATGATTCCCCGGCTTCGCGGCCTCAATGCCCACATAGAGCGCCTCGCGGGTCACACGCAGGAGTTCTGCTGCTTGTTTATCGATCTTCCCCACTCCCACCGTCCTCCCTGAGTCGACGATCATGCCCTCGAAGCCAAGCGTGGCATCGATGTTTATCACATCACCCTGCACGAGGACCACATCCTCGCTTGGAATACCGTGCTGTACGACATCATTAACTGAGGTACAGATAGCTGCCGGGAACGGTGTCGGGGCAAATGACGGCTTGTACCCCAAGAGTACCGGTTCTGCACCTGCTTTTGCCATAAGTTCTTGCGCGAGCCGGTCGAGATCAGCAGTACTCACCCCAGGCTTTGCTGCCCTGCAGAGCTCATCAAGGACACCGGAAAGAACCTTTCCGCCGCGACGGATCGTTTCCTGGTCTTGTGGTGTCTTCAATCGGATCATACTCCTAGTTCTGTCGCTACGTCAGTGGCGACTGCATCAATATCCTTTGTGCCATCTATACGGATCATCACAGTGTCTGGTCTCTTTTCATAGTACTCTACAACAGGAAGCGTATGTTCGCGATACCAGGTGAGCCGCTCCTCTATCGCGTCATCGGTATCGTCTTTTCGTGCACGGAGTTTCATACGGGTGCGCACTTCCTCTTCGGGTACTTCGAGGAACACGACCGTCACGGGTGAACGCGCATAGAACGAGAACGCACTCTCTAAAACGACCGCTTCAGGCACCGTGCGAGGGAACCCGTCTATAAGGAGATGGCACTCTGGATCGACATGATGGAGGAACGCATCGCCCCACAATACCGCTGAAAGAAAGAGGGGTTGGAGCGCGCCCGTATCGATCGTTTTAGAGACACTTCGCTCAGTATAGTTCTCCTGTTTTGCCGCGAGTGCACGGAAACGGCGGCCAGTCTGAATATCGACGATCTTGCGAGTAGGATCGACCTCCTTGAGCCGAGTGACGAGTCGCTCGATCTGGGTGCCCTTGCCGCTCCCCTGAGGGCCTATAAAGATGATGGTGTGTGGTTTCATGATTAGAACTCATTTTAAAACCTACCATGGATAAACAACTATTAACCCATTTCGCATCGTCGCCCTACCACATCCGGCACAAAATGACTCATCCTCACTCACCATATCTCGATATGACTTATTCGTCTTCATCATTTTTTACTCGAATGTGGCAGGGCTTTGGATTGCGATAGGTTTTGAAATGAGTTCTAGAGCAGACTACCGTATACCCGACCATGCCACAAGGGAATACTCTAGAGTATGTTCCAAAATATGGTAAGGTATACGCATGGAAAAAAAGCACATTATCACTATTGCCGGAAAGCCCGGGAGCGGGAAGTCGACGACCGCAAACCGCATCGCGGAGCTCCTCAACTACGGACGCTACTCGTCCGGAGACTTTATGCGCGAGATCGCACGAAAGCGCGGACTCACCATCGACCAGATCAATAAGGTAGCTGAAACCGACCTCTCGATCGATGAGGAGATCGATGGCTCACTCAAAGCCCTTAATAACAAGGATGACCTCGTCATTGATTCCAGGCTTGCCTTTCACTGGATCCCTGACTCATTTAAGGTCTATCTTGAGCTCGACCTGAATGAATCGGCGCGCCGCATCTTTACCGACACCAATGAGCGCCGCATCGAGAGCGGTGAGCGGGCCGCAACTATCGAAGAGATCGAGAGTCGAATCAAGGAGCGCCTCGAGAGTGAGATCCTCCGTTACCGTGAGCGCTACGGCATCAACCCAAACGACCTTAACGCTTTTGACCTGGTCCTTAATACAGCTGACAGTACCCCGAACAGTGTTGCGGATAAGGTGATCGTGGCATATCACATCTGGCTCGAAGGTAAGAGCAAGAAATAATACCTCCCCACACCACACACAGCACTCGCCATAGGCGAGCGCTGTTTTCTTTTGACATTTATCTCACTTGTAACACGAGGTCGTGACTTTTAAAGAATCCTTTTAAATTTAGATGAAATTTGAGGCACTGAAAGACCTCGCCGCAAGGCGTACTAGCAATCATTAAACGCGTAAAACGTAGATAGATGCACCCCAAGAGTATTTGGTTTTCTAATCCCTTCGGTCAAGAAAACCTGGCACGAGGCGGTAAGTAAAAAGACCGCAAGTGGTACGTGGTAGTACAGCGAGCGGTCTTTTTACGTAACCAACGAAGCAGATGGCTGCGTTTTACGCGTTTAATATTCGCGCATTGAGATTTGTGAGTCTATGCGGCGAAGTAGATCCAACACCACATTCACCACGATGAGAAGCGCCGTCCCGCCAATTGCAAGCGAGACGAGACCGGTTGCTGCCTGCATCACCATCGGAAGGACTGCGATAAGACCGAGGAAGACAGCGCCAATGAACGTGAGACGTGTCACGATCGAGCCAATGTACTCAGCAGTGTGTTCGCCTGGACGTACGCCTGGAATGAATGCACCAGAACGCTGAAGGTTCTTTGACATCTGATCAGGGTCAAACGTCACCGCCGTATAGAAGTAGGTGAAGAGGAAGACAAGTGCGAAGTAGATCCCTGAGTAGAGCCACTGATTCTGAGTGAGAGTGAGGAGCTTCTGTGACCATTCTGATACTTGGGAAATATGGAGATATGAGAGAAGGTTTAAGAGCATTTGTGGGAAGAGGAGGATCGAGAGCGCGAAGATGATCGGGATCACACCTGCCTGGTTGAGGCGAAGTGGTAGGTAGGTCGAGACGCCACCATACGTCTGTCCCCCACGCACTTGCTTAGCATAGGTGATCGGCACTGGGCGCTCTGCCTCTGTCATGATGACCACAAGCGCAATAACGCCAAGCGAGATCGCTACAAAGGCGAGGTAGAGTGGAAGCTGTGAGGGGTCGAAGGTGAAGACGGCCTGTCCCAAGAGGCTCGGGAGACTTGCCACGATACCCGCGAAGATGATGATCGATACACCGTTTCCAATACCAAACTCAGTGACGAGCTCACCGATCCACATGAGGAGCATCGAACCAGCCACGATGATGACCATATTCATCACAAATGAGTACGTCGAGAGGTGGGTGACGATACTTTGTGTCTCGAGAAGCATCAAGAAGCTGAATGCCTGAAGTACTGCAAGCGGGAGTGTGAGGAGACGGCTGTACTGTGAAAAACGCTTCCTGCCTGCATCACCTTCCTCCGAGTACATAGACTTGATCTTCGGTGACATCACCGTAAGAAGCTGCATGATGATCGATGCGGTAATGTACGGACCAACGCCGAGCATCACGATCGAGAGATTGGAAAGACCACCTCCCGAGAAGAGGTTCAAGAGTCCGAGAAACTGGTTCTGATTAAAAAACTGCGCGAGCATGTCAGCGTCAACTCCCGGGATCGGGATGTTCGCAAGCGCACGAAAGACGACGAGCGCACCGAGTACAAAGAGGACACGATTCCTGAGCGCCACATCAGAGACGATGAGCTTGAGTTTGTGAAAAATACTATCCATAGGGTCTATTATGCTATGCTACCCCCCTTTCCTTCAATCTTTTCCCTTGCGGTCTTTGAGACGAGGCATCCTGAGACCGTGAGCTTCTTTGAAAGCTCGCCGGTACCGAGTACCTTCACAATAACATCCCTGCCCTCACGTACTGCGATGAGTCCTGAGGCAATGACCGTTGCTGGGTTCACGACATCGCCGTCCTTGAATACACGATCGAGATCGGTAACATTGACGACATGTGCGCGCATACGCTCATTGTTCACCGTGCGAGCGCGGTTCTTACCGAAACCACGGCGCTTTGGAAGGCGCTTGATCATGTCGCGAAGCTCAGGACGTGGGCGGCCACCAGCACGTGCTGTCTGACCCTTCCCTCCCTTGCCTGAGGTCTTACCGCGCTTTCCACCACGACCAATACGGCGTGCTGTGGTGCGGCGTGTCTTTGGCTGTAGTTCGTGAAGCTGCATGATAGAAAAATTAACCGCGGAGTTCTTTAAGTGCGTCAATTGCTGCGCGTGCGTTGTTGAGCTGGTTCTTGCTGCGTGAGAAGATCTTTGCCGTCACATCACGTACACCGGCGAGTTCAAGTACGGTACGGACCGAACTTCCTGCTACGAGTCCGCGGCCCTTTGCCGGCATGATCATGACCTGACTTGCCGCATACTTTGCATCAACATCATGTGCGATCATACGGTCCTTATTTAAAGGCACCACGATCATGTTCTTCTTTGCGTTACGGGTAGCCTTCTCAATAGCGAGCTGAGTGTCACCTGCCTTACCGAGGCCAACACCTACCTTACCGTTTCGGTTACCGATCACGATAGCAACGCTAAAGTTAAAGCGGCGACCGCCAGCCATCACACGGGCAACGCGACGGATCTGGATGATCTTGTTATCAAACTCAGAGCGAGGGCGCTCTTCACGGCGAGGACCGCGGCGAGGACGGCGGTCACCAGGACCTCCGCGACGACCGCGACGAGGGGCCTCCCCTCCTCCTGTTGTAGGAGTCTCTGGCGTTCCTGCAGTTGCCACCGCCTGTGTGTTCTCTGTTGTATCGTTCATACTCATACTTAGAATGCGAGGCCTGCCTCACGCGCGCTATCTGCGAGTGCTGCGATCACTCCCTGGTATTGGAAGCCACCGCGGTCGAAGACAGCCTTAGTAATACCCTTTGCCTTTGCAGCGTCAGCGATACTCTTGCCTACTGAAGCAGCACGCTCTCGTGGTGTCTTGCCAGTTGCAGTGCGAGAATTTGCCGCAGCGACCGTTACCCCCTTTGAATCATCGATAAGCTGGGCGTAAATGAAGCGGTTTGAGCGAAATACTGCGAGGCGTGGACGCTCCTTTGTACCATTGACGCGAGCGCGAATACGCGTGTGACGACGCGTGCGCTGCTCAAGTTTTCGTGATGACGTATTCATACGCGTTATACCGCCTTCTTACCCTGCTTGCGAATAATGTATTCACCCTGGTAGCGGATACCCTTCCCCTTGTATGGCTCAGGCTCCTTCTGACCACGGACCGTTGCAGCGAACTGCCCAACAACATCCTTATCAATACCAGTGATCGTGAAGAGACCCTTCTCAACCGTTACGGTCACGCCTTCTGGGATCGGGAGTGCTACTGGGTGTGAGAACCCTATCGCGAGGACTAGATCCTTTCCCTTAACCTCACCGCGGTATCCAACACCTTCGATCTCAAGCTTCTTCTCAAAACCCTTCGTAACGCCCTCGAGCATGTTGTTCACATGTGATGCGTAGGTGCCCCAGAGTGCACGTGCATGATCGCTCTCGCGTGCGGGAGTGAGGGTGATGGTATTACCCTCGACCGTGACCGACACATCTGACTTCATTTCGCGTGAAAGGGTTCCCTTAGGACCTTTCATGGTGAACACGCCATCCTTGAAGGTAGCTTCGACTCCCGAAGGAAGCGTTATAGGTAGTTTTCCAATTCGACTCATATACTCGTTATTACCAGATCTTGAAAAGCTGCTCACCGCCAACATTCTCCTTCCTTGCTTCTTCGCCAGTCAAAATACCCTTTGGCGTTGAGAGGATGAGCTTGCCCTTACCGAACTTCACTGGGCGGATGTTACCTGCACCAACGTACATGCGGCGCCCTGGCTTTGAGACGCGCTCTGCGCCACGGATCATCGAACGGCCGTTCTCATAGACGAGGCCGACCTCGAGGGTCTTGCGCACCTTCTTGCCCTGCTTGGTAGCAGACGCGAGGTAGCCAGCAGCAACAAGCTTATCAGCTACAGCGTGGCGGAGTGCCGAGTAGGGCACCTCCACTGTCTTCTTCTTCACAGCGCCTGCATTCTTGAGGCGGGTGATCAGATCTCCGATTGGGTCGCTTACCATGATGATTTCTTAATACCTGGGATCTGGCCTTCATGTGCCATTTCTCGGAAACAAATACGGCACGCATCGAAGTCGCGCATGTAGGCGCGCTTACGGCCGCAGCGGAAGCAACGGCGGACGACACGGCTCTTGAACTTCGGGGTGCGCGCTGCGCGTGCGAGTACTGATTTCTTTGCCATAAATATAGATAATTTCGACTTCGGCCTGCGGGCAGAATGTAGCAACAACGCTTTCCGATGTCAAACATTCGGCGCGTCTGGTTTTCTACGAAAAATACCCGAGAAACCTAAGTAGCACGATACACCCAGATGCCCTGTGCCGGGCCAACTCGTGGTGGCTGAGACATTCAGTCACACAAACACACCCCCCGCTAATCCTTATAGGATTCGCGGCGGTTGTGTTGAATCGAAATATTTGGCACAAATTCTAAGTCCTACTGATCAGAAAGGCGCTGAATAGGTGCAGTTTCGAGGCGCCAAACGAAAAAGCCGCGAGGCAGAAAAACATGCCGGGGGCATGTTTTTCAAAAGTGATATACAAGTACGACGAGCGGCTTTTTCGTGAAGGCAACAAAGAAAATGCCCTATTATGCGCCTTTCTCTTGGAGTGGGAGGCCGATCAAGCGTAGAAACGCCTCTGCCTCTGCCTTCGTCTTTGCAGTTGTGACAATAGTGATGGCAAACCCAAATACATCGCGCACATCCTCGTCTGACGTCTCGGGGAAAATGGTGTGCTCCTTGATACCGATAGAGATGTTGCCCATGTCATCAATAGAGGTGGTTGTGATACCACGGAAGTCACGAGTACGTGGAAGCGCAATATGGATGAGCTTGTCAACGAAGTGGTGCATACGTGCGCCACGGAGCGTGATCTGGTAACCAATGATATCGCCCTCACGGAGCTTGAATGATGCGATCGACTTCTTAGCACCACGTGGAGCAACCTTCTGGCCGGTGATCTTTGAAAGACGATCCTCAATGAGCTTGCGGCGAGCCTTATCAGATACGCGACCAACACCGATAGAGACCACCACCTTGGTGAGCTTAGGTGCCTGCATCACATTCTTGTATCCGAATGTGTCCTTGAGTGCCGTATAGGCCTGTGCTGCTTTTTGTTTAGTCTGCTCCATAGGAATATATTAGATCTTCGAGCCACTCTTTCGTGCGACGCGCTCCTTCTTCTTGCCGTCGAGCTTGTAGCCGACACGCGTTGCCTTGCCACCCTTTGGGTCCTTGAGTGAAACATTTGATACGTCGATCGGCATAGGGCGCTCGATGATCTGACCGACAGAACCAGTACGGGTCGCCTTCTGGTGCTTCTTCACCACGTTCACACCCTCAATGAGGACCTTCCCCTTCTTTGGGTACGCACGAAGGATCGTGCCGCTCTTGCCGCGGTCCTTTCCGGTGGTGACGATGACTGTATCTCCTGTTCTAACCTTCATGATAGTAATGTGAAATCAATGCATTTATACAACTTCTGGTGCAAGTGAAACGATCTTCTGGAAACCCTTCTCAGCGATCTCACGTGGGATCGGGCCGAAGACACGGTTTGCGCGTGGTTCAGGCTTTGTCTTGTCGACAAGTACCACAGCGTTATCATCAAAACGTACGTATGAACCGTCCTTGCGGCGATATGCTGCACGTGAACGTACGACGATAGCACGGCACACCTCCTTCTTCTTCACTGCCTTACGAGGCTCCGCTGTCTGTACTGAAAGGATGACGAGGTCACCGATACGCGCGTAGCGACGCTTTGATCCGCCGAGCACCTTGAAGATGCGGCCCACCTTTGCGCCTGAGTTATCTGCAACAGTGACGATTGATTGAGGCTGGATCATATTAGTTCACGACGATAAAGTTCTTCCTGCGTGAGATCGGACGTGACTCACGGATGGTCACCACATCACCCTCTTTGTGGGCGTTTCCCGGATCGTGAGCAAGTATCTTCTTGGTGCGGCGCTGGTACTTCTGGTACTTCGGATGCTTCACGTAGCGCTCCACTGCTACCACGACCGTATCGGTCATCTTGGTAGACACGACCGTACCACGAAATTCGCGGCCGCCTGCTGTTTGCTGTGTCGTTTTCTCGTTCATAATACTTATGATGCTTTGGTTTCAGTTTCGGTCGGTACTTCCCTCTCGCGTCGATTGAGTTCAGTGAGGATGCGTGCGATATCGCGCTTTGCGTGGTTCGCGGTCTTCGTGTTGCGCGTTGCGCCACCAGCCATACCAAATCGGAAGGTGCGAAGCTCCTCACGCTTCTCTTTGAGAAGTGTGTTCAGATCCTTTTCGCTCTTTTTTGCTATATCCTTCATGGTAATTGGCCTTCACTTATACACTAAATCTATTGACTTGTCGAACTACCCCTCGCGTGCAACGCACTTTCCTTTTACTGGGAGCTTTGCGGTTGCTTTGCGGAATGCCTCTTTTGCGATCTCCTCGGGAACACCGTCTACCTCAAAGAGGACGCGGCCAGGGAGCACCTCAAAGATGAAACCTTCTGGATCACCCTTTCCCTTTCCCATTGGTACCTCTGCTGCTTTCTTGGTGTAGGGACGATCTGGGAAGATGCGGATCCACATACGTCCGGTCTTTCCGAGTGTGCGAGAAATAACGCGTCGGGCAGCTTCGATCTGGTTTGACTTCACACGTGCGTGAGTCGTTGCCTTGAGGCCATACGAGCCAAAGGCAACATCAATACCCCGCGTATCAGCGGTCACACGAGCAGGATTCCGGCGGAAGGTCTGCCATTTGCGGTGTTTTACTTTCTTAGGAAACAACATGGTGGTTTAGTTACGTGGACGTCGTTCGGTACGGCGTGGGGTGCGCGCGTCCTCCTGGTTCTCTGCTTGTGGCGCACCTGCGCGACGATCGGTGAAGATATCACCCTTGTAGATCCATACCTTGATACCGATGACACCGTACGGGAGGTACGCCTTTTCACGAGCGAAGTCGATATCTGCGCGAAGGGTCTGAAGTGGAATACGTCCCTTCTTGAGCTCCTCGGTGCGACCCATCTCAGCGCCACCAAGGCGACCAGAGAGGATAACACGTACACCGACCACATCACGATTAGCCATCACCTTCTCGATGGTCTGTTTCATCACGCGACGGAAAGTCATGCGCTTCTCGAGACTCTCAGCGATCATCATGGCAACAATAGCTGCTGAAGACTCTGGGTTGCGGATCTCTTCAATGTCGAGCTTGATCTCAGGGATCTCAGAGAGCTTCTGCTTCTTGAGGAGCGTGTCGATCTCTTTCTTGAGCTGTTGTGCACCCTCGCCTGAGCGGCCAATGATGAGACCTGGGCGAGAGGTCTTTACGATGATGCGCATCGCCTTCTCGTCGCGCTCGATCTCAACGCCACCGACATACATGGTGCGAAGGCGCTTCTCGAGGAAACGGCGGACGACAGAGTCTGCGCGAAGGAACTCACGAAAACGCTTCGGGTTCGAAGGGAACCAGCGAGAACGCCAATCGCGGATGATGCCGAGGCGCTGTACGTAAGGATGTGCAATATGTGTCATGGTAATAAAAAGTTGCGACGATTATTTAGTGCCAAGCTCAACAGAGATATGGCTTGAACGACGATTGATCGGTGCTGCTGAGCCGCGTGCGCGCGGCATGAAGCGGCGTCCTACAATACCCTTATCGACAGCGATCTTTGATACAAAAAGGTCTTCTGCCTTCTTGCCCTGCTGTACTGCGTTTGCGACTGCAGACTCAAGGAGCTTCTTTACCGGAAGCGACGAGCGCTTATCGAGAAAGGTGAGTGACGCAAGCGCCTCAGAGACACGCTTACCGCGTACGAGGTCAGCCACAAGACGGACCTTGCGAGGAGACTGACGGTAGTTTGAGAGTACAGCTTTCATAGGTGATTATTTCTTGTCTGTGGTTGCTGCCTTAGCCGCCTTAGCTGCTGCGATTTCAGATTCAGCCTTCTTTTGCT
>JAYQPD010000001.1:43002-43667 GCA_038145135.1 bacterium | reverse complement strand
TCTTTTGCTCGAGCTCCTTCTGCATCTTACCGCCGTGGCGGACGAACTTGGTCGTTGGTGAGAACTCACCGAGACGGTGCCCCACCATTTCCTCGGTCACAAAGACCTCGGTGTGCTGCTTACCGTTGTGAACGCCAAAGGTAAAGCCCACCATCTCAGGACTGATCTGAGAGCGGCGTGCCCACGTCTTAATAACGCTTGAGCCCTGGGGCTTCTTGCCAGCAACCTTCTTGAGGAGCTTGGCATCAACGTACGGGCCTTTGTAGAGTGATCGTGACATACAGAAATAAAAAAGCTCGAGCGAGCTTCGCATGGCATAGTACTCGAAGCACGGTCCCCTGTCAACTATCCGTCGCGCGACCGCTCGGTCTTTTGGCCAAACTCTGGACAAAAGTTCAGCACGTGGTACAAACAAGCTAGAAATACGTGTGCGAGGAGACACCGATGTCTAAATGGGAACCTGACCTTACCCTACCACTGCGTGAACAGTTGCGATGGTGTGAGATGATCGGCAATCGACACAGTGAGCAAATGGAGGCTTTTTTGGCTTTTTCAAAACGACACGGACGTCTCATTGAGGAGAATGCGAAGCTGATGCAAGCCACCTACATTGGCCTTGCTTCATTTCCAATCCTCTATCTCCGGGCAGCACTTCATGCCTGGGA
>JAYQPD010000001.1:26627-42992 GCA_038145135.1 bacterium | reverse complement strand
TATCTGAAAAACGATCCCAAATGGAAAGACCCGATCATACCGGATTGAAAAACAGCCCTGCGCTCTGCGCAGGGCTTTTATGTACCCTTGGGTTTCATCCCTTCGAATTGGGCAAACCACGGGTTCTCGACCCGTTTCATATACCCTGGCCCAACATAGGTGACCGGCAGTTTTGGTGCATCGCCGACCAAAATAGAGGGCGCCGCTTGTGCCGCGTGACGTACATTGGCGTCGATGGCATCAAGAGCCGCTTGTGTCTCGGGACTGATGGTACCACCAAGATCGAACCCTTCGATACGGCGCACTGTTTCACCACCTCGACTTGATCGACGTGCCTCTTTGGGCAATTGCTGTTTAGGGGTGGTGGCTACTTTCCCCGACACCTCATCGATCGTAACGGTTGCGACAAGCTTTTGTCGCTCAGAGAGCGCACCCTCGCACTCCATTTCATCAAGAATACTCTTAAGTAGCAGAACGCACCCCCGCGCCAAACTCTTATCGGGGAGTTCTGGCAACTGCTTGAGATGCTTGATGATCGCATTGAATGCCATTTCATTTTGCATGGAACACCTCCTGCCTGTATGGTACCTCCCCATACCTGCTCAAACAAGGAGTATAAAAAACGTCACCGTTAGATGACGTCGATCCCTTGGTTCCGATACGCGGCGCCAACTGACCTTCCCTGTTGGAGCTGTTTAGGAACGGTTTGTGGGCATAGGCTAGGTAAGAGGTCGTTCGCATCTGTGGGGTCGATAAAACACGCGAGGAATTTCAAGGGTATCCGTACCTTGAAATATTCTTCGGGTGAGAGGTCTCCCGATTCACAGAGTGCTCGAAGTGATTCGAGTCGGACCTTAAGCTCCCTACGGAGTGAAAGCATTTCAGCCTCAACAGCTATGAACGTTTCCGTTGGGACCGGCACAGTCACCGTTTTCTCTCCGGGTATGTGTGTACGATCTTCTTTGACAATATCCATACACAGTTCGACGCACTCATCGCATATGAAGACCGTTGGTCCAGCGATCAGTTTGCGGACTTCGTGCTGTGGCTTGCCACAGAACGAACAGTAGAGCGTTTTTGTATCAGTCACGTTCACCTCCTTACACTTTCTGAGTGAAGACTACCCTACCGCTCATGTATGAGCAACGGGCAGATACCAAAGATCCCCCTCTCGGGGGATCTTTTATTATATTTCTTAACTCGATTACTTGGGTGGATTCGGTTGTGCGTCACAAAGCTCTTTTCTCACGTTGTTGAGTGCAACGATCTCTGCAGAAACTGTGCTGGCGTATTCCCCACCCTCCTTGAGCGGGAACTGGCGCGGCGCAAATGGGAACCCGTAGCTTGCTGCCACGAAGCGGAGTCGTGGGTCACACACAGGCCGCGCGGTATCGGGCGCACCGTTGATCCGATTGATCTCCGCATTGAGTTTACGCACAAAATCAGCAACTCTAACCGGGAGGGTGTTCTGTCCCTTGATCGTAGCCACCTGCTCAAGCTCCCAGTATGCAGGCATGAGTAGGTGAATGTTCGTAGTGGTGTTTTTGAGCATCCACGCAACGCCCTGTGCATTATTCTCAAACTTTGTCTGTCCATTCTTATAGACACGGACAAAGTTACGTGTACCGCCCTCAAAGTTCACTCCACCGAAGTACGGTGACTTCATCGCTGCCTCGATCATCCTAGGACTCGTCGTAGCGTTCCACTTTCGGATGTTAAGCATCAAGTCGGGTGCTGGCACACCGGTCTTTTCAAAGGCATGACCGACGAGGGTCAAGATACGGGTATTTTCCGGAAGGGGCCTGTAATTGGTGCCTCCCGGCGTCATTGGAACATAGAGACTCGTTCCGGTCCTCTTCTGGATCGACGGCTCTTCATAGATCATTGAAGGACCTTTGGAAACGATACCGGCATCGAGGAGTGCTTGGTATCCATTCGAGTAGTGAGGTTTCCCGTCCTCAAGGGGGATACTTACCGTATCGGTGCTTGAACTATAGGAGAAGGCCTTGGAAGAGAAGTTCATGTTGTTGTTGACGATCTTCCCCTTCCTTTGCTCCCCCTTAAGATCAAGGTTCTTGATGACCCGCTGTAGTGCTTGTGCATGTAGGTAGTCCTCAAAGGTCTTACGGGTCACGCCGATCGACTTGTAGTAGTCTTTCTTTTCCTCGAAGCGCTTGTTCATGTACGCATTTCGCGCTTGTCGACACTTTGATTCGAGCGTTTTGATATCGATCGTCTTTACGAGCTCTTTTTTGTTCTTGAACTCCGCAAGGTCGAATGTGAGTGGTTGATCTGAACCTGAAACATAGTCACTATCGTCATATTCTAATTCGAGGAAATCTTCATCAAATTTATTGTTGAAAGCACATTTGTACGGTCGGCCTGGCCAATAGGTGAAGAGCGAATTACCTGAAAGCGAGACAATGTTGTATCCATCCACCTTTTCTTTCAAGCTCTCGAGTTGCTTCATTCTTGCTGAGTCGTCTTTCGCGTCTGCAATAGGCTCGATCTGAGTGCTCAATTGCCAGATGATCTTGAATTGGTTAGGGCTGGAGCCTACCACGGACACTCCAAGTACTTCGCCCGCGAGCGAGTAGATGTCGCTGATCGTTTCCGTGATGCGACTTACCAGCCCTTCAGCCTCAGAGAGCCAACCATCGAGGGTGGCCGCATGACTCTGTGCAGGAAACACCATTACGCACACGAGCGCTGCCACTACAAATAATTTGTCCCATCTTGCCATACGTAAATAGAGATTAGTGCTAGGCCTTATATAGATTTAGTATACTGTCTCTAAGAAATCGCAGGCTTAACCGTGGGGATATACAAAAGACCCTCCATATGGAGGGTCTTTTGTGTCTTTAGACAAAAGTGTCTTATCGACTTCCTGAGCGCATGCGTGGGCCTGGACGGCGACGCGATACGATGAGGGTGTTTGAGTACTTCTTTGGACGGCGTGACTTCTGTCCCTTGCCGGTCGGACGACCTTGTATGGTGCGTGAACGACGATGTCCACGACCCATGCGGCCTTCACCACCACCATAAGGGTGGTCGACGGCGTTACGAGCAGAACCACGGTTCTTAGGACGGAGTCCCATCCAACGAGAGCGTCCTGCCTTACCAAGGTTGGTGAGACGGTGCTCGTCGTTCGATGCTTCGCCAATCGATGCCCATGAGGTATCGAGGACCTTGCGGATCTCGGTCGATGGCATCTTAAGCTGAGTGTAGCCTCCGTCTTGCGCGACCACCTCAACGTAGTTGCCTGCAGAGCGTGCAATGCGTGCACCTGCACCTGGCTTGATCTCCACGTTGTACACAAAGGTACCGATCGGGATCTTCCTAAGGGGGAGGCGATTACCACGCTTTACACGTGCCTTCTCAGATACGGTGAAGGTGTCACCAACCTTCATGCTCTTAGGAGCGATGATGTAGCGACGCTCACCGTCCTTGTAGCAGACGAGCGCAATGAACGCAGTGCGGAATGGGTCGTACTCGACTGCCTCGACACGTGCCTCAATGTCCTTCTTGTCGTACGAGAAGTCGATGTCGCGATACTTTCGCTTCACACCGCCACCACGGTAGAGGTTCGTCGTGCGGCCCTGCGAGTTGCGGCCACCGGTCGAACGCTTGCCGCGCGTGAGCGACTTGTGCGGAGTACTCTTGTTGGTCGTGAGGTAGGTGCGGTACGAGACCACTGACATGCCACGGCGACCGGGAGTTACTGGTTTGTAGGTTTTCATACTTGATAATTGCGTTAGATGAGGTTGATGGTATCACCCTTCTTGAGAAAGACATGTGCCTTCTTCTCACCCGAAACGACTACCGTACGATTGCGCGCACGAGACTTAGTTCGCCTAGGGGTGCGGTTCACGATGTTGACCTTGATCGGTGTCACCTTGAAGTGTTCGGTGATAGCGTTCGTGACGTCGGTCTTGGTTGCACGACGTGCCACCTCGAAGACGTACACGTTCTTGTCGTTCAGAAGCGCTGCCTTTTCAGTGATGCGCGGTTTCTTGATGACCCATGAGAGATCACCTGTGCCGGTGGCCACTGTCTTCTTCTTTTTAGTGACCTTCTTAGTTACTTCTGGAGCTGCCTCTGCAGTCTCCTTTTTTGATCCAAAGAGCGCCATATTACTTCACTGACTGATTAGTATTCTTTGCAAGGAGCGCCTTTGACGCAACACGCTTCGCAAGTACATCCATCACATCCCCAGGGCGTGCGATGATGACGTAGCGATGTGAGAGAACCTCGACCGGGTTCACATCCTTTGCCTGTACTACTTCGACGTTACCGAAGTTCCTGAAGCTGAGCTCAGTATTGTTATCACGTGCAGGAAGCACGATGAGTGCTGCGTTCTTTCGCTTTATCGGAAGATCCTTAGCGACAGATCCGAGTGAGACCATGATCTCACGTGCGGTCTTTGCCTGTGGCTTCTCGAAGGAGAATCCGTCGAGGAAGACCACCTGTCCGTCAGCGTACTTCTTAGAGAGCGTGACCGCGAGTGCCTTACCACGCGTATTCTTGTTGATCTTCTTCGCGTAGCTCTTCTCTGTGCGTGGACCATGTGCCACACCGCCGCCTACCCAAATAGGTGAACGTGATGAACCATGACGCGCACGACCGGTACCCTTCTGCTTCCATGGCTTCTTACCGCCACCGGCAACCTCACCACGGAACTTGGTGTGAGCGGTACCAGCACGTGCATTCGACTGCATAGAAACAACCACCTCGTGTACGAGGTCTGCGTTCCATTTCTGACCGAAGAGTGCTTCTGGAAGCGCGATCTTACCCGCCTCCTTTCCCTTCACATCGTAGATTTTTGCATCCATATGATAGAAGTTATGACTTAGATACCGCGCACCTCGACAACAGTTCCCTTACGTCCTGGAACCGCTCCCGATACGATGAGCGTCTGATTCTCCGGGTCGACCGCAAGCACCGTGAGATTCTTAATAGTGACGCGCTCTGCGCCCATGCGGCCGGCCATACGAAGACCTTTGGCCACACGGCCGCCTGCGCGACCTCCACCACCGATCGAGCCTGGCTCGCGGAGTGAATGCTTCTGACCATGTGATGCGCGACCACCGCCGAAGCCGTGACGCTTCACCACACCCTGGAAGCCCTTACCTTTAGTGATCGCAGAGACTGCGATCGTGTCGCCGGGAGCGAAGACAGAGGCATCGTATGATGCGCCCTTCTCCATACCAGCGATCGAGTCCTTCTCGGTCCGAGGTCGGAACTCGCGAACGTGCTTGTATGCACCACCCGCATGCCCCTTCTCTGCCTTCGTGACTCGGTGTTCTTTCTGCGCGCCCGTAGCGATCTGGACTGCCTCGTAGCCGTCCTTCTCTTTGGTGCGCACCTGGGTCACGACCGCCTTTTCAACCTTGATGACGGTTCCTGCGCGGACCACGCCACTCTCGTCGAAGAGCTGTGTCATAACCTCCTTCGTGCCAAGTATAAATTTCACACAAAGTTCTTAGCCTAGTAATGGCTCAAAACGAAAACCGCTACGCGGCACGAGGCCGCGTAGCGGTTTCCGTGCCTAGTGGTCCCCGCGCCGGAAACCGGAGCTTTTAGGAAGGGACATAGGTCTTTGTTTGAACAGTGATGAGTATACGTATTTTTGAGGGAAACGCAAGTGCAAACTATTGACAGGCCATATATCTGTACGTATTGTGCATATAGACAACGTTTCCAGAGGAGATCATGATGATCCGCTTCGTATATGCTGCATTTCTGTGCGCACTACTCGGTGTATCCCTGCCTGCATACGCCGATGATGCGCCGAGTTTTGAGGACTACCCCGCCACAATCTACCGTGGGAAACTCCACGACCCTCACCTTGTTCGCAGGGATTGCTCTGAACTCAATGCGTTTTGGTGTTTTCGCACCAGATTGAAGGAAGCCGCGAGAGAAGATGGCATCACATTCGCAGGTTCTTTCACAGTAGCTATATGGGGTTGCGGTACCGAGTGCCAAAGTGGAGCAGTCATCGACCGCAAAAGCGGCACTATGTTTTGGCTTCCCACTGCGTCGCTCGGATATGACTATCGGGCAGATAGCCGGCTTCTCATCGTAAATCCAAACCCATCAGAGTACTGGTCGGGTGCGGTACCCGAGTGGCTCTACCGAGAATTCTATGTCCTCGGCAAGGATGGATTCTCTCAGGTGTACTCCGATAAAGGAGATCCCCTGAACACACCCCACCCTATCCCCGAAGAGGTCATGAATGATCTGGAAAAATATTGTGCCGATCATCCTGAAGCTTATTGCTTCCAACAAGATCAATAACGGCCGGTCGCTCACGCGACCGGCCTTTTTTCTATTCCAAAGCAAGGAACGTGAGACTACGTTCCGCTCAGTGCAGTGTATATATTGAGCAACTCTGCCAGGTAATAGTCACGAGCGAGTGTAAAGCGCTCATCGTCTACGACAGGTGCTTCGTTATAGAACACAGAGTCGACCACACCATCAGCATGCATATCGATGTACCTCACCACATCAAAACCATCTGCCGTTGGCACGGTTACGGTAAGTTCAAGATACCTGGGGGTGGCATACCATACGCTATTAGCATCCTCCTTTGCAGAAGAAAGTATGAGTGTGTACTCGTTGCCGTTAAAGGTAAAACGTGCAGACTCAGTAAGTACATCACTCTGATCCACATACACACCGTAGGTGATCCTTTCCCGTGACGTATCGAGGATGGTTCTGATCATTGTCATCATTTTTCCCTCGCTCGATATGGCATACACTTGTGCGACGTTCGCAGATGACGCGGTGTACACGGAGTGGCCTTTTGCATAGAGTAACGCAAGGATGCTACACACGAGCACTAAGAGCCCACCAAGGATCAGTCTGCCCTGCCGCGTTCGAAGTCTGTGAATGGTCATGTTCATGTGAGTTACTCTCTACTAACTCCCCACCGTTCGAGGAGTGCTTCGATCCAAGTCTTGGTTTTCGTTGTTGAGGTCGATGTTGCAACAGTGTCCGGTATCACTCCATATGACCGATCGGAATTGAAATTCTGAAGAATAAGTATACGATCGCCCCCTCCTCCCTCTCCAACAGTGAGCGTTCTCGTGGTACCACTGCCTCCAAAGAACGCTTGAAGGCCGATCCTTATCTTGCACCCAACGCCGCAGCTATCGATCTTGGTTTGTACGTATTTTTTAGCTGTTGCGGTAGTGTCGGCCACTAATTTTTGCACACCTGAAATTGACCATACCGATGAAGGGTTTTGAGTTGGTGGAGGATCTTTTACTGTTTGATCGCCAGAAGGTTTTTCTGGATCTCCGGTCGAAGTGGTATCTGTGGTCTTCGTTGGTCCAGGTTCTGTGGGTCGGTCAGCACTTGCTATTTGGTTGAGGTCCACGTCATTGGTGCCAATGCCTTTGTACCCAGCGTAGTTGCCCTTAATGTGGTTGTCAGCAAAATCTTTTTCGACACTCCCTGCTGGGTAGTTGTAGTAGCTGTTTCCTGATGTCCATGACCAGTTGCCGGTGAGTGAGAGAGGTTGCCCAGTCTTGGTCACTCGTGTGAGATTATCAACATGCATGAGTCCAGGGGTATTGGTGTAGAGCGAGATATTGGTCGCTCCAAGTGCTGAGAGTACTTTCGCAACTTCAACACGAACAGTAGGCGCAGTGTTATCGAGCTTCACATCGATCGCAGAGCCTGTTTCACCTACCGTATATGTCCCCGTCTTTGCATCAAACCCCACTTTGTCGTGGGACACGTGTCCAGCGTGATCAAACCCTTCGGTGATGGTCATCTTCTGACCGGTGATCCGCGCTGCATTGTCAATCTGCCAGAGTGTCTCACGACTCACCTTTTCGAGCTTTGCATCACCTTCAACGGTAATATTCGGATTATTCTTCACAGCGTTCACGAACACGTCTTGGCCTGATACTGGTCGTGGGATCTCACCCTCCTTTACACCGTATACCGGTTCTACCCCACCGGTAAGGTCAACAACCTCGTTTTTCTTATCGAACGAAGTGCCCGGCCCCCCACCATTGTCATACGGACCATTTTGCGATGGTGAGTCGTTCGATCCAGAAACACTTGGGTTCGTTCTACTTACCACAGTGGTATTGGAAAGTGCACCAGCAACACCAGTCACACTAACATTGCCATTCAGTACATCGCTCATGGTAATACCGTCGTAGCGCGATATAAGTCCATCGGCGGGCAACCCACCTAAGTTGCCGAAGGTGGTTTCATACGGCCCCCGAACAACAGTTGTTGAATTTGGATCAGCTTTGACCTTATTCCACGCATCTGCGGTGGACTGTTTTGTAACGCCGGTGACCACTTGGTCGTTGGTAAGCGAAACGTTTGCAAAATTGTACTGTAGATTACCGAACTGATCGACACCCACACGTGGCTCTGTGCCATCTAACACATTCTTAGCAATATCAACGATATCCTGCTTCAGAGGTGCGGTGTCTATGGTGCCATCACGCTCGGCCTGGTAACGGTTTGGTGCCGTGATCTCATCGTTGATACTGGTGCCATTGATGATCGCATTGTTGACCGCAGCTTCAATGGCGCGTCGATACGCATCGTCGCTCTGTAGCACGCCAACTTCCGCATACGCCATTCGTGCAATCCGCTCGAGTTCTTGTTGCGTGTAATCCACTTTTGGAGCGTAAAATCCGGGCTGTACCACATCGATCTCACCTAGATAGCTCCCCGTGTAGCCTGGCGGTACATCAAAAGGTGATTCGATATCTGGAACATCCGCTGGGGGTTGATCAGGTGGTAGAGTATCGATGCCAAGGATGGTGACGCGTCCGTCTATGGGATCATCGACCTGAAGTCCAGGTGTATCAGGATCAACGTCTTTCATACCGGTCTGCTCGGCTATGCGCTCACCCACAGCCTGCGCCTGTCTTGCAGCGTCAGAATTGAATGTTGGTGTCTTTGAGAGGTTGCTTAGTGCTCGCGAGAATGCTTCAGCCGTACCTAGACTGGTGCCACCGTTAAATTTGGTGTTATTGATCACATCTCTGTTGGCGGCATCAATGGCATCCTTGATCTGCGAGACGCTGAAGTTCCGTGTGATCGCCTCTGCTTGCGCGCGTGCTGCACCGTAGTTTGCAAGATCGCTTGCATACTGCGCTGTCTGAGCAGCTTTCTGTTGCGCAGCTTGAACCGCACTATTCGATCCAGAGCCATATCCGGAGTTGTTTTGCGTACCTGGCCCTTCAGGGCGACCGCCATTGTTGCTCGTTGAGTTACAACCCGAACAACTATTTCCACCACCGCCACCAGTTGAACTTGATGGAGAGGTGCCGCCACTACCGTACCCAGAGTTATTTTGCGTACCTGGCCCTTCAGGGCGACCCCCAGAGTTTGAAGAGGAATTCGTACTCGCTGCCGGAGAACCGCCATTATAGGCAGAACCTGAGAGCCCTTGGCCGTCAGACGAATTCCCTCCACTAAAGTATGCGAATACCCCCTGCGCACTAAAACACACCATGAGTCCAATAAGGATGGCGGCAGTGTACGCAATGCGACTACTCTTCTGTTGCATGGAAAGTACCTGGAACTAAAACACGTACCTCAATACGTACCCATAGTGTAGCAAAACCCCGAGCTCTAAGCTCGGGGTTTTGTACAGCTTGAACATGAGTAACCTCACGTCGATACGTGGTCACCTGCCACATACAATTCGTTGAGATACTGACTCTCTGCAACTTTGAAGGCTGCTTCGTCGGTGATCGCGACGTCGTTGAGGTAAACTGAGTCGAGGATGCCGTCAGCACCGAGGTCTATGTACACGATCTGGTCGGTACCCTGTGCGGTATTGAGGGTGAGGGTGAGCGCAAGGTAATCGGGGATGGTATAGGTTTCGTCAGTAGGTTGTGCCTTGAGGGTTGAGAGCAAGAACTCATATCCTTGGCCCCCTATTGTGAACGAGCTTGTTTCAATGAACGACTCTTGGGGACTACTCTCGTCTGCAGCGACAACAGCCCAATCGTACGCCACTGCGTCACTGTTGCTATCGAACACCTGGATGATGAACGCCGACATATCAGGTCGCACACTGATCGTGTCCGTTCCGGTGTCGGTTGGCACTTGTGTGTTGCTTGTACGCGAACCACCAAGGAAGTAGAGTGCCCCGAGAATGATCGTGAGTACCACGATGAGGATCTTCCCGATCTTTATGAATGTTGCTGGAGTAAACGACATGTCTTTGTTCTTTACTTTTCCTAAATAATATCACTTCCTAATTTGCTGCACTGGTAGTTGTGCCCACTTCTGTTGGCAACTTCTTCGAGCTGTCGCCACCAAGACCGAACCAACTGAGCACCTTCGCCACTGCCTTCTTCACCGTCTTAACGCCATCACTAACCACCTTCTCTACCTTCTCTGGAACGGTCTCTGGTTTCTCAGGTTCATCTTTCGGCGCCGGCGCTTCGGGTTGCTTAGGCGCTTTGATATCGGTAGGTTTCATCTCAACCGCCTTTCCATCTTTGTATCCTATTTCGTATACCTTGTCGCCGATAGCTACATACTTCGGTTGCGTCTGTGTTTGTGGTTGTTCACCGGTAAGGGTGTACGTACCGTCAGGATTTTGTGATACGTTAGCAATCGTCTTCCCATTTTCGTCTTGAACCTCACCGACCCCTTCTGCATTAGCAGTGTCATTACCAGTTGAAGTTTGAGTGATCTCCTTTGGTGATTGATCGTCGGTACTACTTACCTCAACATCCTTGATATCGTCACCAGTACGTACAACCTGCTTTACCGTTTCCCGCTTGAACGCTGACTGAAGTACTTCCTCTTGGTATTTTCGTGCTTCTTCTGGGGACAGCTTTCCTACTTTCTCTTGCTCACCCTTTTTGATAACACTGATTCCAATTTCAACATCCTGATTGAACATTTGCGCCACAGCGAGCTTTCCTTTGTCTTTGTCTTCTACAGACTCCTCAGGAATCTGTGTTGAAGGCACCGAGTAGTGATATTTGGTTGGATTCTTCTCTGGATCGTATTTTCCAGGTGTCAATTCCACACCGGCTTCTGCCTCAAGTTTTTTCACCTCTTTCAATGCCTGTTCAAAACTGAGTGTGCCGTTCTTTAGTTGCTGGTCGATTTGATCGAGTGCATCCCCTAGCACCACCGTTACGCTCTCTCTTACAGTTTCAACTGTGGTTTTAGGTTTCTCTCCTTCTCCTTTCTCCTTCTTGGTTTCGTCTACCTTTTGCTGTACCTCAATTACTCGAGCCACTGTCTCAGGAACTGTTTCTTGCTGTAGACTTTCACCCTCTCCCGAACCAGGGATATCAGATAGCTTTCTGCCTGTAATATCGGTTTTGGCAATAGTGTATGCAGCCTCACTCCCGTCTTCACCTTTATAATTTGGCTTAATGCCTTTTTGTCCGTTGGCAACAGCTCTTGCGAAAGTAGCATTCCCAGTACCTCGTATCCGTTTACCATTCTTATCTTTCTTTTCCGTGTAGTCCCATGATGACGCCTCATTACCCACAAGCGCTCTACCCTTTTCTCCTCCTACATAATCGAGGTGTAACATACTATTTCCATAATATCCGGTTGAGCCAAGTTTTCGAGCCTGCCAATCTTGTGCTAGCGGTGCCAATTGTTCAGCATTCAGACTCGCACCATCTGGCCCCACAACATTTACATCAACTGCCAATCCCTCACCGGTCTCTTTATCGATATCATGTCTTGCAGTATTACTTCGGGTTCTTCCTTCACAAGTATTTTTCTTACAATCAACTAGTTTTCCAGTTTTAGGATCAATCGGTCGAGGCTTCTGACCAGCACTTGTGATGCGTACTTTGTAGCCAGGGCCATATACACGTGCGACAGCCATACGTACATCAGAAATTAGTTCTTTCTTTGCTGGAAGTTTTCGTATTCCAGCTAAACTAAAGGTTACAGGTGCCTGGTTAACAGCCCCTGACTTTGGACTGTCACCAGTTGGAGTAGGGGCACCACCACCAGGAGGAGGGTTTTGTGAACCACCACCGGCTGGAGGTAGGTTCCCACCAGGTGGATTTTGGGTGCCATCTCCGCTGGGTGGTGGTGCTGAAGTTGGTTTTATTTCCACATCGCCACCCTCCTGGTCGGGACCTTTCGGCACTGGCTTGGGCACCACCTTAGCAAGGGTGACCTTCATGGTGAGTGTGGAGTCGTCACTCGGTTTGAGTTGGTCTTGTGGTTTGGCATCTTTATCAGGATTCTTTGGCTCCTCAGAGGCCACAGCTTCGGCTTGAGCCCTCTGCTGTGGTAGCTGCGTCACATCGCTTAGTGGTACATCAGCAAGCGTGAGTCCGTCATATTTAGGAACAATATCACCCTTTGGGCCACCCTTTGTGCCAAAGGTGTGCGAATTGTCTGGGTTGGTTGCACTAGTGATCGTGTATGCGTTATTTGTGCTTTGATCAGCTGCGATTCCAGCAAAAGTACTTTTCGTAGCGTTACTTGCTGTTGGCCCATCGTCGCCTGCTTCCTTTTTAGGCTTCCTGTTTACAATGATCTTGAGGTTCCCAAAGTTTAGAACTGGATTGCCGAGTGGATCCACTCCTGCGATCAGCGGTGTGGTCCCATCAAGGACACCTTCCGCGATATGGGCCACCTCTTCATAATTCTTATTGTTTTCAGGGCTATACTGTGAACCCATGTAGTTGTTCTTCTTGCTGGTCACCGGCTCAAACTGATTCTTTTGAAGAATCACGCCCTCAACAGTGTTGGGAAATTTATCTGAAAGGACACGGTTCTTAATGACGCCGATCTCCTCAATAAGTTGTGCTATGTTGACTGAACCATCTGGATTTTCTATGTTTGTACCTTCTGCAAGTGCTATCCGCACCACCATTTCGAGTTCTTTTGCCGAATACTCTACGCTTCCACCATATGTACCCTCAGGCACATCATCAACCTCGCCGAGATTGCTGCCCGTGTATCCAGGAGGGACATCAAATGTCTGCTCAGCTTCTTGCTGTGCCTGCTTCGCGATCTCCTCCTTTTCAGGTGTCCAAAACTTCGCAAGTGTCTGTATCTGATCCTTTTGATTGCCGCCCCCCTCACGGTCCTCTGGAACGTTCTTTGTGTCATCCTGTGATGAGGTCTCGGTCGTCTGTCTGTCTTGTTTTCCCTCTTGCTGCGCTGCTTGTTGTTGCTTAGCATCCTCGACCTTGGCTTCAAGCGTCTTATCAGCCTGTTCAGGATTCAACTTCTCTGAAGGACCAGAAGACTTCGCTTCTTGAGAGGTGTTATCTGGTTTGAGCTCTTGTGACACACCTGCCTGCTTCGCGTCTTGCGACACATCTTCTGATTTGAGCTCTTGCGACGTGCCCTGTTTTGCTTCTTGTGCATCTGCTTTTTCAGCCTGCTGTGACTGAGCTGACTTCGCTTCTTGAGAGGAGTTATCTGATTTGAGCTCTTGTGGTTTTGCTTGCTCTGCTTCCTTTGCTGAAGCAATTTTAACCTCTGTAACTTTCGTCTCTGCCACCTTGTCTGCAATAGCTTTTTGCTGCGCAGCCGCTTCAGCAGCCTTTCTGTCCACACTTGCTTGAGTGGTTTTTGGTTGCTCTTTGTCTGTTTTTAGATCCTTTGGATCTGGTGTCTTTGGTGGCTCCGTTCTATCAACAAGAGTCACCTCCATCGTTTTTGGTTGTGCGACAACCTCTTTCCCCTTTAGCCTTATATCACCATCCTTACCAACAACTACAGTGATCTGGGTCGGTTCTCCATTTACGATCTTAGAGGTTGGAACAGTATATTCTCCAGGAGGATTAGCATATTTTTTGTCTGTTGCACTGTATGTTGGATTCGACAATACACCATCCGCATCTCGTTCAGCGGTCACAACTGTGCCATCTGGAAGTGTGCCTCGCACTGTCTCGGTGGTCTTCTTGACCTCACTCCCCTGTTCGCCAGGCACGGTTCCATCTCCAGAAGTGAAATAGTTCTTGACAGCACTCACAATGCTCTGGATACCACCTAGTTTTGGTATTCCATAATCAACCTTTACGTCCTGATTTGCAGCGTCTCCAGTACCCTCTTCTGCAATATGGGCTCGGTCGTCACGGTACGGTTGTGAGATATCATCAATTTCCTGTGATGCAATCCCGCCGGAATTCACCACATTATCGAGCGCTTGTTTTTCTAAGCGCTCCGCGAGCGTGTCAGCCACCTTCTGCTTCACCTCATCACGAACATCCTCAGCGGAGGGTGCTGTGAATGATTGCTCTGCGCGTGCAGTGGCGGCATCGTCCTTCTTCGCCTGTCTTGATGCCTCAGGACCGAGGCCGCCCACCGTTGCTTCTGCGTCAGCTTTGACACCCGCCTTACTTGCTGCATCTGCTGTAACGCTCGGTTGGGTACGTGTAACATTTGGGGGCGTTACGTAGTTTGACGCATTAGGATCGGCAGGTGTACCTACGCGTGGATCAGCTTTATTCACCAAATTGTCAAGAGCGGTTTCATTCAAATTATTTTTAGACATTACTGTCTTACCATTCTGTGATACCGGTGCCGACGGCCCCTGAGGAACGTTACCAAATCCTCCAAGTGCACGCGAGGACTCTTCAGCAGCTTTTCGAGCATCTGCAGCCTTTTGAGCTATGGATTCCTGCGCGCGCGCTGTCTGCGCTGCTGTAACATCACTCCGGATCTGCGCCTCGGTCGGTGGAGTGTCAACTTGTGTTCTAGCATCCATCTGATCTTCTTTGTTCAGCTGCCTCGAAACACCTGGCGTAATACCAGGTACATTTCGAACTGCAGACTGGGTTGCATCTGGAGCTGGGCCATCATCCATCCCGAGTGCTGCCATCGCTTCTATTGCCTCACGCTCTGCTTTCTCAGCATTGGTCTCACCCTGTGTCACATTCTGAGGAGACCTTGATACATTTGGCGGAGTTGCGGGTGCATTGTATCCAGGTGCGTTTGGATTACCTGGGTTGTTGCCGGTATTTGGGGGTGTTTGCACATCTCCCTTTGCAGCCGTGTTCACTGTCTGACCTGATTGCGTAGGCGTTGTAGGTGTATTGTACCCAGGCGCCTGGGCATTCCCGGGATTATTACCGAGATTAGGTGTTTGAACATCTTGTTTACCACCTGCAACCGTTACACCCTGTGAGGGGCCAGTACCAAGATTGGGGACATCACCAAAACCAGCCAGTTTGCGCGACGACCACTCCGCGTCCATTCTTGCGATAGTTTCCTTTGTCTTCTGTGCGGCGGCATCGTCCATCTGGCGCTGCAGGTCACTTTCAGCAGCTGCCTGCTGCATCTGTTTTACCTTTGTGTAGCCCGCAATATCACCCTGGGCGAGCCTTCTTGTTGCCTCTTGATCATATCTATCTGCGGGAGGTGCCTCAGGTGGAAGATCACCTGTTTGTCTTCGAAGGTCTTCATTCGAAGGGGGTTTCTGGGTTGGAGAGTTATCAGATACCGAAGGAGACTTAGCCCCCACCGAGGCATCACTCCGGATGTCTTGCGCAACCGACGGTGTTTTTGGTGTCGAGCTTCGCGCGAGTGAGTTGATTGTGCTCTGTATGGATTGGGTAGTGGTCTTACTTGGCGTACTTACCGCACCCTTAATCGCGCCGAGTGTGCCACCGAAGATTCCGCCGACAGCAGCGTTAATAGTTCGGTTGACCGCACTCGCTACATCGCTCACGCTAATGCTTTTTGTTGCTGCCTCAGCGGCAGACCTTAGCTGACTGGCGTACTCATTTACCTTTTGCTGTGTTTGTGCTGCGCTGTTCTGTCCCGAACCATAACCGGAGTTGTTTTGAGTTCCTGGACCTTCAGGGCGCCCACCATTGCCATTACTTGTGCTTCCGCAGCCTCCACAGCCATCTCCTCCCGTATTTGTACTTCCTCCAGTACCACCACTCGCACCAGCACCAGCCCCCGCGCCTCCTCCTGCACTTCCGCCGACACTTCCGCCACTCCCTGCTGAGCTATTGCTTCCAGCACCACCTCCTACCGCTCCATCACTCTTGCTTGGTCCTGCTCCATTGTTGTCATTTGAACCAGTGATACCTGCGATCTGTTCGTATCCCTGAACCGAGAATACTCCTTGTGCTCGAACCACCTGCTCTACCTCTATAGTTGAGGTGAATACGTACCCAATACCACTCCCCATGAGGGTGAGGGTGATAATGAGGAGTGGTGTCGCGTACTTCCTAAGTACCGAACGCGTGTGATTGTCAGGCATTAGAGATAGTATAGCGTTTGTCGCGAGGAGTGGGATGTCGCACGTGTGGGTATAGGAATCAAAATGAAAAGCGCCGCGAGCGTATAGCTAGCGGGGCGTTTGATTTTTTTTCCATTTTTATAAAAAAGTGTATTTTAAAAAAAACCCAGCCCACCACA
>JAYQPD010000001.1:0-26617 GCA_038145135.1 bacterium | reverse complement strand
TGTTTTTTTTGGTTTTGTTGTCTTGGGTGTGGGGTGGTTGTTGGGTTAATTTTAAAAAAAATTAACGGCGCCGGTAGCGTATTGCTCGCGGCGCTTTTCTGTTTGATCCCTTTGTACTACATCATCTTTACATCAATCGACACGCCTGAAGGGAGTGAGAGGTTCGTAAGAGCCTCGATAACCTTCGGTAGTGGATTCATGATGTCGACAACGCGCTTGTGAACTCGCATTTCGAATTGTTCTCGCGCATCCTTGAAGACGAACGATGAGCGGTTCACGGTGTACTTTTTGATCTCGGTCGGAAGCGGGATCGGTCCGACGACCTTAGCGTCAAAGCGAAGTGCGGTGTCCATGATCTGCTTGATGGATGCATCAAGGATCTTGTGGTCATACGCACGAACGCGGATACGGAGCTTCTGGATCTCGCCAGTTGCTGACTTTGCCGCGCGCTTTGGCTTGGCCTTTGATTCTTCTTTCGTTGTCATGGTGTCTCTGTCTGATTTACGAACAAGTCGTGTAGTCAGGACTTGGATAAAAACTGGCGTATCCGAGGCGTCGAGCCGTGTATGCACGATACGTACGTGTGGGTACGGGGAGTGCGTACGGGGCGAAGTCAACGACGGAGACGGCGTTTTTATGCGAGTCCTTAAGCGACGATCTTCGTAACTACACCGGCGCCAACAGTCTTACCACCCTCGCGGATAGCAAAGCGCATCTGCTCTTCCATCGCCACTGGAGCAACGAGCTTAACTTTGAAGGTAACGGTGTCGCCTGGCATAACCATTTCAACACCCTCCTTCAAGGTCACCTCACCAGTCACGTCAGTAGTACGGACGTAGAACTGTGGCTTGTAGCCAGAGAAGAATGGTGTGTGACGACCACCTTCGTCCTTAGAGAGGATGTATACCTCTGCTTCGAACTCAGTGTGTGGCTTTACCGAACCAACTGCAGAAAGCACCTGGCCACGAGTAATGTCCTCCTTCTTCAAACCACGAAGAAGAATACCTGCATTGTCACCTGCCTGTGCGGCATCGAGTGACTTGTTGAACATCTCAACGCCGGTAACGGTGGTCTTTGCGGTGTCCTTGAGACCAACGATCTCAACTTCCTCGCCCACCTTTACCTTTCCGCGCTCTACACGGCCGGTCACTACTGTACCCCTGCCTTCAATAGAGAAGATGTCCTCTACCGGCATGAGGAATGGCTTGTCGAGCTCACGCTCTGGAAGCGGGAAGTATGAGTCCATCGTATCGACGAGCTCTACTACCTTCTGTGCCCACTCATCATCGACAGAACCTGCCTCAAGTGCCTTGAGACCAGAACCCTTGATGATAGGAGCGTTCTTTCCATCAAAACCGTGCTTGTCGAGGAGCTCGCGGAGCTCTTCTTCAACGAGCATGATCATCTCCTCATCAGCGACCATATCGCACTTGTTGAGGAATACGATGATCTTAGGTACGCCAACCTGCTTTGCAAGAAGCACGTGCTCCTTGGTCTGAGGCATCGCACCGTCAGTAGCTGCTACCACGAGTACTGCGCCGTCCATTTGAGCGGCACCAGTGATCATGTTCTTGATGTAGTCAGCGTGACCAGGCGCATCGATGTGCGCATAGTGGCGGTTTGGAGTCTCGTACTCGTTGTGTGAGAGCGAGATCGTGATACCACGCGCCTTTTCCTCAGGCGCCTTGTCAATCTGGTCAACTGCCTTCTCGTTTGCTCCGTAACCACCCCCTTTTTTGTTGAGGATGTGGAGAATAGCTGCAGTAAGCGTGGTCTTACCGTGGTCAACGTGACCGATGGTACCTACGTTTACGTGCGGCTTGCTGCGATCGAAATCTGCCATATTTTTAGATTACGACTAGAGGTTAATAAGTCGCACTGATGGCAGGAAGTGGTGGGAGCGCGAGAACACTGGCCCCACCAGTTCCTGTCATACGCTCAAAAACATGGAGTAAGGACCGTGTCCCACCACATATCAAAGAGCAGACAATGCGGGGTTATGCTACAGCACCACGGCGTATGAGTCAAGAAAACCGGCGTGCTGGCATAGGCCACCACGCCGGTTTTCTAAATAGCTCCTAACTCTTATGGGGTAGGCATTCCGTACTCGTACACAACTACCATGCCAGCACCGCCATTTCCACCCACCAACAACCCGTCATTATATGAATCAACACCAACACCACCTGCACCGACGGTCACGTTCACGTTTGCGGTGATATCCGCCGCCTTAAGATAGCTCATAGCGTATCCGCCGCCACCGCCACCAGCAGGACTATAGGCTGAGTGTCTGTCTCCTGCGCCGCCGCCACCGCCGCCCGGTGCAGTACCATCTAAGCCACTCGTACCATTGTTCCACCCACCGGGCCCACCTAAGCCTCCTTTCGGTGAACCTCCACCAAACCCGCCCGCTGCAGCAATAGCACTATCAGATGCCTGTACGCTACTTCCATTTCCCCCAGTGAGTTTGATATCGCCCGTGTAACCAACACCACCAGCACCACCTACAGTGGGATCAGTAGCAGCCTTACCTCCGTTAGCACGTGTGTAAGGACCAAAGCGAGAGTATCCACCTGCAGTTCCATTCGCCCCGTAGTAGTCTTGTCCTGCACCACCACCTCCCCAGGTCTCGACTATGACATAGTTGAGCCCTGCAGGCTTTGACCAAGTAAAGTCACCAGGCGTGTCGTACACCTTGAGACCTATCATAGCCCCTGCACCATTGCCGATGGTACTCGCATCAAACGCCGTCGTCTGCACAGAGTTATCAGGGAATCTAATACCATCAACGCCAGGAACACCACGAATATCTAGTGGCTGAGCTGGCATGCTACCACCGGCAGCGCCGATCTTAAGCCAACCAGTTGTATACATTCGCCCAACGACTGAAAATCCAACTGTCGAGGTGGCATTCCCAGAATTTCCCACTGAAAGATTGCCATCTTTGACTTGTGGAGCAGTTCCCACATTAACCGGAGCATCACAGCCTGGGTACCCGGGTGTACAGTTACTCGGTGGTAATCCCGCTGGCGGCCCACTCCATGCGGCGTAGAGGTAGTTCACACCGAGTGCGAACACAAGGAGTGCGGTGAGGAGGATGAATTGGGTTGTATGGAGTACGAGGGATTTCATAAACATTATTTATTTTATTGTTAATCGAGCTTCCAGATTCGAACATCGGTACAAACATCTGGATAACCTGTTATTGAAGCTATCGATAAACAGTAACCAGCTTCAGACGCGTAAGTTCTCACATCAAACTGTTTTGGTGCATTCAGAGTGATAATGCCACTAAAAGTCGAGGCATCACCGCCCTGATCCTGACCTCCACCATTTGGTTTTGCAACTGTACCGAGAAGACCATACGTTGCATCGGACAGGTTGTAAAAAAGCGCTCTCATATTCTGAGTGCTGAATAATGAAGTGAGGCCTTCGACATAGTATGTGCCAGCAGGCAGGGAAATGTTATTTCCAGAGATAGCTGCTCCTTCGATCGAATTATTAAGGGTAGTGTTTAATGGTCGTGTGCTCCACCCAGAAGAAACTGTCTGGTTTGCCATTATACGTCCCTGTACATGCATATATCTATCAAAAGACATTACCATCGGCTGCGGTGTCGATGTTGAAAACGCCGTCGTCTGCACAGAGTTATCAGGGAATCTAATACCATCAACGCCAGGAACACCACGAATATCTAGTGGCTGAGCTGGCATGCTACCACCGGCAGCGCCGATCTTAAGCCAACCAGTTGTATACATTCGCCCAACGACTGAAAATCCAACTGTCGAGGTGGCATTCCCAGAATTTCCCACTGAAAGATTGCCATCTTTGACTTGTGGAGCAGTTCCCACATTAACCGGAGCATCACAGCCTGGGTACCCGGGTGTACAGTTACTCGGTGGTAATCCCGCTGGCGGCCCACTCCATGCGGCGTAGAGGTAGTTCACACCGAGTGCGAACACAAGGAGTGCGGTGAGGAGGATGAATTGGGTTGTATGGAGTACGAGGGATTTCATAAGTGCTGGGTATTGATCAACTTACCTACTGTAGCTCTTGCAAGCGATCAGCTACTGACGCAGCGGATGTCTCGTTGCTTTGTTGCACACTTCCCTCTGGCTCGAGTTCGGCAGCACGAGCCTCGAGTTCTGATTGGTCTGATGGGGTCGGAGGTGTATCTGTGCCGAGTTCAGCGAGTCTTTCTTCAACGCTTGGACCAGTCGGGAGTTGTGGCTCAGCCGTATCTGTCACCTGCTCAGGCACTTCGGCTGGGACATTTGCCACATCAAATCGTGGAATCACATCGAGGGCCACGCCAAGGTAATACAGTGACACCACCAAGACGACGAGGAGCGCGCCTGAGCCGAGGAGGTAGATCGCGTGACGCTCTGCGGTAACCTGCTCTTTTACAAGGTCTTTGATGTCTGGTGCTACAAATGGGTTTTTCATACTCATCACTTAGAACAATTCTAGTGCAGGCAAGATGCCGATCTTCACCTCGCCTATCTTGGTCTCTGCCACTCCATCTACATCGGTACAGAAGAGGCCGAACTTGGTTTCGTAGTTGATAACGCTGTCTGCACTCGCTGCTGCTCCAGCTGCAGCAAACATGTGTACCGTCTGATCTTTAGTGCCATCATTGTGGAGTGTGGCGATATCACAAGAACTGATGTTGCGTACATCCCAAGTGAAAGTTGTCGTTCCTCCTTGTGTTGCATCCTTTCGAACGCGCACCGGGGAAGCGGTGAATGTTCCAGCAGGTTGTTGTAGTTCGCATACAGGGGGAGATGAATACTGGCACGAATATCCGAAATTACAGTTGGTGTACGTCTTATGGCAGAACTGATCGGTGTGTTCTATCTGATCAGGGGAACCAACAATACACTGGTCTCCAACAACACACGGCGTACTGAAGTCGACTGCATCCATATCCACATACCCTACCACCTCACTACCCCAGGCATAGCTCTGAGCGAAGGTCCCAATACCAACCTTCACACCATAGGTACCACCACCACCGTTAAGAGAACTGAGTGATATCCATCCATCCCATCCACCGCGCTCTGCTGCGGACTTAAGTGCCCCACTACAACCACTCTGGAACACAGAACACGCACGCACCCAGCCGACAAGATCGTCATTACGAATCTCCGGGTTGGTATAGGTAGACGCTGGAGGTGTCCCTAGATTACCTACACCGCTTCCGACGCCACCAAAACGGATCCATCCAATACTGTCGCTCCAGGCATAGCCAACGAGTGGCATGGGAGCCTGGTTCGGGTTCGTATAGAGCTCCACCTTGTAGGTTGCTCCACTGAACGAGATCCACCCGATCGTATCGCTCCACGCATAGCCCGAAAGTGACTCGACTGAGTCTGCCTCTGCAGTATGTGGCTTCAATGCCTCTGGCGCTGTCCTTTGACTCGCGTATACCGCGAAGAGGAGGAGTACTATACCGACTCCATAGAGGAGATGTTTCACCATATGTCATCATCATAACGTGTTTTCAGTCGTGTGAAGCGCAAAGGTGTGTATGAAAACACCGCGGACACATTTGTGTCCGCGGTGTTTTCTGGAAACTCTAACGAAAATTATTTTCGTGCTGCCTTGATAGTCTCTGCAACGTTTGGTGGTACGACGTCGTAGTGATCGAACTCCATGGTCATGTTCGCGCGACCTTCGGTCATCGAGCGGAGTGTCGTGGTATACCCGAACATCTCTGAAAGCGGCACCTTCGCGTGGATCACTTGCACCATATCGCGCGCCTCCATCTGTTCGATCTGACCGCGCTTTGACGCGAGGTTTCCGTTGATGTCACCCATGAACTTCTCAGGGGTCACTACCTCGATACGCATGATCGGCTCGAGGAGCACTGAGTCTGCCTTTGCTGCTGCCTCCTGGAAGGCATTGATACCCGCGAGCTTGAAGGCGATCTCTGAAGAGTCCACGTCGTGGTACGAACCATCGAAGAGCTCGCATGAGACATTCACCATCTTGTAGCCGGCAACGGTACCACGGTCGAGTGCCTCTTTGATACCCTTCTCTACCGCAGGGATGAACTCGTTTGGAATAACACCTCCCTTGATGTTGTTCACGAACTCGTAGTCATCGTAGCGCTTCACGTTCTTCGCTACCTCTTCACCCTCCTCAAGCTGCTCCATTGGCTTGATGCGGATCTTCACGTGACCGTACTGACCCTTACCACCCGTCTGCTTGATGTACTTGTACTCAGCTTCAGCAGGACGGCGGATGGTCTCGCGGTATGCCACTTGTGGCTTACCTACATTCGCCTCAACGTTGAACTCGCGCTTCATACGGTCAACGAGGATCTCGAGGTGGAGCTCACCCATACCCGCAATGATGGTCTCATTGGTCTCTGCGTCAGTAGTGACGCGGAATGTTGGGTCCTCATCAGAGAGCTTCTTAAGCGCCATACCCATCTTCTCCTGGTCTGCCTTGGTCTTAGGCTCGACGCGCATAGCAACCACTGGCTCTGGGAAGACGATCTGCTCAAGCACGATCGGCTTGTTCTCATCGCAGAGCGTGTGTGAGGTCTTGGTCTCCTTAAGACCTACCGCAGCAGCGATCTCACCCGCGTAGACCTCTTCCACCTCCTCACGCTTGTCTGCCTGGAGGCGCACGATACGGCCGAGGCGCTCTTTGTCGCCGGTGTTTGAGTTATAGATATATGAACCGGCCTTAACGACACCCGAGTACACACGGAAGAAGGTGAGTGCACCTACGAATGGGTCGGTCTGGAGCTTGAAGGCAAGCGCACAGAACGGCTCAGTGTCTGAGGGAAGGCGTACCTCCTCTTCACCAGTATTTGGATTAGTACCCTTCTGTGGTGGAAGGTCGAGTGGCGAAGGAAGATAATCCACCACTGCGTCGAGGACGAGCTGCACACCCTTGTTCTTAAGGGCTGAGCCGGTCATGACCGGGAAGATATTGTTTGCAATAACTGCCTTGCGGAGGACACGCTTGAGGTCAGGGAGTGCTGGCTCGTTACCATCGAGGTATGCGGTCATCATCTCCTCATCATTCTCAACGATCTTCTCAATGAGTTCGGCACGCGCTTTCTTCGCTGCGTCCATGTATTCAGCAGGGATCTCGTACGGAATGACGTTCATACCCATCTCACCCTCAAACTTGTACGCCTGCATTGAGAGGAGGTCGATCACGCCAGCAAACTGGTCTTCAGCACCTATTGGGAGCTGGATCGGTACCGCCTTCTTAGAGAGACGTGAGAGGATCGACTGGAATGAGCGCTCGAACGATGCACCGGTGCGGTCCATCTTGTTGATGAGACAGATGCGGGGTACCTGTGCTTCCTCTGCGTAGCGCCAGTTGGTCTCCGACTGTGGCTCAACGCCCGCAACGCCGTCGAATACGACGACTGCACCGTCGAGTACACGCATTGAGCGCTTCACCTCAGCGGTGAAGTCGATGTGGCCCGGGGTGTCGATGATGTTGAAGCGGGTCTGGAGTTCCTTATCCTTTCGGTCTTCTATGTAGGTAGGTGTCCAGAAACAGGTGATCGCCGCAGCGGTAATGGTGATACCGCGCTCGCGCTCCTGTTCCATCCAGTCAGTAACCGTCTCTCCCTCGTGCACCTCACCGATCTTGTGAGACATACCGGTATAAAAGAGAATACGCTCAGACGTGGTGGTCTTACCAGCGTCAATGTGCGCAATGATACCGAAGTTACGTGTGCGATCGAGTGGAAATTCCCGTGCCATAAAACAATAAAATGAGTAATTACTTAGTAAGTTTGCAGGTCACCCGCAAAATAAAAAGGCGTGACGCCTTTTGATGCGCATACTATAGAACAAAACGTACAGGTACGCAATAAAGGAACGTGTAGGTGTCCTAGTGCGTATCGGCCCTTTCGCTTAGGTACGGTATAGTACGGTACGTATGAATACGCTTATAGGCATTGCCGGTAGTACCGCCTCTGGGAAAACAAGTGTCGCAGCCAATCTCGAAGAGAAATACGGCGCGTGGCGCATGCGCTACTCAGCCATCCTCGCTGACCTCGCAGACGAACGAGGCATTCCTCACGACAAAGCGTCACTCCAACACCTCTCGACCGAACTCCGCGCCACACATAGTGAAGACTTCCTGACCCGCCTGATGCGAGAGCGAGTTGCATGCTCAAATGCAGATATTATCGTCATCGAAGGTAACCGACGCATGGTCGACATTAAGCTTCTCGAAACACTCGCGAAGGAAACCGGCCGCACACTTACCCTTCTCTATATAGATGCCGATACGGAATCGCGCTTCATGCGCATCAACGGCCGCCTCGAAAGCGAAGGCAAACCACCCCTCACTCGAGATGCATTCGACACACTCGAGAATGACGAGTGCGAGGAGGAACTCCCTCTCGTCCGCACGTACATAGAAACCCACGGCACCCTCCTCGACACCACCTCCCTCTCACTCGAACAGGTCCTCGAGATGGTGGAAAAGCACATTACTCTCACTACCTAAGACTGAAAATGCCTTAAATCTTTTCTCTGCAATGCTTTGGTAACAGAGATTTTTTGAAATGCACCACAAGGGTACTTCCATTTTTATAGTCACTACCGTTCCTTAAAAATTAGGTCGAATACGAGGCGTGACCAGAAACAGCATAATTGAGATGAATCACGCGGAGCACAAGAAAAATGGCCCGACCGGGACACTAGTCCAGGGAGGGCCATTTTTCGTAGTGCGACAAAGTGAGTCGTTCTGTTTTATATTTCCTTTGGGAATAAAATTACATCATGCGGTAATTCAGATTTTCGAGTAGAGAGCGCGAAGAAAGCCCCCAAATTTTGCGAGTCGTACTCTAACGTACGGTGAGCAAAATTTGGGGGCTTTCGACAAAGCTATCGGCCGAAAATACGGATTACCAAGCGAAGTGAGCAAAGGCGCGATTAGCCTCAGCCATCCTATGAGTATCCTCCTTCTTCTTCACTGCATTACCCTCATTCTTTGCTGCAGAAATGAGCTCTGCGGCAAGCGCCTGATGCATAGGGACACCCTTCTGAGCGCGTGCAGCTGCGATGATCCAGCGGAGTGCGAGTGCGAGACGGCGCTCTGGACGTACCTCACGAGGCACCTGGTAGTTTGCACCACCAACGCGGCGTGAGCGTACCTCCATCTGAGGTCCAGCATTTCGGATCGCGGTCTCAAAGATCTCTACTGGGTTACCACCTCCGTCCTTTGCCTCCTCAATTACCTTGAAGGCATCGTACACGATCTTGCGTGCAGTCTCCTTCTGGCCGCGCTGCATGACGCAGTTGATGAGCTTCGTCACCTGAACAGTACCGTGAACACGGTCTGGAGTGAGAGCGGGGCGTCGTTTGATTGGTCGTCGCATAGATAAATTAGATCAGTTCAGTATTACTTCGCTGCCTTAGGGCGCTTAGCTCCGTAGCGAGAGCGGCCACGGCGGCGCTTATCGATACCCGTTGAGTCGTAGCGGCCACGGACCACGGTATATTGCACACCGATGTCCTTCACGCGACCACCGCGGAGAAGTACCACTGAGTGCTCCTGAAGGGTGTGGCCCTCACCAGGAATGTACGCAGTCACCTCCTGACCGTTCGTGAGACGAACACGCGCGATCTTTCGGATAGCCGAGTTTGGCTTGCGCGGCGTCTTTGTGGTCACACGAGTACATACACCACGCTTGAAAGGAGAATTGTACGCCTTTGGACGATTGGTGATGTGGTTGAAGCCATACGCCAAAGCACCCGTCTTTGATTTGCGGCGGGGCATAACGCGCTTCTTCTTGGTGAGCTGGTTGATGGTTGCCATTGTGATAATTACTTTTTGCTACATTCCTTCCTTCGCGGCAAAAATAAAACCGCGGAAATACGGTCCGTGTACTCTACTACGCCATACCATATATTGCAAGCCTCCCCACCTGAGGGAAGCCTATACGCCGGTAAGGAGACTGACGATAGATGTCACAACCATCGAAAACGGTTGCCAGATGACGTAAATAAGGACAAAAATGAAGACAAAGGTGGTGATAAAGCCGTACTGCTCCACCTTTCCGATGAGGTCACGGTATTTGAGCTCAAGCTGATACGGAAGGAGCGCCGAGAGCACCTTGGAGCCGTCGAGTGGAGGTACCGGCAGCATATTGAAGCAGGCGAGGAGCACATTGATATATACGATGTAGTACGAGAGATGAAGAAACTCAGAGGGAAGCCCCATTCCTACACCAAGACGCACTACCAAACCGAAGATGATCGCGAGAATGATGTTAGTGCCAGGCCCAGCTGCCGCGACAAGTGCTTCGCCATAGCGCTGGTTCTTTAGATTGTACGGGTTATAGGGAACTGGTTTTGCCCATCCAAAAAGGATGCCAGCGTTAGTGAGAAAGAGGAATCCTGGTACCACGACCGAGCCTATCGGGTCGATGTGTTTGAAGGGATTGAGGTTGAGGCGACCTGCAAGGCGCGCCGTCGGATCGCCAAGCCAATTGGCCATAAAACCGTGCGCCACCTCGTGTATCACGATCGACATGATAAGGCAGGCGAGCGTAATAAGCTGCATGAGAATCGTAGGGTCTGTCATATATATAATGAGTGTAATCGAAAATACCCGCTAGGCAAAGCGCCCGCTGGCTACAGCCACTTGAAAAGTATTCCGAATGTGATACTATGCCCTGGCTAAAACACATTTTATGGCGAAAGTCTGTCAAATCACCGGCAAGGGCTCACAAGTAGGTGGCCGCTACAGTAACCGCACTCGTGCGACGCAGTTTAACCCATGTGGCAAAGTGCGCCGCCAGCCAAACCTTCAGAAGAAGCGCATCTACGTACCGGAGCTCGGTAAGGCGGTGACCGTACAGGTCTCAACTCAGGCGCTCCGCACCATCGCAAAGAACGGCGCATACAAGACCTTGAAGGAAGCAAACCTCATCTAAATATCCTCTTCTCAAAACCACCGCACTGCGGTGGTTTTGTTTTGTTTTTCTACTCTTCTCTCAGATCCGTACCATCGCTTTCGAAAATGATGTCCCCTACTTCGGCTGTGCTCAAGTATGGGATGTTGAGCATCTTGAGCCGATCGAGTACCTCTTGATGCGGATGACCATACCGATTATCCTTCCCCGCCGAGATGATCGCATACTCTGGTGCGACCGCACGAAGGAATATTTCCGAAGAGGAGGTGTGCGAGCCGTGATGACCGAGCTTGAGCACGGTACTCTTGAGACCTTGCGCGTCGAGTGAAACGAGATACTCCTCTATCTCGTCGGGCGAATCGCCGGTAAAGATGAAGGATTCGTTTCCATAGGTAAGGCGGAGCACGATAGATGAAGTGTTCGATTCAAGAAATGAGGTATCACGATCAGGAAAGAGTACGGTGAGTGTGGTACTTCCGGCTTCTCCTGAGCCGAGATCGAATGTCATACCACGCCGGGCGTAGATGATCTCACTCCCCTCTCGTTTAGAAAGATCATCTATCGTATGCGCCTCAAGGCTTTCCCCCTGGTTCTCAGTACGCACAAAAGCACCTACCTGATACGCGTCGAACACATCGGGGAGTCCACCGATGTGATCTTTATCCTCGTGTGTTGCGACAACCACATCAAGTGTGCGATCGAAGTATCCCATTTCACGCGCAAGACCATCGAGCACACTACTATTTGGCCCACCATCGATAAGCACCTGTTTCCCTGTCGGCGACTCAATGAAAATAGCATCACCCTGCCCCACGTCGAAGAATACAACACGAAGTACACCAGTACCGTCCGACTCATACGCCACGCGATCCAACAGTTGCGGGATCAGTATCGCTATGAATCCTGCAAGCACCAGGATCATATTCCGCACCGTCCGAGGCGTATACCAGTTCATGGAGACCAGAATACCATTTCAGTACATATATAAGTGAGATGTTGTGGCGGAAAATAAAAACAGATGCGGCCTAGGTGGTCGCATCTGTGAATGATTGTGCGCAAGAACTATATCATCGTCCCCGCAAGATCTCCTCGGTGGTAGGGTTGTGAAGGGTCAGTCCGCGCTCAGCGAGCGCATACCTGATCTCCTGCAACCCTTTCTCCCCCACGTTCGGAAACCTCTTCACTTCTCGCTCTGTCATAAGTATGAGCTGAGCGATAGTGGTAACTCCTTCCCCGGAAAATCCTTTAACAATCCGGACTCCGAGACCGATTTGAGACAGTGATTTCGACGTATCCATGGAACTCTCCCCCAGTTGATCGGACAGCTTTATATCACTTGTATTGATGTATTGTCAATATTTCAGTCTTTGACTCGTTGAGCAATTGGAGAAATATAAATTGAAAAATGAAGGTGACTCGAAGTAAGCCCTTAAAGTGATATACTGAAACCCTCATCAGTAACTATTTACATTACCTATGGCATACACAGCAAAGACCTTTGACATCCCGGCGCTCCAGGGGATCTCAGAGCGAACGATCGAGGAGCACCTGAAGCTCTACCAAGGTTACGTGAAGCACGTGAACTTGATCGAGGAGAAGATCAAGGCAATGGGTGGTGACATGGAGGCGAATGCCTTTCCTATTATGGAGATGCGCCGCCGACTCGGTTTTGAGTGGGGTGGTATGCGCAATCACGAACGCTACTTCGAACAGTTCGAGGGCGGTGTAGCCGCACTCCCCGATGGAGCACTTAAGAGTGCGATCGAGGCGAAGTGGGGATCGTTCGACGCGTTCCTCCAGTACTTCAAGTCGATCGCGATGACCCGCGGCGTAGGATGGGCGATGCTGTACTACGACCGCGATCACGGGCAGCTCGAGACGACCTGGGTGGACGAGCAGCACTTGGGTCAACTCGCGACTGCGGAGATCATTCTCGGTCTCGACATGTGGGAGCACTCATACATGCTCGACTACGCACCGAGCGAGAAGAAGCAGTACGTGGACGCATTCTTCCAAAACTTGAATTGGAACGTGTGCGCGAAGCGAATGGATGGAATGGGTGCGTAATATGATCTCGAAAAAAGCGGAGAGGTACACCTCTCCGCTTTTTTGATGCGCTTCTTATCTAAAGAATGATGTTGTGTCGTCCTTTCTGCCTTCCTGTGGCAATGCGGTATGTGTAGGCGTGTCACTCACCACTTCTTCCACGATCACCCAACCCTCAAGCGATACGGTAGTCAGAGTGACTGGCTCCAGTTTGCTTCGCGTGTACCACCACCACAGAAATCCTGCGACCAACCCATAGAGGAATATAACGAGCACGAACGGAAACGGCGGGAGCGCAATCGACGCGTGCGGGATACTCCCAAAGGTCTCACTTACCCTGATCATCCAGGTGAGCAGAAGGTACGCTGGGTATCCAACGATAAGTGCAACGCCAGGTGCGATCATTCCCACAAAACCCGTAACGGCAGAAAGGAGCATCGCGAGCGGTACGAGTGGCAGTACGAGCACATTGGCAAAAAGTGCGACCGTCGATACCGCCCCCATGCTGTACGCAATGACAGGCAGCGTGGTGAGCTGGGTCGCGATGGTCGCAATAGCGAACCCCTTGAGTTCGTACCAGTCGGGTACCTTTATGAACCACGACTCAACGACCGGTGCAACGAGGATGAGTCCGAGCGTTGCGAGGAAAGAAAGCTGAAACCCAGGGTCATTCGCGAGGAGGTACGGGTTGTAGATCAACATGAGCATACCAGCGACGGTGAGTGCACGGAGTATGAGGTACGTCCTTCCGGTCAATTTGGCCAGAAGTACCAGACCTGCCATTAACGCTGCGCGGAGTACTGTCGCGGACGGGCCCACCATGATAACGAAGCACACGATGCAGGCGACAGCGAGCACCGTGCGGAGGCGAAGCGACACCACCGAAAGAAGTCGCATCACTGCCTCGATCATGATCGAGATGTTGTACCCAGAAAGCACCACAATATGAATAAGTCCCGCTATCCTGAAGTACTCGAGGAGATCACTACCGAGCGCTTGCTTCTCACCAAGCAGCAAGCCGAGCGCTAGACCGGATGCCGGTGTAAGTATCGCGTGATCGATCGCACCACTCAGCGCATGTTTCAGCACAAAGAGGTACGAGAAGACGCGCCACCCGTTGTCGTGTGATTCAATCTGGATCTTCGGATAGATCATCGTTTGGTCAACACCACGCGCGCGGAGGTATCCGGGGTAGTCAAAACTTCTGCCGTACGACGTATCAAATGGTGCGGGCGTCATGAGCGCGCCTTGAAGCACGATACGATCACCGTACGACACATCGGAAAAACGTGAGTCGTACGCGAGCACGGTGCCTTGTGTCTTTTCACCCTCAACAGTCTCTACGTGTACGGTGAGATGTGTATTGCTCTCGCGACGTTCTGGTTCAAGTGAGACCACGCCGACCACAGTAAGGTCACGTCCAACAAATTGATCGAGATCGTGTGGGGCAAATCGATCAGCAAGCATCATGCGCCCGGTACCACAGATGAGCATGAACAGGATGAGCGCGAGAAAGATAAAGTGCGTGTGTCGTTTGAGAACGTAGAGGCCGCATGCGCCGAGCATGACAAGGGCACACAAGAGAAGATAGGCTGTTTCAAAATGTGAAAGTTCAGCAACACTGATACCGACACAAAATGCGATCGCGCCGAAGTAGAAAAACGTGTCTCTCATATACGAACGTGCGCATGTCGTTTCGACATGCGCGCAGTAGCTATTTGTTATCTTCCTCGATCCATCGCAACGTTCGCGAGACGATCTGCCTCTTTGTTCTTTTCACGTGGAATATGGACGAAGGTGAGATTAGGGAACGATGAGACGCGGAGATTGTGGATCTCGATGAACTGCGGAACGAGTGAGGGCTCTTTGATCTGGTACTCACCCGAAAGTTGTTTCTTGATGAGCTCGCTATCGAGCCTGATCTCAACATCGATCTCTTTGGTCTTTTTGCCGAGCTTTCGCTTCAGTTCAGTGAGTGCGCACACCACCGCCGCGTACTCTGCGAAGTTGTTCGTGCCATTTCCGAGAAACTGTTCAAACTCACCGACAACCTCACCCTTCGGATCCATCATAACGACCCCAATGCCTGACGGCCCTGGGTTGCCGCGCGCGCCGCCATCGGTGTAGCACACCCATGTCTCTCGTTTTGTTGTCATTAGGACGAGTATACATCGGGTCACTCGTATGAGCCAATCGTACACTTGGTTGACTCACACTTCGTTTCACAGTACTGTCGATGCAGACGTTTCTTCTGAAGGAGACATTCGATGAAAACACCACCTGAACTTGCCGATCCGAATGAGGTCGTCAGGGTCGCACTTATTTTGATGGGTGCGGTTCCCACCACCGCATCAGTACTGGCGGTCCATGATCATCAGAAGCGTGCGATGCTGGGCAATGGTCAGACTCAGTATTCAGTACCCTATCTGGTTGCACTACAACTGATCGAACAAGGTTGGTTCACACTGCTGTATCACGGCACGTATAGTTTCAACGAAGAACGCCGTAGTGAATGGATGAAGTCTGAGACGGCGCGAACACAGAGGGCCCAAGCTACACTTGTTTCAATGTACGGAGAGGTCATTCCCCTCGGTTATGGCCTACTTAAAAACACACGGTCGATGGACCATGATGTGCGTGGCTATGTGTTCAGAGATTCTGAGGGCAATACTCATGTGGTCACTGCAAAAGGTGGGGTACATCACGTTCCTGAACTGTTTGTGATCGCATAACCCAAGAGCTCGCGTGCGCGAGCTCTTTTTTATACGCAATCGACGATACGGAGACGGAGTTCTGAGCGGCCCGCGAATGTGGAACGTTCAACGTGAGCGAGAAGATCGACTGGAGCACCGGACGACAGGGAACGAGTGAAACTGTCGGGGAGTTTGAAAAATGCGATCGCAGTCAGCGTGCCATTTTTGTGTCTGAACGTCGCACGCGTATGTTCGTTACCCTTACCAAACGTTGTTACGACTTCTGGCGTTGCCCCGCGGAACACGAAAAGTGGTTTGTCATTTCCGACCCCAAAAGGGGAAAGTCGCATGATTGTTCGGTGGAGAGATGGGGTCACTTCCTCAAGGGAGAGTGCCATATCGACGCGAGGGATGCGCGGTTCGGTCGGGGTGTGTGCGTGCGTGCGAAAACTTTCTACCAGTCGATCAGCAAGTGTGTGGATAGAGGTTTCGTGGACTGAGAAACCACCGGACGCATGGTGCCCACCGTACTCGATGAAGACATCAGCGGCGTGCTCCATCAAGGCCACCACACTTGCCGAACCATTCGAGCGCGCCGACCCTTTGATCACTCCCTTTCCATCACGTCCCCACACGAATGCGGGACGCCCATGTTCCTCAGCGAGCGTGTTTGCTGCGAGTCCGGCAAGCGAAGGTCGCCATGAAGGATCGCCGATCACGATGACTTCGTCGAGTTCTCGAAGTGACATGCGCTTCTTGATCTCTTTGATCATCGACGCGACCGTACCTTTACGCTCATTGTTGATATGCTCGAGATGTTCGGCATGGGTGCGTGACACTTCAGGATCACTACTGCTAAAGAGTTCGAACGCAACACGCGGATCACCCATTCGCGACGCCGCGTTCACACGAGGTGCGATCGAGAATCCGATGTCATCATCGGTGAGATCGTGTGGTTTGATCTTGAGTGCACGAAGGAGTGATACAAGTCCGTGACGGCGCGCCTTCTTCATGACCAATAATCCAAAGTGCGCGAGTACACGGTTCTCACCGACAAGTGGCACCATGTCGGCGAGCGTTGCAAGACCTACCATATCGAGCCACCACTTTTCCTGACCGGGAGTGAGTGTGAAACTGCCACGCATGAGGAGCGCTTCAACGAGCTTCCATGCCACTCCGGTGCCACAGAGCTCACGGAAGGGATACGCATGGTCGCGCTTGGGATCGAGCACGGCATAGGCCGGCGGGAGCGTGGCACCGGGTTCGTGATGGTCGGTCACTATGACATCAACGCCACGCTCGCGTGCAAAGGCAACTTCATCAATATTCGCGATCCCACAATCGACAGTGATGACGAGTGAAACACCCCGTGTGTGTAATTCCTCGATACCTTCCATGTTGAGTCCGAACCCTTCATTATGTCGATGGGGAATATAGTTCTCAAAATTCGTATACCCGATCGCTGAAAAAAAGTCGTGAAGGAGGACACCTCCCGGCACCCCATCACAATCGTAATCACTCCATATGCCAATACGTTCACCGTTGTTGATCGCAGAGAGTATGCGGGTGACCGCCCGTTCCATATCGGTCATGAGAAACGGGTCGTGCCGCTCCTTGAAGTCTGGATTCAAAAACGCCCCTGCGGCATCCTTCGTGGTGACACCTCGCGACCATAAGAGTGAGGCTACGAGCTGGTCTGATTCACCGAGTTGTGAGCAGACATCGTCGGGTATCGTTTCACGGAACTGGTACGCTGACATGCCGGCCATTATACCTTGTTAGAAACTCTGGTATAGTAGCGGCATGAGTGACAGTATTTTTTCTAAGATCATCAAGCGCGAGATCCCTGCTGAGTTCATCCATGAGGATGAACATACCTTTGTTATTCCCGACAAGTTCCCCTCGATGGAAGGACAGCTCCTCGTCGTTACCAAACGCCAGGTACCGTACGTATTCGATCTCACCGACGAAGAATACAAAGCGCTCATGGACACTACGAAGCGCATCGCAAAAGCACTCGACAAAGCATTCAGTACTACACGCACCTGTGTCGTCGTTGAAGGATTTGAAGTACCCCATGTGCACGTGCGGCTTTACCCCTGTACCAACGAAGAGCTCAAGTGGGCACCCCGAAACGAAGCAAGTGATGAGTCGCTCAAAGCAATCTCAGCAAAAGTAAAAACCGCGATGGAGTAACCATCGCGGTTTTCTTTGTCTTTGGTGTCAGTTGTCAGAAGCAAGGTTGCCGTGGAGTGGTGCTACTATCTGATCGTAGTCCTTTGAAAACATCCCGATCGAGAAACTGCGGTCGCCAGCGTTGAAAATGATCTTCTCATTTTTAAACACTCCCTCATCACAGTAGACCGTAAGTCCAAAGATATTTCCAAACGGTGGCACGCCGCCAGGCAGTACACCACCGGTGAGCTCCCCCACCTCTGCTTCGGTTGCGAATCGAAGGTCTGAAAGTCCGAACGCAGTCTTCAATTTTTTAGTATCAAATTTTGTATCGCCCGGCACGACGACCATTGCAAAGAATTTCTCACCGTCTTTTTTCACCCGCACGATAAGCGCCTTAGTACCCTGCGCAAGCGTGTAGTCAGGGCGGATCGCTGCTGCCTCTTCGCTCGTTCTGACAGGCTCGTGTTCGAAGGTTTCAAACCACACACCGTGTTCGCGCAAAAGTCTGGCGATCTGCTCTGTGATCTTGTGGTACTCCATTGCAGATCTATTCGCCAAGCGCCTCAATACCTGGCAACGTTCCCTTCTCCAGAAATTCAAGCATGGCGCCGCCGCCAGTTGAGACATGGGTGAACTTATCGTTAAGGCCGAGCGTCTCGATCGCGGCAACCGTGTCGCCGCCGCCAACTATGGTGCGTGCACCAGAACGAGACGCGCCTTCAGCGAACGCTTCGGTTGCGTCGGTAAAGCCGCGCTCATAAAATCCTAACGGCCCATTCCACAAGAGTGTTCCTCCTGGTTTCAGTGTACCGAGCATCACCTCGACAGACTCTGGCCCCGCATCCATCACCACATCAGCACCGCCAATATGATTCGGCGTATCGATACGTGATTCACCGGTAAGTGTCTGAATGCGTACATCAACGGGCAACTTCACGTTCTCTGACTGAATGATGTCCTGGTCGGTGAGTGATTCATCGCTCATAAGCGATGCGCCTACGCTCACACCCCGTGCCTCCCACACGTCGTGTGCGAGTGCACCACACACATAAATGACATCATAGAGAGCCATGAACTTTTTAATGAGTGGGAGTTTGGTATCAAACTTCGCGCCACCTATCACAAAGACCGATGGTGAGGTCGGGGCAAACGCTTTCCCCAACTCCTCAACCTCGCGCGCAAACCCGATGCCCGCGTACGACGGTATGAGTGCGGGAATACCCACGATAGAGGCATGTGCGCGGTGCGCAACAGAGAACGCTTCATTCACATAGATATCGGCAAGTGCGGCTAGCTGCTTTGAAAGTGCGTCATCGTTTTCTTGTTCACCTGCATGTCTGCGTAAGTTCTCGAGGAGCGCTGCCTCGCCATCCTTAAGAGACGCAACCACATCCACGACCTCGCTACTGTCATACGCTCCAGGCACCCACTGAACTGACATGTAATTTGAGAGCGCCGTATGTACCGGTTCGAGCGTTGCTTCAGGGTCGCGGCCGATGTGTGAGATGAGGATGACACGCGCACCAGCGCGCATAAGATACTCGATCGTTGGAAGCGCTTCTCTGATACGAAAATCGTTTTTTACCACACCCTGCTCTATTGGTACATCAAAGCCGACACGTACCATCACCCGCTTTCCACGAAGTTGTTCTTCACCGAGGAGCGTGATCTGTTTCATATATATGAGTGCTACTTATGTGCTTCAACAGCGCGTACGATCGTAGTAAATTCGTCCGGCTTCAGACTCGCACCGCCGACCAAGAATCCATCAATATCGCCATGGGCCATAAGCTCCTCAGCGTTTCCTGGATTGACCGATCCTCCGTAGAGCACTGGTACGCGAAGCCCGATAGTGCGCCCGTAAAGTGCGACAAGTACTTTTTGAATAAAGAGTTTCATTTCGTGTGCATGTTCTGGCGTTGCGGTCTGTCCCCGCCCGTCGCCCGTCGAGATCGCCCAGACCGGCTCGTACGCAACGATAACATTCGCCACTTGAGCACGCGACACTCCACGAAGTGCTTCACGAATCTCTGTCTCCACAAAAGAATAGAAGCGTCCCGCATGATCACGCTCGGTCTCACCCACACAGATGATAGGTGTCATACCCTGTCCAAGGGTCACACGCACTTTCTCACCCACGTCATCATTGGTCTCTCCAGCCCTCCTGCGCTCGGAATGTCCGAGTATCGCATAGCGCGCACCATAGCCATAGGCCATGGCTGCTGAAATGCTTCCGGTAAATGCACCCTTCTCGGCCTGGTGCACATCCTGCACACCGAGTGAAAACGGCTTTTTTACAAGCGAACGCACCACTTCGAGATGAATGGCAGGGGGAACTACAACGACTGGCACTGATGCCCTTTGGAGCTTTTTTTTCAGAGTGGCGACGATCTTCTTTGCGTCACCTCCCGCGACTGGGTTCATTTTCCAGTTGCCGACCACTATGCGGGTGCGTGCTGGTACTTGTTTCATGCCACGATTGTAGCACGCCAATGATGGGGCACTACTCCGTCTCGGTCCAGGAGGTAATGATGTACGAACCACCTGGTCCACCGGTAAAGAGCAGGCTCGCGAGACCTGTCTCATACTGCACCGTTGTGTTATTACCCAGCACGATGTGGTACCCGGTCACCTCTTTCATGGTCACGCTGTTTGCGAGATTGATCTTTCCTTCTGCAGCATAGACGAGCACCTTACCGTTAGCACTCTGGGTCATGTTGATGGCTGTTTCAGCGCCTCCATCGAGTGCTGACGAGTTGCGTGAAAGTAACAATACATATGAGTTACCGCCATCTTCATCATAGAAGTTTGCTGACTGAGAGATGGTGATCTTGCTGCTGGTTGAATGACTTCCTTCATCGTCAACCACGATCTGTGTACTGTTGGTCCCAAGCGAGCTCGCGACGTAGAAGTTCGCCTTCTCAAGTGTGAGATTTCCATCGATCCAGATAGGACCGGTCAGCGTAACGTTGGTATTATTACCCGTGATAGTCACGTTATCGCAAACGATCTTTACATTCCCGATGGTGGTATCTGAGTTTATCGTATAGGGACAAGGCGACGTGATGACACCGCCCGCTTCAGCTTGTGCCTTCCACTGTTCGATGAGTGAATCCTCGATCGGTAGTGAAGAAGTTGCCTGGTCACTACTCCCGGGATATGACGTCCCGCCGACCACTGTTGAAGAAATGCTCTGATAGTAGGCATTTTTATCTATCGTTGAATTAGTGATGGTGTGTGCCCACGCAGAGCCGGTCGCATGCACTCCGGTAATGAGTCCCGAAGGACCAGCCGAGATAGCATCACCATAGATCATGCTCGAACCGCCTCCAGTGATAGTGCCGTTTGAGTACGCGTTCCCTACGACCGATGAAGAGTTGTTCATGGTGATACCGCCAGTGTCAGACTGCAGACCAAAATTGAATGACGCACCGTTTCCTACCCGGATGATCGCCGCAAGCGTTCGTACAAACGAATGCTCTGATCCAGTGGTGGTGATATGTTTCTCATCAAGTACCGTAGTGATACTGGTGGTCGCGGTCGCTTCGCCCAAGGTAACGACCTCGCTGGTACCGATCGTCATTCCCTCAAGATGGCGGTAGATGGCGTCCTCGATCCCCGACTCAGCAGCATAGTAACTCTGTCGTGATTCGAGCATAGTGCGCGCAGTCGCGTAATCCTCATAGGCGCCGCGACCGATCCCGATCGTAATGACCAGTGCACCAAGGGTAAAGAGAAGCACCATGAGGAGAATGGCTGCTCCACGCGAGTTGATCTTTCGGTATGTCAGTCTCTTTGTATGCATACAACTATTCTTCATACGAGCCGCGGAGTACTGCACTATCACTGAAGGTGAGTGACGTCGACGCAAACCGCGACTCTAGGGTGAACGATGCTACTACCCGCACCGCCTCTACGTTGTCGGTGCCCGTGTACTCATACGCAGTAAATGAATCGACGGTGACCGCGTCAGGAGTGATCGGTCCACGCGACGTCCCATTCACCTCGAGCATGAGTGTGTTGTTCTCGAGCTCGTAAATGGTCGTCGTCGCACCATTGTCGAGCGCGAGTACACTAGAGGTAGCGTTCAGTGTACTAAGAAGCAAATTCACGGAATCGGCATCGCGCACATCACGCATCATACGCTCGAATGTCAGTCCCGCTGCATCAGCAAGACGTCGCTCTGAACTCGAACGCTCAAATACCGTACGGAGTGAGAGCGCGGTCGCAACGAGTGCCGTGGCCAAAAGTACGAGCACTACAATATAGATAAGCACTTCAATGAGTGTCATCCCTCTACTCTTGTTCAGTGGACGAGTCATATGTTGGTCAGGTACGTCGCTAAGGACACAGTTGATACTGGGGTGCCCCAGGTCACATCGACCGTCACTAATTTGGTATGTGAATCGACCGACTTCGCTACGCCTGAGGTACTCGCAACGATATCCTTACCGGCGGTTGCACGGTAGACTGCACTCGTCGTGATCGTACGGGTGTACTTACCCTCAATGAGGGATGGTGTGGTCGAGGTACTTATGGTCGTGGTCGAAACCGTGAGATAGTATGCGGTGCCATTTGTCATACTCTCGAGGTTCGTCCAACTGTCGTCACGTAAGTACCTCATAAGCTCGACCCCCTCCTCCGCAAGTAGAGCTGCCTGTACTCGCTCCGCACTCTCACGACCTGAGGAAGCGAAACGCGTGATCGCGTGCGCGGTAAAGGTAATGGCAAGTGCCGCGATCGAGACGCCGATCGCCACTTCAACAACAGAGATACCTCTCTTACGTAGCTGTGTATACATAGACCCGATGCGTTTACCGCTCCACCGTGAGTATGCCTGTATCACCAATAGTAACACTTGAGGTTGCGCCGGTGTGCGAACTCGTGAGCATAACAGTGCCCGTCGCAGAAGCTTCCCCAGTGAGTCGCGCGAATATGGTCGTTGAACCTCCATTTGATAAGGTCGCGACTGCAGTCACCCCATCAGGAAATGGGTACTCGACGTTGGTCGAGAGTCCAGCAGTGTAGGTAGTGCCATCAAATCGTGTCACTTTGTCTGCGTCTATCGCTACACCATACGCCGTGTCGTTCTTTGCCGCGAGCGTCAGGGTGCGTGCAGTACGGAGTGTGAGAAAGATATCTTCAGTAGCCACTCGCAGCGCCTGGTCGTTACGGAGCGACACAAACACTGTTGAGCTCAAAGAAACAAGCAATCCGAGGATCGCAAGTACTACGATGATCTCAACCATCGTATACCCTCGCTGTGGGATACGATTGAACATATCACTATCCAATGGAATCTGAGATCGAGTAAATTGGGGAGATCATTGCAAGCGCGAAGAATCCAACTCCACCGCCGATGACCACCATGAGGACAGGTTCGATAATTGTCGAAAGGTCTTTGGTCTTCTGTTCAACTTCATTCTCATAGAACACTGCGATCTGCTCAAGCATCTTAGCTATCTGTCCGGTTTCCTCTCCCACGAGGATCATTTCACCTACAAACACAGGGTAAAGGTCTTCTCGCTTTACAAAGATCTCTGAGAGTGGGCGACCCTTTTCTACACCTACCGCTGCTTCGGCGAGGATGTCCTTGTAGAAGGAGTTTTGTACCACATCGGTAGTGATCTTGATCGCGGTCACCACATCAACGCCTGAGGTAAGGAGCGAAGAGAGCGTGCGCGCGGTCCGCGCTGCATTGGTCTCTTTTGCCATGTATCCGATAACAGGAAGGCGGACAAGGATCCACTCAAAACTCCGTCGCCCTACCGGTGTCTTGAGTATCCCCCAAAGCGATGCAACAGCACCGATGAGTGCGCCAAGCACGAGGAGCGTATGGTGTGCAAAGGCATCGCTCACTGCCATGATAAAGCGTGTCGTTGCGGGAAGTTCAGCATCAAACTCACGGAAGGTCTCGGTCAAGGTCGGTATCACAAAGATCATCATGAGTACACCAATGATACTCATGACACCCACCACGATAGCCGGGTAGATCATCGCGCCTTTGATCTTCTTACGGAGTGTCGAAGAGCGCTCCATCTGGAGTGCGAGTACTTGGAGTGCCTCAGCGAGTGTTCCGCCCTCTTCTCCCGCACGGACCATCGAAATGTATAGTTTTGAAAAGATATTCTGAAATTCACCGAGCGCATCATGAAACGCCACACCCTGGGTGAGACGATCATTGATGGCGCGCAGCGCGTGTTTGAACTTCGGGTTTTTTGTCTGACGCTCCGATACCGAGAGGGCGCGTGACATCGGCAATCCTGCCAGCAGCATGGCACTGAGGTTTTTGGTGAACATCACCACTTCGTCCTGTTTCACTGAGCCGATGAGAGTATTCAAACGCTCAATGAGTGACTCGCCCCCAGAAAGCGAGAACGAGCGCGCAGCATTAACTGACGCGACCACGTGCCCACTCTGGCGCGCGATGTCATACACCGCAAAGCGATCACCCGCCTCGACGGTCTCCACGACCGCGTTTCCCTCCTTATCAGTGCCAGTGTAGGTGAATTTTGACATGACCTATTCTGAAACCACACGCAACACCTCTTCGATCGAGGTGACCCCACGTGCGGCTTTTACAATACCCTCCTCGAGCATCGTGAGCATACCCTCTTTCTTTGCCTGCAACTCGATCTCGTCTGCTGTTGCATTCTTCATCACAAGCTCCTTGATAGCTGGTGACATTACCAACACCTCTGAGATACCGATACGGCCCTTATACCCACCTTCTTCATCCTCAGACTCTTTTGGACGATAGAACGGAATGGTCTCTATGGTTGCACTCTGATCCACAAACTTCTCACGCTTCAGGGCATCAAGTACACGGTCGAAGTCAACGTGGCGGCCGAGCTTCTTCAACTCCTCCTCATGTAACGTGTACTTTTCTTTCGCATCACCAAGGCGGCGGACAAGCCGCTGTCCGACCACCACCTTAAGGGTCGACACGAGAAGGAATGCCTCGGCACCCATATCGAGGAGACGCGCGACGGTCGCAGAAGCTGAGTTTGTGTGTACTGTTGCAAGCACGAGGTGACCAGTAAGCGCAGCATTGATCGCCAAAGATGCAGTCTCTTCATCACGGATCTCACCCACCATAATGACGTCTGGATCCTGACGCATAAGTGACCGAAGTCCACTCGCAAAGGTAAAGCCGATGTCGGGTTTGACCTGTGTTTGATTGACTCGCGGCATCTGGTACTCGATCGGGTCTTCAATGGTCGATATGTTCACCTCCGGGGTGTTTACGATATCGAGGATCGTATAGAGTGTCGTCGTTTTTCCTGAGCCAGTCGGACCAGTGACGAGAATGATGCCAGTCGTCTGCTTAGTTGCCTGGTGAAGGCGTTCGAGCGCTTCTCCATGGTACCCCATACCCTCAAGATTGAACCCGGCACGCCCTTCCCTCAAGAGACGCATTACGATCTTCTCACCAAAGAACACAGGGAGGACCGAGACACGGAATGAGACCTTTTGTCCTTCCATTTCCATTTTAAAACGTCCGTCTTGTGGAAGTCGCTTTTCGTCGAGCTTGAGATTAGAAAGCACCTTAATGCGCGCCACGATCGTGGATCCTGCACGCTTGGGGAGCGTCATGGCGTCATGGAGGATGCCGTCTATGCGATAGCGCACAACGATCTCGGTCTCACCCGGCTCGATATGGATATCAGACGCGTTCTGTATGATGGCATGTCGGAGAAGCGTATCGACGATACGCACCACCGGAAGATCCTCTGCCATCTTCTTTAGGTCTTCCTCACTCTTTTCCTCACCGCCTTCTTCTTCGACCAACTTAAGTGCGCCTGCCTCCTTCACAATGATGTCTCCGAACTCATCCTTGAGCGTTTTTTGGTATTGGCGAAGTACAGACTTCATCGAATCGGTGTCGGTAAGTCGGGGGAGGATCTTGAGTCCGACCTTCTTCTTTATGAAATCGATCGCGGGAAGATCTGCAGTATCGAGCATGGCAACCTCAAGCGCGTCGGCATGCTTTTTAAACGCAATGATGTTGTGTTTGCGGGCAACGGGTTCGGGGATGAGCGAAAGCACTTCAAAATCAAGCTTTCGGTCGTTGAGGGATATGAATGGAATGCCAAGCACGTACGACTCGATACGTCGTAGGTCGTCTTGTGAAACGGTACCCTCATTTGCAAGCACGGTTGCGATCGGAACACCCTGTTCCTTTGCTTTTTTCTCTGCAGCATCAAGGTCCTTCCGTTGAATAAGTCCGGAATCGATGACAAATCGTTTGAGTTGTTCGTCTTTTATGCGCACACGCGTTGTAAAAAGGAGCTCCACCCCTTATTACTTGTAGTATACCAACGAACGCGCGCTCGTACGTAACGAAACTGTAGACAAACAAAACACCACGTGAACTCACGTGGTGTTTTTTAACGTGTACGTCCCTTTTAAATGCTCAATTGATCAGTCTCGTAATCTGTAGCAGGGAGCGCCTGCTGCTTTGTGGTTGGATCAGTGTTGGTTGTTGCGAAGTTGAGGGAGTGAAGTTGTACTTGGAAGAAGTCACCTATAGTTGTTGGATCGTAATTCACGGTCAGAGTGAATGTCTCTGTATCACCTTCGTGTACAACATACCGCGAACCATCGGTATCTGCGGTTGCTGAGAGTGCTGCTGTTGCGGTGCCAGAAGTAACCGTGTCGCCTGAACTATCCTCTATAAGATAGTTCACTCCGGCTGTACCCATATCAGTACCTCTCATCGCGGTCTTGTTGACCCATATATCAGACTCAAACGCCGTTACATCAAACTTGACCGTGAAAATGCCTTGATCATCGG